>NZ_JBIUBW010000028.1:0-71788 GCF_044548465.1 Streptomyces sp. NPDC052023 | reverse complement strand
CGCAGGCGGGGGAGCAGGCGCCTGCCGCGCACCCGGAGCGGTCGCACGACCTTGGAGGCGAAGGGAACGCGCAACACCTCACCGACGCCTATCAGGCCTGGGTGGCCGCCTTCGGATGTGAGCCCACGAGCGCGCAGTTCGCTCTATGGCTCCAAGACCAGTACGGCATCGCCACCGCGGCCGGCGGGCCACTGTCCGACGCGCAACTCGAACCCCTGCTGCAGCTCCTCAAGCAGCGCCACACTCCCTCAGCTGAGAACGGCACCGAACCCCAAGCCCCGCCCGACGCGGACGACGGATGGGGCGACTACTTCTACAACGCCTGGCTCGCGCACGCGCAGGAGCACGGGGCCTACCCCGATGCCGCCGCCCTCGCCACGTACGTCTACGACCGGGACCAGATCACCGGCGCCAACGGCCAGCCCATCACGGGCGAGGACCTTCAGGTCTTCGTCTCCACCTTCCGGCAGCGCGAGTTCGACGAGTCGGAGCCGCACGCCGACGGGGAAGCCGCCGAGCCCGCCCCACAGACGCCCTTTGACGATCCCCTCCCGAACGAAGGCGGGTACGAGGAGACAGCCGCCGGCGCGGGCGCACACCCCGCCACGGAGAAGCGCACTCCCAGGGTGAGTGCCGCCATCGACGACCCGTCGGGCGAAGACGACGCAACCGGGGAGCCCGCCGCGCTCACCACCGTCGACCGCTACTACCTCGCCTGGACGCAGTACCAGACCGAACTCGGCGAAGAACCCAGGGCCGAGCAGCTCTCCGCCTACCTCGCAAGCAACAAAGGCATGAGCGGTCGCGGCGGCAAACCGGTCAGCCCATCCACCCTGCGCCGCTACCTCTTGCCCTTCCGTGTCTACAACGTCTGGGCGGAGCAGCGAGTGCGCAACGAAACCCCATCGCTCGACGCAATTGCGCAGGAGTGCGCAGCCCACGGGATCACTGCGCAGCACAACAAGCCCCTCACCCCCGACTACATTGCCGGGCAAGCCGCCGACTTCGAGCGGCGCTGGCATGCACTGATCCGCCACCACGCGCAGTCACAGAAGTGAGAAGCCGCGCCCTGCTGGTCACTGCGCAACACTGATCCGGTCAGCGCCAACAGCTGCGCAATCGAGAGACCGCAGGTCACCTCAGCATTCGCAGCCGGGATGCTCATGGCGCAGTCAGTGCGCACAGCGATCTGCGAGCGGCGCACCCGTCACCGGGATCAGGAGGACCCGTGCGCGCACTGCGCGTCGCCCCCGGCACCACCGTCACGGAACTCGACCTGCCCGGGCCCGGTGCGCACTCCACGATCCGGGATCACATCGGAACGACCGGCGCGGTTGACCAAGGCGTGTACCAGCGGCGGGCTCTCCTGCACATCCACGGAGACGGGCGCGCGATCGGGCTCGCGCAGATCATCACCGCATGGGTGCTGGCGAGCGTCTGCCGACGCATCGCCTTGGACCCGATCCACGGGCCGGTCATCGTCACCGGACGCGCCCATGATGGGGGAGTTGTCGGCCTGGACGTCGGCCTGGCCCGGCACGTGTGCGTGGTTGCGCAGCCCGTACGGGGAAACACGCGCGAAGTGGCGTGCACGGCCGCCCGCGTCCAACGAAGCGGCCTGAGTGAACTGCTTGCCTACGCGGCTCGGGATGTTTCCCGCAGCGAGGAGCGTGTACCGCGCGGCCCGTATACCAACGGTTACAGGGCCTTGCGTGCTGTCGTGCCCGAGCGGTTGAGGAGTTCGTGGATGAGCTGCTCGGTCTCGAGCTCAAGGTCGCAGTCCAGTGTTCGGTTGACGTGCTGGACGCGAGAGATCGCCATGTGCAGACCGGACCGGTTCCCGGCTGCCCTTTCGATCTTCATCCAGTCCCGGTACAGCAGCTCGGCGGTCTCGTCCACCTCAAGCCCCGTCGCGATGGCCTGCCGGGCGGCGCTGAGGTCATGGTGCGGGCCGGCCGGGGTGCGGTAGGCCGCCACCGTGTGGGCCACATCGATGATCCGCGTGATCATTTCCTGTTGGTGAGGCTCGGCCCACGGCAGCGGCCGGGTGCCGAAGGGGCGGCCGCGTACGAGCGACAGCGCCTTTTCGAGGTCCGCAAGACCCGCCGCCGCCTGCGGGAGGCCGCGCTCGGCGAGCTGGAGGAACCGGGTCCAGTCGCAGCGCACGGCGGGGGAGAGAAGGTAGGGGTCGTCGCCGCTGCGGCGGCGAGGCACATAGGCGTTGCCGGCAGCGTCGTTGCCCAGGGCGCGACGCATTCCCTGCAGCCGGGCGTTGAGGGTGTTCACCGACCAGGGATTGAGCGGGTCCATGTCGGCGCACAGCGCGTCAGCGGTACGCCCGGGACGGAAGAACATGAGCGCGGCGAGCTGGGCGATGCGTGGCCCGTGGCCGGTCGTGCCGACCCGGTCCACCTCCACTGGTCCCAGCACCCGGATCTCCGGCGCATTGAAGTCGTGCGCGCCGGAGTCGTCGTCGCGGGCCTGGGCGTGGTCCGCCTCCTGGGCGGGGGAGCGCTGAGCCGCCAAAGCCTCGCTGTCCGCCACATCGGATTGCGACGCCCCTGTGGCTGCTGGAGCAGCTTCCCCTTCGCCGCCGTCGGTCTGGCTGTCGGCCGGTGTGCCGGGCAGGAGCCGCAGTGATGACGGATCGGCGGTGGCCGCCAGCAGAGCCGGGAACACCTCACCATCACCCGCGTTTTGAGCAACAGGGGTCGATGAGGAAGCATCGCTGTCCTCGTCGGCTTCTCGGGCCGCGGCCTCCTCCGTGCGATCCCGCTCGGTCGGTGCCACTACGTCGAACTCGTCCGGAACCTCCTGCCAGGGTCCCTCAGCTTCCTCGGCAGGCTGCCCGGACAGGGCGAGCGCCGCAGTGATCTGCAGGTAGGCAGCATGCTCCAGGCGCTGCACCGTGATGTCGGTACCGGCGTGGTCGAGGGTCTGCGGCTCGCTGAGGGAGGCATTGAGGATCTCCGCCTCGGGGAAGTGCGCGGCCGACGTGCTCGCCGGGGCGATGAGGGTGACGGGAACCGTCCCGGCCTTGTCAATGACGTCGGCGAACTCCCAGGCGGTGTCCGCGTCCAGAGTGGATGCGCACAGCAGCAGGTACGGCTGATGCTGGTTTTCGGGCATCTGGTGCGCTTCCAGCAGCCGTTCGCTCAGATCGCGCAGTGCATGCGCGGCCTGGCGCATGTGGGCGATCCGCGCGGTGGGCAGCAGCTGCGGCAGGTCCTCGCCGAACCCGATCGTGACGATTTCAACGTCACCTGCCCATGGGCTCATCCCGAGCTCCAGGGCGAGCGAGGTGCACACCTCGCTGATATGGACCGGGTTACCGTCCAGCAGTACGGCAGGCACCTGGGCGAGGTTGAACAGCAAGAGGTCACCTGCTTCGGTGCTGCCGATCGTGACCAGTCCCGGATACGGTGCCGGCACCTCGCGGGCGGCCTCCTCGTCCAGGAGGACCGCGTCCGGGGCCAGGACCCACCAGCCGCCCCGTCCGGCAGCGAACGGCGCCACCGGTTGCTGGGCGAGGTCCTCGGGCAGCACCTCGATGGCGCGGGCCCCGATCCGTGCGGCTCGCAGCGGTGGCAGGAGCGCGTCGTTCGCCTCCTGCGGGGCCACGTGGTGGGCCAGGGTCCGCAGCGCTACGTCCAGGCGGGCTGCTCCGCCCGGTTCGGCGGCCGCCGCCAACTGGGCCTCGGCCGGTGAGATCTCCGCTGCGATGGCGATCTTCTCGCCGGGCTTGCGGCGCCGACGCTGCAGCGTCCGGCGCAGGGCGAGCGCACCGGTGACGGCGGCAGCGAGCAGCGCGCCGGCGCCGAGCACGATGCGCAGGTTCAGCGGACTGCTGCTGGTCGGAGCCGTCGCCGGGGTCTCGGGCGCCGGGGTGGCAGGGGAGGAGGCAGTCGAGCCGGACGATTCCGACGCTGACGCCGACGGGGAGGCGGCAGAGGGCGAGGCGCTGGCGCTGGGCTCGGGCGTCGCGGACGCCGCGGAGGACGGAGAGGACTGATCCTGCCCGGGCCGCTCGGCAGGGCGACTGGACGGTGCGCTGGGGGCCGACGACTGCGGTGCCGGCGTTGCGGTGTGGCTGGGCGCGGGTGCCTGTGCATCCCCCGAGCCGTCGCCCGGCTTCTGCTTGCCGTCGGGATTCTGAGTGGCCGGGGGAGTGGGCTCCTGGCCGCCCGCCTCATCGCCCTGGGCAGCTCCCCGGGGCGGATGGTCAGGCTGAGGGCCGGGCACAGTGACCTGCTGCCCCGCGTAGATGACATCCGGGTCGGAAATGACGGGCAGGCCGTCCGGCTGTGGCTTGCCCCGGCTGGCCTCGAACAGCTCCGGCCACTCGCCGCCGTCGCCGAGCTCTTCCTCCGCGATCTTCGACAGATAGTCGCCCGAGTGGACCGTGACGACGTGCTCACCCTTCTCGTCGGCAGCCGGGACACCGTCACCCAACTGCGTACGGACGCCTGCCGCCGACGCCGCCGCATCGGGCATTTCCAGCTTCCAGCCCGGCTGCAGAAAGCTGTTCGTCCGAAACGTCTGTCCGTCGGCCATGGTGCGGCCCTCGTTCAGGGCGGCGATCTCCCGCCACCGTTCTCCGTCCCCCAACTGCTGCTCGGCGATGGTCCACAGGCTCTCCGCGGGTCGCGTCTCTCGCACCGTGTACGAAGTGCGGGATGCCGACGTGAGCGCGGCAGATTCTGCGGCCGTGTCGGACTCGGCTGTCGGTGGGGCCTGGGCCTGCCCGGGCACGCGGGCTGCGCTCGCTGCCGGTGCTGCCTGGGCCGGGGAGGATGCCAGGGCCGAGCTTGTGGGCAGCAGGACCAGGATGCTGCCGATGAGCGCGGCTGCAGCGTGCGACTTCTCACTTCGGTGTCACTGGCAGTTCTCATTTGGGTGTCACGTGTCTTTGCTGTTCAGGACGGAGAGGTGGTGACGTCGAGTGAGAAGTCTTGGTGACATGGTGTGAGAATCTCCAGCGCGCTGAATTGAGAAGGCCATGGGGGCCAACCGCATGACCTGCTGTTTTATTTGGTCTTGTGGGGCGAGAGCTGTAGGCGATGCCTGAGGATCGACTCGACACGGGTGAGAGGCCGGAACAACCTGCATCATTGCTTGGCCGCCACGCGCGTGGCGAAGGTGACGCGGCTGGACGACCGGGGAGGCGTCACCGTGGACGGACCCCCACATGTGTAGGGAAGGCGGGGTCTGCACGTGGTCGGCATCCCAGACCTGAGAGAAACCCCCACGTGCGTGGGGAAGGCCATCCGGCTGCCCGCACACTGTAGATCGCGGGAGACAGACCCCCACGTGCGTGGGGAAGAACCGAGACTGAACGCGCTCTTGTTCAGCTGGTCGGACGGACCCCCACGTATATGGGGAAGGCCCCTGCTGACCTGCGGAGTTCATCAGCGTCAGTAGTGGATTTTACTCATGTTCTGAGGGGGCGATGGTCGCTTCTCGCTTGAGGCCGCCGAAGTGTCAGTGGCGGCTGAATTCAGGCGTCGCCGAGGAAGCCCACAACCAGCCGCGCCGCGTTCATGCTCGCTCCCTACGCTGTCGGCTCCCTGTCTTATCGCGGTCGAACCGACAACGGCACCGGATTGGGACAGACGTCAGCAACGCCACATCCCACCGCTCACCTTCGTGACACATGCCCCGGACAGCTCAGCCGCCCCAGTTGGCGTCGGGGCGCGGAGTGCCCGGGTGTGCCGGCAAGCACGATCGAGGTCCGCCAGCAAGCGTCCGCGTGATCCGCCTCTTGGATTCTGAGTCTTCAGGGCGCGCGACGAGCGCGCGATCGGGCGCTGCGATGGCCTACAGCGGTCATACGGAGTCATCGAGGCGGATCGCGTGAAGGCTGCCGTTCTTGGTGGTGATGTACAGGACGCCACTGCACAGCTGGGGAATGCCCTGCCTGGCAGGATCCCAGAACAGGCTCCGGAAGTTGGCTTGCACCGGGACCACCCGGCGTGTCCTGTGTGCTGGTTCTGATCAGACGAGGCCGCGGGTGGGTGTCAGGCGGTGACGGACTCATACGTTGGGCTCGACGTAGGCGGCGTGGTCGTGCGCGGTGTCGCAGTGGACGGGGGCAGGCGCGCCAGGCACGACGACGTCTCCGTCACGGTCGAAGGGAAGCACGGCTGACCGCTGCACTCGATGGCCGGCCCGAGTCCCGGCGGAGGCTCCGGAACCGGTCGTAGCTGTCACGGAAGAGGGTCCGCAACCGCTGTGGGCGCTCAGTCGCGCCGGCACGACGTTGACGAGCCCGCCGTGAACCCGTGACAATATCGTACATAGATTCGATATGTGAGCTGGCATGGCGTGTGGACGCTGTGCCGGGCCAGGGGGAGACTGCACGTCATGGGAAAGGGTTCTCACAGCGCTGCTCCGAATGCCATCGGTTACCAGCACCAGACCTGGTGGGCCCTGGTCGAGTTGCTGCAGAACGGGGCCAGCAGACCCGATGCCGCGCTGAGTCTGGAGCTCTACGACGACGTGGCGTGGGAACGAAAAGGGACGGCCACGGAACTCCTCCAGGTCAAGCACCACATCGGGCAGCACCGTTCGCTCACCGATACGGCAACGGACGTGTGGCGCACGCTGAAGGTGTGGATGGACGAAGCCTGTCCGTCCGACCCCGCTGGCCCAGCGCTTGCTCTGGTGACGACCGAGACGGCCGCGGAGGGAACGGCCGTCGCTGCCCTGTGCCCTCGCAGCCGCAATGAAGCAGAGGCCAAGCGCCTGCTGGAGCATGTCGCCCGCACGTCCACGGCCCAGCTGACCGAGACCGCCCGCACCCAGTTCCTCGGTCTGGGCGACGCCGAGAGGCTGACGTTCATCTCCCGCATCCGGGTGATCGACCGCTCACCCCACATCCAGGACGTCGCCGGCCAGGTCAAGGAACGCCTGCACTGGGCCCTGCCACCCGGTCACGAGGACCTGTTCCTGGCCATGGTCTGGCAGTGGTGGGACGAGACGGCACTCGCCCTGCTGCAGGGCCGCCAGCGCGGCATCGACGTCGGCGACGCCAAGGTGGCGATCGCCGACATCCGGGACCAGTTCACCCGCGACAACCTGCCCACCCTGGTGGAACTCGCGGACGTCAATGCGCCAGAACTCGAACAGAAGTACCGCATGCACCCGTTCGTGCAGCAGATGCACTGGGTGGCCTACCCGCCGCGCAACCTGCAAAAAGCGATCGTGGACTACTACCGCGCCTACACCCACTCGGTGCGCTGGCTCGAAGAAGACCTCATCGGGGCAGCCGAGCTGACCCGGTTCGAGAACGAGCTCGTCGACGAGTGGGAGCGCGAGTTCGAGTGGATGCTCGACTCCCTCGACGACGACGCGGACGACGACGCGAAGAAGATCGCCGGCAAGGAACTGCTACGGCAACTCCTGGGCCAGACCAGCCTCGCGGTGCGCTCGCGCTACAACGACCCTTTCTTCGCCCGCGGTCAGCGACACATGCTCGCCGACACTGGCAAGATCGGCTGGCACGCCGACTTCGAGACCCGCATCGCCAACCTGCTGAAGGTGGGCACGTGACGCCGCCGCCTCCTTCTGCCACCGCGACGAGGAGATGAGCATGACCGCATGGAGTGATCGCTCCCCGATCTCCGCCGTCATGCTCAACCCGGCCCTGATGGCGGCCATCCTGGCCAGCGCCGCCCAGGGCCATGAGAAAGAGACGCAGCAGGCCATGCCCTGGGTCCTGGGGTTCGTGACCGCCCCCATGGTCCTGCACCAGCCCACCCGCAACGCCCTGCCCACCTCGACCAGAACCCACCTCGGCGCCTGGATCGGCAAGAACCCCGTCCTGCGGGCCGGGTTCCCCGCCCGGGCCCAGGCCCTGGCCGAACCCGTCAAGGAAGGCACCCGGTTCGGCCTGGCCCACCACGCCCTGACCCTCGAGCCCGACGGCCGTGTGAGGTCCCTCTACCGCAGACCACGCGGATTCAAGACGCCCGACGAACTCGACCACATGCTGCGCAAGGCCAGCCTGGTAGGGCGCTGGCTCGCCAAAGCTGACAGCCCGGCGACTGTTTTTGCCGTCCTTGGCGTGGCACCCTGACCGGGTGCAACTGCTCGCGATCATCCTCTACAGCAAGACAGGCGACCGGCAGATCCTGGAATTCACCCCAGGCGCCCTGAACGTCGTGACGGGCGAGTCCAAAACCGGCAAGAGCGCCCTGCTCGAGATCGTCGAATCCTGCCTGGGACGCGACACCCTGCAGATGCCGGTGGGACCCATCACCAGCACCGTGTCCTGGTACGCCGCTCTGTTCCAACTGGACAGCGGCCGCGCCTTCGTTGCCCGCCCCGCCCCCAAGGCCGGCAAAGCCTCCACCCAGCAGGCCATGCTCGCCTTCGGCGCAGACCTCGCACCGTTCGACTACGAGCAGCTCGAGGTCAACTCCGACACCAATGCGGTCCGCGAGCAGCTCGGCCGCCGCATCGGCATCGAGGAGAACCTGCACGAGCCTGCAGCCGGATCCAGCCGCCAGGCACTGGAAGCCCACATCGGTCATGCCGCCCTGCTCTGCCTGCAGCGCCAGAGCGAGATCGCCGACCCCGGCTTCCTCTTCCACCGCCAGGGCGAGCAGTTCATGGCCCAGACCTTGAAAGACACCATCCCTTACTTTCTCGGTGCCGTCCCCCGCGACCAGGCACTCAGACGAGCCCAGCTCGCGGCGGCCCGGCGCGAGGTGCGCGCCGCCGACACGGCCTACCAGCAGGCCCTCCAGAGCGCGCAACGGGCACAGGCCGGACTCGCCGCGCTGTGGCGAGAAGCCTTCACGCTCGGCATGGTCGAAACCGAGGAGCAGCCCGAGCGCATCGCAGCCCTGGCAGCCCTGCACGCCGCGGTGACCGCCGGCCCCGTGCCGGCGGCCGCCGATCCGCAGACGGCCGCCCGCCGCACCGCACTCGAACAAGAACGCGACCAACTGCGCACCCGCCTCAAAAGCGTGGCCGCGGAACGCGAACTGCTCCTGCAACAAGACAACTCAGCCAGCGACTACGCTGGCGCCGTCCGCACCCAGACGGCACGCCTGGCGAGCCTCAACCTGCTCGGCGTGCGACCGGAAGGCGACCAGGACCCCTCCGCGGTCTGTGCCCTGTGCGGGTCAGCGATGAGCGAACCCGATCCGACGGCCCAAGAACTCCACCACAGCCTTGAGCGACTCGATGCTCAGCTGCAGGGCGTCGAGGCCGCCCGGCCAGCCCGACGCGCCGCTCTGGCCGAGCTGGACGAAAGAGCCGACGAACTTCGGGCGTCTCTGCGCACCGTCGACAGCACCCTGCAGTCCCTCGTCTCCGCCCGCGCCGTCACCGACGATCTCGCTGACGCCTCCCGCCGCGACTTCATGCGCGGCCGCATCCACGCAAGCCTTGCCGCCCTTCCCGCCAGCACGGCCGACGAAGTTGCCCGCCTGAAGCAATTACTGGATACCGCACAGGCCCGGATCGAGGCGCTGACGGCCGAACTCGACCCCAACGAGGAACGTGAGCAGCTCACGTCACGTCTCGTCGCGATCAGCCAGGACATGACCGACTGGGCTGACCGGCTCCAGCTCGAACACAGCGGGCAGAGCGTACGACTGGACCTCAGCCGGCTGACCGTCGTCACCGACACCGAACAAGGACCAGCCCCCCTCTTCCGCATCGGCAGCGGGGAGAACTGGGTCGGCTACCACGTCATCGTCCACCTCGCCCTGCACCGCTACTTCACCCGACAAGACCGCCCAGTCCCGCGCATCCTGATGCTGGACCAGCCCACCCAGGTCTGGTACCGCTCGGAAGTCGACCAGGCCACCGGAACCCTCGAGGACGACACGGACCGGGCAGCCGTCACGCGCCTGTTCCGCCTCATCCACGATGTGGCCCGCGAACTCGCCCCCGACCTCCAGATCATCGTCTCCGACCATGCAAACCTGGATGAGCCGTGGTTCCAGGAATCGGTACGCCATAACTGGCGCGGCGGCCGCAAACTCATCCCGCCAGCCTGGATCGAACAGGCCGGTCAAACGGGTGACACCGGCAACTGAGCAAAAGCGATCGTGACCGGCCCCGGCGGCACCCATCATCCCTGCCTATCGCAGTCGTGACGGCCTCGCCGCAGCAAAACCGCCCTGCAGTCACGGGCTACCGCAGCGCCCAGGCGAGCCGGTATACGAAAACGAAGAGTAGGGACCGGTGCAACTCGGCGCGCGCAGAACGCCAGGCCTGCACCAGCCACGACCTCACCGACTCCTCTCCGTATGCCCCGGGGGGAGAGGACACCGGGGTGAACCCACGCGTGTGGAAGGCATCGCGAAGAAGATGCAGAAGGACTACGGGGTGGAACGACCCCACACGTGTGGGGAAGACGGCAGATTGGGCGAGAACGGTGACGTACTGCAGGACGCACCCCCACGTGCGGGGGGAAGCCGTGAACCCCGCCGTCGGCCTCACCTTGGACGATGACAGACCCCCACGCGTGTGGGGAAGGGGCAGCGGCGTACTCGTACCCCTCGCTCCCGATCGACAGACCCTCACGTGTGAGGGACCCCCGGTGACGACGGACTGGGCCGCGAGCTGTGGGGCAGCCCCCCGTGTGTAGGGAAGAAGCCGGGGCCGACGTGCCTCCGCTGGAACGACCCCCACGGCGCGTGAGGAAGCCTACCCCAGGTAGAGGGGAGCAGCGGGAAGGAGGGAACGCCCCCCACGCTGTGGGGAAGGTGCGGGAAGCGTATGAACCGTTCCCCCTTGCCTCGTTCGACATCCTCGCCATCGGCCATGACATGCCCGCAGCCTGCACGGTGACGGTCCGCCTGGACCACTCCCACGGCGCCAGGGTGACCGCCGCCCTGCGGTGGGTCAAAGAAGACGACCATGCCTATCCCAAGCCCGACCCGTGGCCGGGGGAGTGGCGATCGGTCATCTGGGATCCCCTGCACTTCCTCGCCCCGGCCCGTGCCCTGCCTCCCACGTGATCCGCCGTCGGGGTTCGCTCCGGCCTGCGTCACCCATTACCGACCTGCCCGACCGGCAATTCGTCACCATCCGCCAACCTCAACTCTGCCGGTCAACGCCGACCTGGAGCGGGCGCTTTGAACGCCCGTGACGCCGGGCGCGGTCAAAGGTTCGACAGACCCCCACGGGTATGGGGAAGACGTCGAGCGGACCTTCGGCAGTATCAACACCCTGGACAGACCCCCACGCACGTGGGGAAGAGACCGCTGGCCCAGGAAAATCTGTTCGACGACGGGAGGCAGACCCCCACGCGTGTTGGGAAGAGTGTCGGCGCGTCAGTGCGGTGTCGTCTGGGCCGGACAGACCCCCATGTGACTGGAGAGGATTCCCGTGGGCGGTCAGACGCGCCCAGCCCCGGAACGATGAACCCCCACGAGTGCGGGGATGCTCCGCAGCGGCGATGAAGTGAGGCAGACCCCCACGCGTGTGGGGAAAACAGCATGGGCCGGTTCTCGTCCAGAGCGATCCGCGACAGACCCCCACGTATGTGGGGAAGACGCGCGTTCACGTCCTTGGTCGTGGGAGCGGGGCGACGGCCCCCCCCCCGCATGCGGGGAGACTCGCTCCACAGCCCGGCTGGGCGTCCGTACAGGAGGAGAAGCCTGCCGCCACTGCAAAGACTCTCACCACCGAAGGCTGACCCCCACGTGTGTGGGGAGAGCGGATACAGCGCGTCCATCATCACCGAAGCCAGGGAACGACCCCCACGCACGTGGGAGGGCACCCCGCTGGTATCCCGTCTTTCCCCGCGTGCTGGACAGACCCCCACGTGTGTGGGGAGCCAAGGCGGGCTGGCCCGGGTGTGCGCAATTCACCGACGAACCTCCACGTACGTGGGGAAGACGCCGGACTACTTCCTCGGCAGCCGCGAGGAGCTGGGCAGACCCCCACCGGTGTGGGGAAGGCCGCGCATCGCCCAGCTGGCCGCCCTGCTGTATGGCGGATCCCCACGCGTGTGGGGAGACAGGTCCCTGAGCGGCCCGTGATGACCAGCAGGGGCGCACCCTCACAAGATGAGGAAACTGGTGAGATCCGAATCGCAGGCTACACCCTGCCCTCCCAGGGACGCGTGCCGGGGGAGATGCTCTGCATGCGGCAGGATAGGTGCAACACCCCTGATTCCAGGGTGGGTTGACGTAGAGCGGAGCGGGAGCATTCGGTGGGGGTGCGGGAGGATGCCCGGCGCGGCGGGATCGATCTGACGCCGTGGGGCAAGTTCGACCGCGGCGCGTGGGCGGTGTATCCGTTGCTGTTTCATCTGCTGGATGTCGCGGCGCTCGCGGGCGTGGTCTGGGACCGGTATCTGACCCGCGGTCAGCGTCGGCTGATCGCCGCCGGGCTGGGGCTCACGCTGGCCGAGGCGCGCTGTCTGGTGATGTTCATCGCCGGCCTGCACGATCTCGGCAAGCTGTCGGCGTTCCAGGAACAGGAGGCGTATCCCTGGGCCCGGGTCAGCGACACCCTGCGCGCGGACATCCGTGACTGGCAGCGTATGCCGCACGAACGGGCGTCCATGCACAGTGTGCTGCACCTGCTGGCCGAGGCCGGCTACCCGGCGGACACCTCCGACAGCCCCGGAGTGCTCGTCGCCCAGATCCTGGGCGGTCACCACGGCCGGTTCCTGCAGGTCGACATCGGCGGTGCGGCCAAAGCCTCCCGGGTCAACCTCGCCCTGGGCGGGCCGGTCTGGCAGGATCTGCGTCGCCGCTACTTCGCTCTGCTGCGCCATCTGACCGGCGCCACCGCGGTGCCCGCGGACGTGTCGGTGCCGGCGGCTGTGCTGATCACCGGAATCGGCATCATCGCGGACCGGCTGGCCAGCCAGCGCCACTACTGGCTGCCCAAGGCCCAGGCGCCCGCCTTCGGCGCCGGCGAGCACTTTGCCCAGGCCGTCCGGGACGCCCCCGCTGTGGTCGAGGAGTCCGGGCTGGCCCGCATCACCCTGCCGCAGGTGCCGTTCACCCAGGCCCACGGCGGCCTGGAGCGGCCGAACGCCCTGCAGGTCTCGGTGATCGGGCAACTCGCCGCCGTGGTGGGGGAGAAGGGGCCCGGTATCCTGGTGGTCACCGACGCCACAGGCGGCGGAAAGAGCGTCACCGCGCTGGAAGCAGCACGGATCTTCAACGCCTCCGGGGACACGGCCGGCATCCTGTGGCTGCTGCCGACCATGGCCACCACCGACGCCGCCTACGACATGCTCGAGGCTTACGTCGCGGCCCACCATCCCGAGCACGCCCCGGTCTCCCTGGTCCACAGCCACAGCTACGACAACACCGCCTACACCGACCACCGCCTGGCCGCCCACCAACCCTCCACCAGCGACGCCTACTGGCCCGACAGAGACGTCGGCGACGATGACAAGCTGGCCGCGGGGGAGCGGCCCGAAGAACGCGTCACGGTGCCCGACGGCTGGCTGCGCGGCTGGGACAGGGCCCTGCTGGCCCAGTTCACCGTCGCCACCCACGACCAGGCCCTCATGGCCGTCCTGCCGGTCCGCTTCAGCGCCCTGCGCATGCTGGCCCTGTGCGGGCGGCCCGTCATCGTCGACGAAGTCCACGCCCTGCCCCCGTTCATGCGCCGCATGCTGTCCCGGCTGCTGCACTGGCTCGGCGCCATGGGCTGCCCCGTGGTGCTGCTGTCCGCGACCCTGCCCGGCCACATCAGCAGCCAGCTCGTCCGCAGCTATCTCGACGGCGCCGGCCACCCGCACCCCGCTACAGCCCACCTGGACTGCCGGCCCCCCTACCCGGGCTGGCTCTACGCCGCCGCCTCGGACGCCTCCCTCACCCGCATCGACCCGGCCGCGGCCGAAGCCCACGCCGACCGCCACCGCCGCTGTGCCGACATCCGTCTCCACCCCGTGCGCCACTCCTCCTGCACCGACCCCGAGGACACACCCGCCCGGGAGAGCCGCCTGGAGCGGATCACTCAGGAGATCGCCCCCGTCGCCCGCT
Organism: Streptomyces sp. NPDC052023; assembly: GCF_044548465.1. Classification (NCBI taxonomy): domain Bacteria; kingdom Bacillati; phylum Actinomycetota; class Actinomycetes; order Kitasatosporales; family Streptomycetaceae; genus Streptomyces; species Streptomyces sp. NPDC052023. The sequence goes on along the minus strand of NZ_JBIUBW010000028.1, from coordinate 57,815 downwards.
CCGGCGGCTGCGCGGCGGTGTACTGCGCCACCATGGCCGACGCCCAGACCACCTACACGCATCTGCGTACCCTCGACTGGCCGGACGGCGGCCCTGACGGCCAGCTGCTCCTGCTGCACGCCCGCCTGCCCGGCCACCAACGCGAGGCCCTCACCCGCCGTATCCGCACCGCCCTGGCCTCAGCCGGCGAGCGCCCCGGGCGGCTGGTGGTCGTCACCACCAGCCTGTTGGATATGAGCCTCAATATCGATGTCGACGTCATGGTCAGCGACCTGGCGCCCCTGCACACCCTCCTGCAACGCCTGGGCCGCCTGTGGCGCTTCGACCACATCAAGCGGCCCGACTGGCTGTCCGGCGGTCGCCCCTGCCTGATCGTCCTGGAGCCCACCGACCATCGCGGCCGCACCCTCTTGCCGCCCGCTTGGCGCCAGTTGGGCTCCCCGTTCCTGCCGCTCGCCACCGCCGCCTATCTCGCCCGACGGCCCGAGCAGCCGCTCACCCTGCCCGACGACGTGCAGCAGCTCGTGGAAGCCGTACACGGAGACGCCGACGCCCTGGCCCGCACCGATGCCGCCCTGCGCCGCAGCCACACCTTGCACCAGGCCCGCACCCGCACCGAGGAACACCACAGCCTGCTGCACCTGGTTCCGGCCTGGCGCGACACCCTCTCGCTGTCCGATCTGCACCGCCAGAACCTGCACCCCCGCGAGGCTGCCACCCGCCTGGGCGCCATGCCCCGCCGCCTCCTGCCCGTCTACCGCATGTCCGGCGGCCGCCTCACTCTGGACGCGGCCGGCACCCGGCCGCTGCCCGAGCACCGCAAACCGACCACCGCCCAGATCCGCACGATCCTCCAGCACACCCTGCCCGTCCCCGCCGCCTGGGTCGCCGGCCGCACAAGAGACCACCACATCCCCGCCTCCTGGCGCAGCCACGCCCTCCTCGCCGACCTCGTCCTGCTCCCGCAGGACGCCGGCGATCCCTCCCGGCCGGTGCGCTTTGGCCGGCACCGTCTGCACCTCGACGGCGCCCTGGGACTGGTCCACACCGAAGACTGAACCGCTTCCCGCTTCCCGCCTCACGCCGCCCGCCCGAACTCCCCTCACGGGCATCGTCGTTGCAGGGAAGGCCGGACCTTCCTGCCCGAGGAACGCAGCAGCGCGATGCCAGAAGACAGAAGGCCGCGAATTCTCATCCCAGGCCGCCAGGGCTCCTCATCCGATGCCCCCTGCCGCGGCTGGGACCAGACAGAAATGCCTGACATCTGCGCGAGAACCGGCAGTGACATCGAAATGAGAAGCGACAGCCGTCGCGCCGTCGGAACGGATTGAGGAGTGCGGTCCGGAAATGACGTACGTTCAAAAAAGGGGCACCGACCGGTAATTGTCGGCTGGACTATGTGGTTCGGAAGCTGCTCGTCTATGGCTAATATGGAAACGCGGAGCCGGACTGACGTTCGAGTCCGGTCTCGCGCGCCCTGCCTGCTGCGCTGTGTGCACCGCACCCTTGGTGCCCCCGTGGTGCAGGGGCGGCACGTCGGCGTGGCCTGACCCGGCCCGCGCCCGCACCGTCTGCCCCTTCCTTTCCTTTCCTGCCGCCCTGGTGCGCCCCCTGGTGCCTTGGTCTGTGCAGAATTCCCGATCCGGCGCGCGAGTCTTCCCGAAATCCCTGTTTTGTTCGCACCCGGCAATGGATCCTGTGTGTCTTCCCCGCATTTTGAGACTGACAAAGAACCGTGTATTCCCGTCCTCTTCCCGGACGGGCGCCAGGAGGATTTGGGGTGGCGGGACGTGCTGCTGCGCGCCCACCTCATCAAGGACCTGGCACTTCCCGTGCCGCCGGCGGCATCTGCCGTCTTGCGCCTGCTCGTGGTGATGGCCGCACGGGTCAGCGGCCTGGACGCACGAGGACAGCGGCGCATGACGGCACGTCAGTGGGCTGCCCGCCGAAGGGAGTTACTGGCGCATCCCGCCGGGTTCGACCCCGACGCCGTTCATGCCTACTTCGACGCCTACATCTGGGACCTGTTCCACCCGGCGCGGCCGTTCCTGCAAGACCCGAGACTGGCCAGCCAGTGCCCGCAACGCGCCGGCGTCAACAAGCTGGTCTTCGGCCGCCCCGAGGGCAACAACCTTTCCTGGCTCAGCCCGCACTCCGACAGCGACCCGCAGCCGGTGCCCAGCGCCCAGGCGCTGTGGCACATGCTCATCCACCACTACTACGGCGCGGCCGGACAGTGGTCCGTGCGCACCGTAGGCGGCCGCTCCCTCAACCGGGCCAAAGCCGGCCCGCTGCGCTCGAGTCTGTCTTTCCACCCCCTGGGCCGGACCCTGTACGAGACCCTCCTGGCCGGCATCCCCAAGCCCGACCCGTCCTGGCCGGACGCAGTGGACCACTGCCCGTGGGAGGAACCGCTGCCCCACCCCGACCCCGACGACGGTGACCCCGTCGAGGGCCCGGACCCCGATGCCGCTCCGCCGCCTGTGTCCTCGCCGGGCCGTCTGCTGACCGGCCGCTCGCGTCACGCCGTCCTTCTCATCCCGGCACCGGACGGACGCCACGTGACCGACGCCTACCTGACCTGGGCCACCCAGAAAAAACTCCCGGCCCTCGACCCGTACCTCATCCATCACGTCCATGCGGAAGAACCGGTCACCCGACGCCATCGACCACGCCGCGCGGACGCCGACCGGGCCCTGTGGCGTGACCTGGACGCGCTGCTGCTGGCGGGTGACGAGGACGACCGCAAGGGCACACAGGCAAAGAGCGGCAAGGGCCGTTACACCGTCCAGCGGCCCGACGCCTTCACGACCCTCAACGACCTGCCCCCCGACCTGCGCGCCGCCCTGCGGGTGCGGGTCTACGGATTCGACCAGGACGGCAAGACCACCAACCGCACCTGGTACACGGCCCTGACCCCGCCGATCTGGCCCTGGACGCAGGAATGCGACCCGGCCGCGGCCGAGCGGATCGCCGAATGCCGCAAGGCCGCCGAAGAGATCGGCGCCCACCTCGACCGCCTCTCCCAGGACGCCTGGAAGCAGACCACCAACTCCGGCAGCCCCCGCCACCTGCCGCCCTGGACCCGCAGCGCCCGCACCCTGTACTGGCCCCGCGCCGAGGCCACCTTCTGGAACCTGCTGAACGAACCCGACCGCAGCGCCCGCGCGGCGTTCGCCGCGGACGCCATCCACGCCCTGCGCACCGCCACCCGCCCGGCGATCGCCCAGCACTTCCGCGCCGCCGAAGCCGTCGCCACCGCCCTGGCCCAGCTACGCCAGCGCAGCCGCTGACCCGCCCTCACCACATCCCCCTGCCCACTCTTTCTTGCCGCCTTACCGGAGGCTGCCGCCCCTATGCCCGTCACCACCGCGCAACGCCGCGCCCACTACGACGACTTCGTCCACCAGGTAATCACCCTGTGCGCGGTCAACGGCATCCGCGCCGACCTCAACTCGGGCTTCGGACGGCCCGTCGCAGAGTGCTCCCGGATGCCAGAGCACCTCACCCGGCACATCGCCGGCTTCGGAGCACGCCGCGCCCACTACACCGTGGCCTCACTCATCGCCCTGCACCGCGACCTGCCCCACCAAGAAGGCCCCTACCAGCCGGAGCAGCCCACCCCCGGCAAGGACCAGGACGCCGCCACCACACCGACCGCGAACACAGCTCCGGCATCCGACCCGTCGGGGCCGGCACCGGCGGCGAGCACGGCTGAGCGGCCCTGGCGCCGCCGTCCCGATCTCGGCACCCACCTCGCCATCGCCGTGGCCCGCTACGGCTTCAAAGAAGCCACCATGACCAACCGCGTCAAAACCCTCACCCGGCTCGACACCTCGCTGCTGCACCCGAGGCTGTGGACGCTGACCGGCCACTTGAACAGCCGCGGCGCCGCCCGCCTCGACTTCGCCGTCCTGCTGGAAGACCTGGCCTGGTGGGACGACGACCAACTCGAGATAGCGGCCCGCTGGCGCGAGAACTACTTCCTCACCCTGCACACCATGACGTCCAAGGAGCAGTGACATGACCGCCTACGCCCCCGCCCGCTACGCCGACTTCCACATCCTGCACCCACTGCCCGCCTCCCTCCTCAACCGAGGAGAGGACGACCTGCCCAAGACCCTGAACCTGGGCGGCGTGGTCCGCGCCCTGGTGTCCTCGCAGTCCTGGAAGCGGGCCGTGCGCCTGCGCCTGGAGGACGTCCTGGACGAGCACGCCGCCCGCACCCGCATGCTGCCCCTACGGGTGGCCGACGCCCTGCGCGCGGCCGGCTGGCCCACCGACCTGGCCGCCTTCGCCGGAACCCAGATCGTGCGCTCGGCCACCACGGAAGGCCTCAAGACCGAGGAAAACCAGCGCGGCATCACCTCGGCCACCCTCTACCTGCCGCGCGACGTCCTCGACGACCTCACCGACCTGTGCACCGAACACCGCCCGCACCTCGAAGAAGCCCTCGCCAAGGAAACCGCCGCACAGACCGACCCGGCCAAAGGCACCCGCAAGAAGCCCAAGGCGGAGGCCGTCCTGCCCACACCCAAAGTTGCTTCCGTGATCCGCCGGCGCACCGCGACCATCAACCTCTTCGGCCGCATGCTCGCCGAGGTGCCCGACGCCCACGTCGACGGCGCCGTGCAGATGGCACCCGCCTTCACCGTCCACCCCAGCTCACCCCAGCCCGACTACTTCACCGCTGTCGAGGACTGGGCAGCCCCGAACGAGGCCGGCAGCGCCCACCTGCAGACCGCGTTCTTCACCACCGGCCTGCTCTACCGCTACGCCACGGTCAACCTCACCGAACTGACCCGCAACCTAAACGGCGACCACGAACAGGCCCTGCACCTGCTGGGCCTGTTCGCCGACGCCTTCATCGACGTCATGCCCGGCGCGAAGAAGACCTCTACCGCCCCGCACACCTACCCCCACCTGGTCCACTACACGATCCGTGACCGCCGCCCCGTCTCCTACGCCGGCGCTTTCGAACAGCCCGTCAAGCACGCGCCCGGCGGCGGCTACACCGCTCCCGCCATCACAGCCCTGTCCGAGCATGCTGGCGCCCTGAACCGGCTGCTGGGCACCCGCCGCCTCGTCGGCTGCGGCTACGCCACCCTGCACCCCGGCCCCGTCGACCACCTCGGCATCGCGCACGCCGGCCTCGACGACCTCATCGACGCCCTCACCAAAAACGCGGCCCTGCCCACCGGGACCCTCGTATGAACGGCATCCTGCTTCGCCTTGCCGCCCCGCTGATGTCGTTCGGGGAGCACGCCGCCTTCCACTACCGCGACACCCTCCCCTTTCCATCCCGCTCAGCCCTCATCGGCCTGTTCGCCGCCGCCGACGCACGCCCCCGCAACGAAGCCCTCGCCCCCGACCCGGACGCCGGCCAAACCCCCTACACCGACCTGACGTTCACCGTCCGCATCGACCGCCCCGGCACCCGGCACACCGACTACCACACCGTCGGCGGCGGCCGCCCGCACCGCCAGGGCCTGCGCACCAGCAGCGGCGCCTACCGCCCCCGCGAGAAGTCCACCCTCATCACCGAACGGGTCTACCTCGCCGACGCCGTCTTCACCCTCGCCGTCCAAGGACCCGACCCGCTCCTGGAACACCTCCTGAAGCGGCTCGAACAACCCGCCTTCGGCCCCTACCTCGGCCGGCGCGCCTGTCTCCCCAATGAACCCCTCGTCCTCGGCGGCCCGCACCCCGATCCCATCGGCGAACTCCTTCACCACGTCCCGCTCAGCCTCACCACACCACCGAGCACCGCCACCGTGCCTGTCGCCTTCGTCTGGGAACACCCGCCCTCCCACGTACCCGCCGCGCACAGCGAACGCGAAGTCGCCGACGTCCCCCACGACTTCACTCCCACACGACGCTTCCACAAGACCCGCCGTACCTGGCACACCACCGAAGAACTGCCCGCCGCCCTGTACGCCCCACCCCCCGCACTCACCGAACTGACCGCCTACATCCACCAGGACGCCACCCCGTGACCAGCACCCCAACCGACGCCCTCGCCACCACAGCGACACTGACCCGCATCCGCCTCAACCGCCGTAGCCCGGCCGCCCGCCGTGACCTGGCCGACGCCGTCAGCCTGCACAAGAGCGTGATGCTCCTGGTCCCCGACGACCTCGGCGAAAACCCCCGGCAGCAGGCCGGCCTGCTCTTCCGCCTGGAAGACGGCACCGACGACACCCCGCCCACCCTGCTCGTCCAGTCCCATCAGCCGCCCGACCTCACCCGCCTGCCCCACCACTACGGCACCGCCGAAACCCGACCCCTGCACCCCATGTTCCAGGCCCTGACCCCCGGCCGAGCGGTGCGCTACCGCATCACCGCCAACGCCAGCGCCGCCCGCCGCGTCCTGGACGACCACCACCCCGTCGACAACAAGCACGGCCGGAAAATCGTCGCGCTCTACGGCGACGACGCCCTCGCCTGGTGGCAGCGCCGCGCCCACCAAGCCGGCCTCACCCTGGCCAGCACCGACATCACCCCTGCCCGCTTCCCCCGCGCACGCCGCCGCGCCGACAAGCCCGGCGAACAAGCCCACTCTCCCGGCCCCATGCACGCACTGACCCGCTTCGACGGCCTGGCCACCATCACCGACCCCGACCAACTCAGCCACGCCCTGCTCACCGGCATCGGCCGCGGCAAGCCCTACGGCGCCGGCTTGCTCACCCTCGCCCCCGCCTGACCCACCCGCGCCCCGACGTCCACCACCCCAGAAAGACCCCGACGCGTGCCCGCCACACCACCACCCGACGGCCTCTACGACACCACCTCCCTGCGCGCCGCCGCCGTACGCCGCCTACTGCGCCTGCGTAATGCCGAACGCCTGACCCACTACGACGTGCGTACCGTCGCCGCCGCCTTCACCGTCCACTGGCGCACCGTGCGCCGCTGGATGGACAACGCCACCACCCACAACGGCACCTACACTCCCCAAGGTCGCCGCCACTTCACCCTCACCCCGGCCATGCACGAAGCCCTGGCCCGATGGAACGGCAACGCCGCAGGCACCTACCGCGAACTCGTCGGCGATGGCATCTTTGGCAACCCGCCCCGTGTATCCCAGGCAACCTTTTACCGCGCCGTAGACCGGGAACTCACGCCCGGCCAGCGTGCCGCCCTCAGAGGAGGCGAAGCCGCCCGCCGCCGACACGACGTGCACGCCCTGCGCCCGCACGGCAACCGCAACGACGTATGGGAGACCGACCACGTCGAAGCCAGCGTCTTCGTCAACATCGACGGACGCCGCCGCAAACCCTGGATCACCTGGTTCATCGACCACACAACCGCCGTCATCTGCGGTCTGGCCATCACCCCCCACCAGCCCCGCCAGGACGCCATCCTGGCCGCCGCCCGCGACGCCATCCTCTGCACTGATCACCACCGGCCCTTCGGCGGCATCCCCCGCAAGATCCGCACCGACCGCGGCCGCGACTTCCTGGGCAAGTGCGTGGACGAAGCGTTCAAAAAGTTCGGCACCGAACTGATCGTCCTGCCGCCCTACAGCCCCCACCTCAAAGGCACCGTCGAAGCCATCAACGGCGCCGCCAAGCACATGCTGTTCAAAGGACTGCCCGGCTACGCCCACACCCCCCGAAGCCGCCGCGACCGCCGAGGCCAGCCCCTGTGGGCCCTTCACGAACTCCTCGACTACGAAACCTTCATCACCATCGTCCTCGACTGGGTGGACTGGTGGAACAACGACCACACCATCGCCCGCCTCCACCGGCGCACCCCCGCCCAGGCCTGGCACGCCGACCTCACCCCCATCGACACCCTCGACCCCGCAGACCTGCACACCTACACCCTCACCGACGCCGGCCCACCCCGGAAGATCACCAGCAAGGGCGTCCGCTGGAAAAGCGCCTACTACGTCGGCGACTGGATGCACGGCCACTCAAGCGCCGGCGAGATGGTCCGCCTGCGCCACGAACCCCACCACTACCACCGCGTCGAGCTCTACGACGCCGACACCCTCACCTACCGCGGCCCCGCCTTCCGCAGCGACGAAATGAGCCCCCGCCAAGCCCGTGCACTGCACAACGCCCGCCGACGTGAAGCCGACCGCTACGCCGCCAAAGCCCGCCGAGCACGCAAAAACGCCACACCTCGCTACGCCGCCACCAGCGTCGCCGCCGCGCCCGAACCCCTCAACCGGCTCACCGCCAGCCAGGCAGCCGCCCAGCTACGCCAGTTGCAGACACCGGAAGGTCACCTGCACGCCGAGGCCCGGCCCGACCTCCTCAACCGGCCCCAGCCCGACTCCGCCCGCTGGACCAAGCCCCGGCCCGACCCCAAACCCCAGGACACCCAGTGACCCACCCGACCACGCCCGAAAACCAGCCGACCACTGGCCCCAACTACCACTACATGGGCCTACCCGGCGCCCGCGCCATGCTGACCCAGGCCAGCGCAGAGACCTACGCCAACCTCGTCACCACTCTCAACGCCGACGCCGGCAAAGGCGCCATCATGTGTGTCCACGGCGGCGTCGGCCTGGGCAAGACCTTCGCCGTCAACAGCCACCTCGACGACCTCGCCCCCCACGCCACCCTGCGCATCAAAGTCGGCTCCGCCAAAATCCAGGCCCTGCGCGCCGCCCTGTACAAAAAGCTCGACCTGCCCGGCGAGGCGCCCCTCAACACCACCCGCTGCGAAGCCATCCTCAAGGAAGCCCTGTCGGAAACCCCGCGCGTCCTGGTTGTCGACGAAGCGCAGTGGCTGGACACCCGGGCCTTCGAATTCATCCGCGAGCTCTGGGACGACGAAGACACCCGCCTCGCCGTCGTCCTAGTCGGCGCCGAGACCTGCTATCAGAAGATCAAGAACCGTCCGGCGCTGGACTCCCGCATCCTCGTCTGGCAGCGCTACAAGCCCCTCACCCCGGCCGAAGTCCTCACCGTCATCCCCGAGTACCACCCTCTGTGGGCGGACGTACCCGCAGACGAACTGCTGTGGATCGACGACGTCGCCTGCCACGGCAACTTCCGCCAGTGGGCCAAAATCACCTACCTGCTCCGGGAACAGCACGGCGGCCCCGCCACGAAGGGGGCCGGTAGCACGGGGCCGACGAACCCGCCCACGCCGCACGAGGCGGCAACACCGCTCCCTCCTTACAGCCGGGACCTCGTGCGCGCCGTCCTCAGCCGCCTCGACCCTACCCAACGTCACACCGACTGAAGCGCCGCCCCGGCGTCTGGGCGCATACGCACCGCCACCGGAGCTGGCGGTGCGGCACCGGCAGCCACCAGCGATACTCCAACGCCCGGTGACCCTCAACGTGGGGGAGCGGCTGGCACACCCACCCTCCCGGAGGGGCGAACATGGACCAGCCCGCCCAGCCAACGCATCACACGGTCCGGTTGCCCCGGAGCCCCGTCTACGTCCACGAAGCCGTGCTCGACCGGCGCCCGCTTACTGCTCAGCAGCCGGCTGGCCGCGTTCGTTGAGGGCGGACCCCCACCCGCGTGGGGAACAAACAGGTGGTGACGCCACCGGTAGTGCGGCCGTGGAGAGACCCCCACTCACGTGGGGATGACCCCTTGCTGACCTGCGAGGCCAGCTTCATCGATAGAGAATCTCACGCGTGTGGTCGGGGCGCGGCAGTCAGCAGTGCCTTCTGCCGGAGGGCAAGGCGGAGCACGCGAACCGGGCTGGACAGGCGGGACAGCCACCGGCAGTGGCCTTGTCGGACGAGCCGCACCTCTCGCGTGGCAGCTTGCCCCGGCGGCCATGGGCGCGGGCTGGTTAGAGGCTGTTGTCGGTGAGGGTTCCGCGCTGCACGAGCTCGTCGGCGGTGCAGCCGCGTCGCTGTGCCATCGCGTGGAAGGTTTCGCTCGCGCTGCCAGGACAGGGCTCGGTCGGCTGCCGTCTGACGGATGTACTCATCAGCGGACAGGCCCAGAGCGGCGGAGTGGGCGGCGATCGCCTCGCGCTCCGCAGACGTGAATGTCATAGTGACCTCCTTTGGCCGGTGGGCCTGCTGCTCGGCGGGGAGCCGGGCGTAACCCCTGCGCAGGCCATGACGCTACCCGTTGCGCGGGCTTCAGCCCGCGCTCTCTGCGGTGGGGTGGGTGTTGATCCAGGAGAGGCCGCCGAGGTCGAGTTGGTGGCGGGCGCGGGTGACGGCGACGTAGGCCAGGCGGGCGTCGGTGTCGCTGACGGGTTCCGGAATGGGCTGGCCTTGGGCGCCGTGCTGGTCGGAGTCCTTGGGCGGGGGGAAGTCGTCGGCGATCTTGACGGTGGGCCATTCGCGGCCCTTGGCGGTGTGGGCGGTGGAGACGGTGACGTCGGCGTGCTGTTCGTCGGTGAGCTGGTCGACGGCGGCGAGGATGGCGTCGGGTCCGTGGGTGTCGACGAGGTCGACGAAGGGCTGAAGGTCACGTCCTGCGGGGTCGTGGGCGGCGTAGTCCTGCAGTTCGCCCCAGGCGGCGAAGAGCACGAGCTCGGGGTGGGAGGTGCGGCGGCCGTCCTTGAGGTCGCGGGCCGCGAGTGCGAGCGCGGCCAGCTGCTGGCCGCCTCGGGTGAGCGCGACGCGGTGGCCGGTGGAGAGCAGGCGCATGACTTCGGCCATGGCGCCGATGTTGGTTCGGCACAGCACCGCGTCCGGCCGGTCGAGGCTGCCGATTTCGGTCGCGATCGTGTCGGTGCCGGTCAGACGGATGGGGGCGTCGGCGAGTGTGAGCCACCGGTTGGCCTCTTCGGCGATCAGCGGGCCGAAGCGGAAGGAGCGGGTCAGTGTGAGAGGAGTGGCGTCGAAGCCGGTCATCACGTCCCGGGCCCCGCGCCAGCCGTAGATGGCCTGCGCGGAGTCGCCGACCATGACGAGCTGGGCATGGCCGCGCTGGGCGGTGAAGACCTCCTCCAGAACCGGGTTGGTGTCCTGGGCCTCGTCGAGAAAGAGGAAGTCCGCCTCGATCTTCGGCTCGGTCAGGGCCCACATTTTCAGGTAGTGGTCGTGCTCGAAACGGACCACCCCCTGATCGGGGTTGTGCAGGTCGGCCCAGGCCTTGGTCGCGAACGGCATGACCTCGTCGGCAAGTTGGGCATGGTCGCCGGGTGTGTCCAGGCCGCGCAGTCGCGGCACGTGGTGGCGGGTCAGAGTGCGGTCGGCGGAGTGGCAGTAGCGGGTGACGGTGCGCAGCACGGTGTGGGAGAGCACGCGGGGCCTGATCTCGTGATCACCGATGCGGACCGGACGCGTGATGCCGAGCGCCTGGCCGGTCTTCCACGCCGGCTGGCGGGGGCTGTTGAGCCGGCGGGTGTAGCGGTGACCCACGGCGGCGAAGGCTGTGGCGTGGGCGGTCTTGCACAGCACCGTGCGGGGGAAGCGGCCGGCGGCGTCCTGCGCGATGTTCTTGTTGAAAGCGAGGTAGCGGCCGCGGCGATGGGTGCCGACCGCGAGCAGGCCGAGCGTGCTGGTCTTCCCTGTCCCGGCGCCGGCCTGCAGGACGAGATGGTGACCGGCCCGGAAAACGTCGGCAGCGTGCGTCTGTTCGTCGGTAGGCGTGTGCAACAAGAACTCCGCGAAAGAGAAGAAAAGTATCGAAAGGGGGAAAGAAGTGATGAGTGAGGTCTGCGGTGTTAGCTGCCATCCCGGCAAGTTGCAGCGCCCGGGGTGGGCTCACGGCGCTGCCGGGATGAGCGGTGATGCCGGCTGTGCAGGATTCGGGCCGCGTAGACCAGGACTTCCTCGACAGTGGGGTGCGCGACAGGCTCCCGAGCCGGTTCTCCGGGCGCCGAGCGCATTCTTGCTCATGCTGGGCAAGGGCCGCCGCCACACACCGGCTGAGCACATCCTGCGGCCGCTGCCCAGGCCCGCAACGGCTCAAGGAGCCGAGAGCGATGTTGAGCAGAACCCGGCCGCGCCGGTTGGGGTAGTGCATGGTCAGGATGTCGATCGGCAGTCGCGTGCCCCGTTGGTGCCGCGGCACGTGCGGGGCACCGCCCAGGCTGAGCGCTCTGCACCGTCATCAGCCGGGTACGGCCGCGTTCGCGGCCGGCCGGACGCATGCTCGGGCGTGCCGGAACTCGGTTCGGGTGGCGGGCCTGGGCAGGGTGAGCTCGAGGGCGTGGAAGGGCGTCATGGGCGGGCTGCCTCATGGGCCCTGCCGGTGGGGTCTGGGTGTCGGGTGTGGGTGGGAAGGCGGTTGTGGATGTGCTCGTGGTGGCGCAGGGGGTCGAAGGGCTCCCAGTCGGCCACCGCCAGGTCGGCGGCCGTGGGGATGGCGGCGTGCTGCGGGCAGCGCTGGGCGCGCCAGCGCAGCTGCTCGGCGTACGGGAGGCTGCTGAGGTCGTAGATGGCCATGACCGCGGAGGGCAGGGCCAGCTGCCCGCTCGTCGCGGTGGCCGGGACCAGCCTCCAGGTGCCGGCCGGGGCGCCGGGGGAGAGCAGGGTGCTGGTGCAGCGGTGACGGCGCCGGGTCTGGGCGATGCACTGGATCTCGTCCACCGGGCGGGCGGCGAGGTAGCGCACGTACAGCAGTTGCACGACGGGGCGGGCCGGGCGGCAGGCTGCCGAGTTCTTCCGTTGGGGTGCCGGGCTGTCCGGGGAGGCCGGGCAAGGGGTGAAGGCGTCGGCGTCGATCAGACGGCGGGTGTTCACGGCGAGCGACCGGCGCAGCCCGGTCAGCTCGGGCGGGGTCGGGGGAGTATCGCGGGCGGGACAGACGACGGCGTGCGGCAGGCGGCACCAGCTGCTGCCGTCTCCACCGGGGTAGGCGACACCGGAGCTGACGTGCCAGCGGCACACGGCGGGCACCCTGGCGGCCGGAAGTTCGTGCGGATGGAGGCGGACGGGCCGCTGAGCGCCGCGGTGGTACCACTCGATCCGGTTGCCGCACTCGCGGCACCGGTCGCCCTGGCCGCAGCGCAGCAGCCGGCTGACGCCGTCGGGGGATACGTGCAGGGAACGGCGCACGCGGTGGGCGAGGGGGCTTCCGTCCCAGCGCCGCGTCGGGGGAGGAGGTGTGGAGCGCATGCGGGCGAACCTGTCAGCCAGCACGCCGGGTCCGCGGCAGCAGCTCTGCCGGATCGCCCGGTCAGCCTCATACGGTGCGACTGGAGTGCGAATGCATGATTGCGTGTTCGAGAGGGTCTCGCCGGTTCGGGTGATCTGCGACCGGCGCCCGGGCGGGGGGTCAGTCCCGGGCCGGGCCGGGCAGGTCGTGCCCGCGGCACAGGGTGCTGAAGAGCTCGTCGAGCGGGGTGTTCAGGGCGTGGGCGAGGGCGTGCCAGGTCTTCAGCGTGCCGATGGTGCGGCCCTGCTCGATCTCGATGACGGTGCGTCTGGCCAGGCCGCTGCGGGAGGCAAGCTCGTCATAGCTCCACCCGCGCGCGGCCCGCAGGCGCGCGAGTTGGAACCGCAGCGCCGTGAGGTCCGGATCGGGCGGCAAGATCGTCACCCGTCCATCCGACGGTGCAGACCCCTGCACTGCCAGTGCATACCTCTGCCCTATTTTCCCAGGTGACGGCGCCCGCAACAGGGCAGAGGTCTGCACTACGGTTAGCGGCCGCCCCACCCAAGAACGGGACCGGCGCGGATGTGACAAGGAGGAACACGCGCCCATGAGGCTGCGCCCAGCATGTCCGACGACACCACGCGCCTGGACCGTGGAACTGCGCTCGCACGCCGGCGGGCTTGCTCTCGTATGCCGGCAATGCCCGCACGGCAGCGGGCAGATCACCGCAGCCTCCGCCCGCGCGGCCGCCCTCGCCCACCTCGCACGGCACGCACGCGGCGATCTTCGTCCCCCGCATCTACGGATCTGCCAATGTCATGAACGCGGCTGCCCCTGGCACCCCCGCCACCGTGGCTGCGCTGGCCCCATCCGCCTCCTCCTCGCACGCGAAAGGGGCGGACGACTATGGCGGCTCGCCGACGCCTGCAGCGCCTGTGCCGCAGCGACAGCACAGGCCGCCGTAGTGCCCGACACCGTCCTCACCCACGCATCGCTGCACCCCACAACCGCCCGTCGGTACAGGCGGCGCCCCCAGGGGCCCGGCGAACAGACCCGGGTACGCGAAATCCTCAGCTACCTGGCCGCCGCCCTCCCGCCGGGCACTTCGGCCGCCGCGCGCCTGCTCGCGCTGCAGTGCGCGCTTCGCGTGGATATCAGAATGCACGTCCGGCTGCCCCACGGCGTGCTGCGCAGCCTCCGCCTCAACGCCCTCCCGGACCCGTGGCGCGAGCTGGAGCACGCACGATGGCTGCGCATCATCCCCGCGACCGCGGCCAACGAGGTCGTTGCCGAACTACTGGACGCCGCGCTGCTCGGCCAGGCCCCGGCCCGCCCCGACCGGATGCGTGCCGCGGACTGGGCGCTGCGCGCCGGCTCCTCCCCGACAGCAGGAGCAACCGGACCAATGCCGCAGTTGGCGAGCGCCTACCTTGCGGCGCACGCCGACCCGCAAACCGGCAGCGGACTGAGCGAGCTCGACCAGATGGCGCGCGCCTGTGGCGTCCCGCTCGCGCAACTCCCCACGCTGCTTGATCAACTGGCAGCAACCGGGCTGCTCACGTCATGGCAGGCCTGCCCAGACTCGGGAGACCTGCACTGGACCCTCGCGCACGGAAGGGGAATCCACGACACCAGCCGCCAGTACGACACAGCCGCTCCAGACAATACGGATGAGGCAGGAGCACGATCTTGAGTGTGCGACAGCCGCTCGGGCGAAAGAGGCCGTGGCAGGCTTGATCTTGAACAGGACGTCGTCTGTCTGGCGGACGGCCGGCCTCGACCGGATCCCGCGCCGCCCCGTTCCAGCCGCTTCCTTGACTCCTTCCCGGAGCCGGCAGACGGCGCAGCGGTGTCTTCCGGGCGCCCGTAGTGCGCCGTGCGTGCTTCTTTCGCGCCCTGTGCGCGCTCCAACTCCGCCTGTTTCAACGCGTCTTTGCCTCCTACGTTGGTCTGTTCGCCTGCAGGGGCGGGCTCCGGCGCTCGGCGGGCCGGGTTCGGCGGACGAACCAGCCAAGGGGTGACACGTGGAAGCCATCGCGAGGCAGGCCCGTCGGGAGAAAGTGGCCGCTGAGGCACAGCAGTGGGCCGATGCACTGGTCGACTTCGGGCCCTACAACACGTTGTTGCACTTCAAGGACACCAAAACCGCGTCGCTGGATGTGACCGACGCGAATGGGCAGGCCCTGACCTCGCTCCTGGCAGGACGCAAAACCCGCCTGGCCGCCTTGTTCCCCGCTGCCGCCGACCATGGTCCTGCCTGCACTCGGGCACGGGGCCTGCGCCGCAGGATGGTGGAACTGGATGAGGAGCAGGGCATCGAGGCCGGGCGTCTGGCTCTTGGCCTGATGCGCGTCGACCCGCCGCCCACGCGCGGCAGCACCCCTGTGCCGGCGCTGCGCGCCCCGCTGCTGCTGCAGCCTCTGACCATCCAGCCGCGCACCGCGTCCGAGAACGACTTCGTCCTCGAGACGGCCGGCGAGGCGGAGATCAACCCGGTGCTGCTGTACGCGCTCAGCCGCCAGTACGGCATGGACGGCGACACGGAAGTCCTCGCCGACAAGATCTCCACCGCACTGGAGGAATGCGCGGACCCCGCCGACCGCATCCCCCTCGCCTACGAGATCCTCAAGGCCGTTCTCGTCCGCAGCAACCTGACGGCCGAACTGGAAGAACGCATCGTGGCCGGCGTCTTCAGCTTCGATCGGCTGCCCATGGTCCAGGACCTGCGCAACGCCACCGACTTGCTGGCCGACCACCCGGTCATCGCCGCACTGGCCGGCGACCGGGAAGCAAACCGTGCCCTGGCCGAGGACACCGGCACCCGCGCTCCAGCCGGCGCCGACGACATCCCGCCCCACTCGGAGTACCTCGTTCTCGACGCGGACGCCTCCCAGCAAAAAGCCATCAGCACCGCGCTGGCCGGCTCCCACCTGGTGATCGAAGGACCGCCGGGAACGGGCAAGAGCCAGACCATCGCCAACCTGATCGCCACCTTCTCGGCCCAGGGCAAACGCGTCCTCTTCGTCGCCGAGAAACGCGCCGCGATCGAAGCCGTCACCGACAGCCTCGCCACCGTGGACCTGGACGGACTGGTCTTCGACCTCCACGGCAACAAACTCAGCCGCCGCCAGATCGCCCAGCAACTCCACGACGCCCTGGAGCGCGCAGGCCAGCAAGCTCCGCCCCGCCCGGCCGACCTCCACACCGGCCTGGCCCACTACCGCGAAGAAACCCTCCGCCACATACAAGAATTCCACCAACCGCTCGACCCCTGGCAGGTGAGCCCGCACCAGGCGATCACCCACCTGATGGGCTGCCCGCCCGCCCACCACACCCGCCTCCGGCTGCGCGGCCCCGCACTACGCCACCTCCATGGCGAGCACCACCGCCAGACCGAACAGGACCTGCGGACCTTCGTCGCCAAGAAAGGACTGACCATCCGCCGCGGCGAATCCCCCTGGTCCCACACCCAGGCCCGCACCGAGGACGAACTGCGCGCCGTGGTGGCCGGCCTCGACCAGCTCACCGGCACCGCACTGAGCGACACCCGCCGCACCCTGGCCCTCCTGGTGGACACCGCAGGCCTGCGCCCGGCCGACGCCCTCCAAGGATGGCAGGCCCTGCTCACCCTGCTCCAGGACGTCACCGCGACACTGGCCCGCTTCGAAGCAGCCGTCTTCGCCCCCGGACTGGACGATCTCATCGCCGCCACCGCGAGCCGCGCCTGGCGCAAGGAGCACGACCGGAACATCAGCTGGTGGAACCGCCGGAAACTGATCAAAAAGGCGCGTGGCCTGACCAAGGACGGCCTGCGTGAACGCCCCGCGCTGCACGCCGCCCTCCTGCAGGCGGCCGACCAGCACACCCGCTGGCAGGCGCTGTCCGTGACCACCAACGCGAACCCCTGGACGGTCCCCGGACTCACCCGCGCCCTGACCGCCTTCACCGATCTGCAAAACCGCCTGGCGGCGATAGCCCTGTGCGTGCGCTGGGACGGCTGGCAGACCGCCCCCACCGACGAAGTAGACAAAACCATTCAGCGCCTCGACGGTGACCGCGACACCCTGCTGCGCATGCCCGAACTCAACCAGCTCACCGACCGCCTCGAAGCGGCCGGACTCGGCCGCCTCCTCGACGAGCTGGCACACACAGACGCCGACCCCGACACGGCAGTGGCCACCTTCGACTACCTGTGGTGGTCATCGGTACTGGAGGAGGCGCACATGCGCTCCGCCTACCTGCGCTCCTTCACCCGCCTCGAACACGACCACATCGTCGACCAGTTCCGCCGCAACGACCTCACCCACCGCAACAGCAACCCCGCCCGTGTCCGCTACGAGGTCGCCGTCCGGCTCCGCAAGGCCCGCGACGCCCACCCCGACCAGAACACCTTGGTGCGCACCCAGGCACGCCGCAAGTCCCGGCACCTGTCCCTGCGCAGACTCGTCGAGAAGGCCCCTGACGTGCTGCTGGCCGCCAAGCCGTGCTGGGCCATGTCGCCCCTCGTCGTCAGCCGCGTCCTGCGGCCCGCTCAACAACGACGGCGGAGAGCGCCGCCTGAACGTCGCCATCACCCGCGCCCGCCACACCATGACCGTCGTCAGCTCCTTCACCCACCACGACTTCGACCCCGGCAAACTCAAAAACACCCGCAACCGCGGCCCCGAACTGCTCCGCGCCTTCCTCGAGTACTGCTCGCACGGAGGAGACCTCCAGCGCACCGGAACCGCACGCACCGACTGGAATCTCAACGGCTTCGAACAGCAGGTCCTCGCCACCCTCGAAGCCGCCAACATCCCCGTCACACCGCAGTGGGGCGTGTCCGGCTACCGCATCGACTTCGCCCTCGGCCACCCCGAACGCCCCGGCCAAATGATCCTCGCCGTCGAAACCGACGGCGAGCGCTACCACAGCGCTCCCAGCGCCCGAGACCGCGACCGCCTGCGCCAGGCGCACCTGGAACGACTCGGCTGGCGCTTCCACCGCATCTGGGCCGCCGACTGGTTCACCAACCCCCACACCGAACTCGACCGCCTCCTTGCCACCTGGCGCGACGCCGTACGACAGGCCGACGAAACGCCCGCCGATCCCGCCCCCACGCCCGGCCAGGCAGCAACCCCGCCTCCGGCACAGGCCGCCCGCCGCCCCCGCCCCGCCCTGCCCGCGGCGGACCGTATCGGCGACTACTCCGACGCCGACCTGCTGGCCCTGGCGTCCTGGCTGCTGAGCGACGGGTTCCAACTCGACCGCGACACCCGCATCACTCAGGCCATCACCGAACTCGGCTTCAAAAAACGCGGCCGCGTCATCGTCGAACGCCTCACCCGCGCCTTCGAACAAGCCCAGCACAGGGCAGACAGGGAGACCCAGCAGTGAAACCCTTCGACCCCCTCACCCTCGAACGCGTCGCCCGCCTCATCGTCGACATCGACGGCCCCTTCGAACGCCGCGGCTACCAGCTCACCCAGCTCCTCCAACGCGCCGGATGGCCCCAGCCCGCCGAATACGACGGCTCACCACGCATCCCCTGGCTCACCGACATCCTCACCAGCACCGACGACCCGGCCGCCGTCAGCCGCCTGCTGTGCCGCATTTGCGACCCACTCGAATACGACGACGGCCTTGCCTCCGCCGACCTCGTCCGCCAGACACTCAACACCCACCTCGCCGCCGAACAACTCACCATCACCTATGTCTCCGGACGCCCCGTCCTGGGCCAACCCGGCACCGACGGCCACACCACCGTCTTCACCGTCCCCGACGACCTCGAGGCCCGCATACGCCCCCTCGTCAGCAGCGAAGCCTTCCTCCAACAGCTCATGGAACGCGTCACCGAAACCCAGATCTGCGAACAACACGGCGCCTACGGCCTCACCCTCATCGGCATCGGCAGCTTCGCCGAAGCACTGCTCCTGGACGTCCTCACCCACCGCGACCCCACCCTGCTGCAGGGCTTCGTCCTTCCCAACGGCAAGCGCGTGCCTCCGGAACGAACCAGCTTCTCCCTGCTGCTCGACACCGCCCGTTCCCGCGGCTGGATCCAGATGGACGCCCACGACTTCATGAAGATCGTCCGCGACTACCGCAACTTCGTCCACTTGCGCCAACAACAAGAACGAGGCGTCACACCCGACCGCGACACCGTAGGCATGTGCTGGGGCCCGGTCCTCGCCGTCCTCAACGACCTCGAGACAAGCCGCTGACAGTCGGCTGCGCTGCGCGCACCGCTGCGTCGAGCCAGCGTTATAGGCGAATCCAGCGGACGGAACAGCAGCGGCCGGCTCGTCGGCCCGCCCTCGGACGCGGTACTCGCAGGCGCACACCGCCCGCTGGCCCGACCACACTGTCCCCCTCTTATTCCAACGCGTGCTGAAGGCGTTTCTGTCGCTCGGGTCTGGCGCGGCAACAGGGCGGCTGCGTGGGGAAAAAGTTGGCTCACAGTATCCGGATTCCGCCCCCTCCGCGCGTGTAGGAGGTGTGGACGCAAGGACGTCCGCATCAACGAGTCGATAACGGGAGGCCGGTCGATGACCTGGCTGGAGTGGACGCGCGCGGGTGGGATCGCGACTGGACGTCCGGCGCAGGTCCGTCAATGATCTGATCCAGTGTGCGCGCCAGGGTGGGCAGGACTTCGTGGTAGAGCGTTTCGTGTTCGCAACCATCGCCGCCGTTTGCGGCGATTGCGGCGGCCAGGGCGCGCAGGGAGAGCGGTCCGCTGGCGGCGAGCCGCTCGGCGAGTTTGCGGTTCGCCTCCCTTTTTTCGGGTTTCTGACGGTACTTCGTTCCCTGCCGGTACAGGTCGACGTCCATGCCGACGGGGGTGATGGGCCGGCCGATGCGTTCGGTGAGGTTGGCGATGATCTGGATGCCGTGGGCGTCCAGGTCCTGCCAGGCGGCCACCGGCAGCGGTGCCATGGCCTTGAGGAAAGCGGCCAGGCCGTGCGTTGCGTAGCCGGCGCCCCATACACACAGCCACTGGTCTGCGACGTCGGGGAGTCTGCACACCTGGGCGAAGGCGTCCTCGTTCTCGACCAGGAGCACGCCCACCGCCGAGCAGTCGATCAGCCCGAGGCTGCGCAGGCCGCCTGCGGGCAGGCCCAGCCAGGGGCGACAGGCTGCGGCGTCGGCGATGACGGTATCGACGCGCCAGCGCAGGGGCCCGCGCATGCGCAGCTCGGTGTCGGTCTCTTCCACCGCCTGGTCGAAAGGGCGGCCGACGAGGTTGGCGAACGCCTGCCGACGTGCCGGTGTCCACGTGTACTTGGTGTCGCGCATGCTCTTGCCCGCCAGGACCTTGGCGGTCATCGGCTGCGGGCGGGACTGGGCGGCCCACCACACCGCGGCGGACCTGACGGCCACCTCGTACACCCGCCAGTCCTCGGTTCCGGTGGTGCTGCCCGCGGGGACCTGCAGGGTGCGGGCCGGGGCGGTGGCGGCCAGCAGGGCGTATTCGCTCGCCAGCTGGGGGATGCCTGCCATGACCTGCAGCAGTTCGGCGTGCAGCCGTGAGGGGTCGGGGTGGCCCCGCAACTGGGCGAGCTTGTCCTCCCTCAGCGATGCCCAGGACGGGGTCAGCCGCCAGGAGTCGGGGGCGAATCCGGTGGTCTGCACGACCTTGCAGCGCAGGACGACGGCGCCGCAGCGGATCAGCGACACGGTCGTGCGCCACGCCTGTTCCTGGCCGAAGTCGGCCTCGATGGTGGTCCACCGCTTGCGGGTCCGGGTGGTCAGGACCTTGACCAGGTCACGGTCGGCCAGGCCGGCCGGCGGGTCGTAGGCGGGTACCGGATCGGAGGCGACGAGGTCGACGACGGCGGGGTTGACGCGCCGTTTGCGGTCCACGGGCACGCGGGTGAGGACGTCGTCGCCGTCTTTTCGGGTGCGGGGCACGGTGACGGCGATGACCCCAGAGGGAAGTCCGTGCAGGGGCACTTCCCGTCGGCCGTGGGCTTCGCCGACCAGCAGGGCGGGGCGGGGGAGAGGGACGGTGAGCTCAGGCATGGGAGCGTCCTGCGGTGATCCAGTCAGCAGTCAGTTCCACGCGCTGGCCGTCGGAATCGTGTCCCCAGGTACGGGTGGGCTGGTTGTAGGCGTCGGAGGAGGAGGCGTGGACGAACCACAGCAGTTCGTCGCACACGTCGGCGGCATCCACCAGCACACTGTCCTGGCAGGTGCCCAGGATGGTCAGGTGCTGACGGCGCGCCACGTCCCGCAGCGCAGCGAGCATGTCCTTGCGGTTGACCTCGCCAAGGCTGTTGCCGAGCTCGTCCAGGATCAACACCCGCCCCCTGGTCTCGGCGTCGGCCAGCACCGCGGCCAAGACCAGCTGGATGGCATGCACCTTCACCTGGGCGCCGTTGGCGTTCTCCCGGTAGTGCACGAAGGCGCCGCGCGGGGAGCGTTTCCAGCGCGGCGTCACCTGCCACCGCCAGGGCCTGGCGCCCTCGGGCCGCACGCTGGTGTAGTCCAGGCGCGCACCGTCACCGCCCCGCTGCCGGTCCAACGCATTGAAAGCGTCGCTGATCTGCGCGAACAGCCCTTCGACGTGATGTTCGATCATGTCCTGCAGCGCCTGGAGAGTGTGCCCGCTGCGCTCCGCCGCACGAGTGAGCTTGGCCAAAGCCTCTTCGCGCAAGGAGCGGCCGGAGGTGATCCGGGCGGCTTCGACGGCATCCTTGCCGGAGTGGCCGTCCAGCCGGGTCTGCAAGGGAGCGGCCACCTCGTCGAAGCCCGTGCGCGGCAGCGCGGACGCCTCCTCCTCCGCGAAGGCGTCTCGCAGGCGTTGCGCCAGGAGCAGGTCCTCGTCGACGACGCCGGTTACAGCGCCGGCCGGCAGGCCGTAGTGCTCGTACGCGTTCCGCAGATGATCCTCGACGTTCCGCCGCAGGCGGCCGGGCCGGGGCACCGGTGTGCCGGGGGCGGTGGCCTCCAGGAGTTCGGCTGCCTCCTCGGCGGGGGCGCCCCACAGACGCTGCCACTGCGGGCAGGAGATCTCGGCACGGGCTCTGCCCAGCGCTGTGTGCTCCTTGGCCCGCTCCTTGTATGTCTTGGCGGCCGCGTCCCGGGTGAGCTTCGCGGTCGTCACCGCCTGGGCGTGGGCCGTCAGTGCGTTCTGGGCCTGTTCCCACGCGTCGTGGCGCTCCTCCTCTGCGCTCCGGGCGGCGGTGGTTTTGTCGTCGGCCTCGGCGATCGCTTCGTCCAAGGCGGAGGCCTGCTCTTCCAGGGCGGCCAGATCCCGCGCCGCCACGGCTGCCTTGTGCTCGATCTCGGCGACCTCGAACTCGGACTCAGCCGCGGCAAGGCCCTCAGCCGCCGTAGACACCTCGTCCTCGCAGCGGCGGCGGTGCGCGACGGCCTGGGCCACGCGGGCATCCCGTCCGGCGATCGGAGCCTGGAAGCCGCCGACGACCGCCAGCGACAGTCCTGCGTCGTAGGCCGCGGGCGGGTCGTCCAGAGCCGTCGTGCGCTCCTGCAAAGTGCCGAAGAACCCGGCCAGCGCCCTGCCACTGCGCACACCCTGAGGCAGGGCACCCCCGCCACTGCCCGTCCCGTCGGCAGGGTCGGCGGCGACGACCTGGGCGCCGGGCAGGCCGCGCAGAATCTCCCGGGCGCGTTCTGCCTGCCCGCACGGCACCACCACGGCGTCGCGCCAGGGCCACAGACGCGCCTCCCACTGCGCACGGACCGACTCCTCCAGCTGCAGCTGGTCCATCAGCCCTGCGGCGCTGACGCCGTGGCCGTCGAGGATCTCCAAGGCCTGGCCCGCGGCCCCGCTGCGTCCCTGCCGGGCCGCTTCCTCCAGCCGCTGAGCCCGGGACAGGGCGCTGTCTGCGCCGGCCTTCTGCTGCCGCGCCGCATACAGCACGTCTCTGGCGGCTTCCAGCGCGCTGCGGGCATCAGCGACCGGCGATCCCCGCCATACACCCGCGCTCGGCCGAAGGGGGGCCATACTCTGACGGATGACGTCCCGCCGGGTAGCCGCCGATGTCCGTTGTGCGGCGGCCTGCTCGGTGACCTGCTTGGCGTCCACCCACTCCTGGCGGGCGGCGGCCGCTGCCGCGGCCAGTCCGGTGGCCGCCGTCAGCTCGCGCAGCTTCTCCTCGGCACTGTCGAGTAGTTCCTGCGCCTGCACCACCTGCTGCTCTTTGTCCTCCAGGTCCGCTGCCAGTTTCCAGTCGGCCTGGGCTGCCTCCAGGTAGCAGGCAGCCAGATAGCGCCGCCACGCATGGCGTCCTTCCTCCAGCGCGGTGCGGGCAGCAGCACGTGCCCGCACGCCCTCCAGTACTGCCTCTTCGTCCGCCAAGGCCAGTGCGTGCTCGTCGCGCGCCTTCTCCAGCTGCGCAGCGTGCTCGAGGGCCTTGCCGCGGCGGGCAGCCTCCTGCTCCAGCAGATGAGTCATACCGGACAGGGCGATCAGGGCCTCTCCGATGTCGTGCGGTTCCATCGCGGTCATCTGCTGGCTCAGCAGCGAGGGAACCGCCGGGCGCAGCGGCGTGTCGAGGTAGGTCAGGCACCGCGGTGCGTTGCCGTAGAGGGCGTCGGCCATGCGGTGTGCCGACAGCCTGCTCGCACTGCCCAACTCCTGCCAGAAAGTGTCTGCCTGCGCCGCCCGCTCGGCATCGTCGGCCGCATCGGCCACGTGGATGCCTTCGGTCCAGTTGGCCTGGACGTACGGGGCGGACGCGGCGATGCGCACCCACACCGTCAGCGCCCCTTGCGGGGGGCCACTCGCAGCGAGTGCCTCGCGCCCGCCGGATGCGTCGGGCCTGTCGTGTGCGAAGACGCCGACCACGTAGCCGTGCGAGGCGGCTGGAATCTGCTGGGCCCGGTCCACCCCGGCCGCGTCGGGCTTGAACAGGATTCCGCTGGCGTCCCGCCCGTGGTTGGATTCCAACCGCCACTGGGGATCGGCCAGCAGCAGCGAGACCGCGATGAGGAACGAGGTCTTGCCCGAGCCGTTGGAGTCGTCCTTGGGGCCCATCCCGGACACGGCGACGAATGTCTCGGGCACCACCGGCACCGCGTGGGTGGTCAGTCGGGCGATATCGAACGTCTGGACCGCCACCAGATGACGGTCACCGACGATGCCGCGGTGCTCGACGAGCTCGGGCAGTCCCTCCTGCCCGTCCTCGTCCGGCTTCTCGGTGCCGCGCTCGTGCCAGGTGCCGTTCATCGTTCCTGTCCTTCCTGGCTGGCGACGCGGGCCCGGCGCCGCCAGATCGACTCGGCCATGAGAAGTTGTTGTCTTTCCGGACTTGAGGACTGTGTTTCTGCTGGTGGGGCGTAGGTCGGCGGTCTCGTGGGAGTAGTGGCGTGTTGGGTTGTCGCTGCCCGGGAGGTCGTGGATGCCGTCGGTTGTTGGACTGCTGGAACAGCACGAGCTCGCTGCTCGCCGTCGCGTTGACGGGCTGCGGGAGGCGGCCGACCGCATTCAGGCCGAGTTGGCCGTGGCCGAGCAGGAGTGGCAGGAGTGGGTGATCGCCCGCAGGCGAGTTGGTGACGTGCTGACTCCGGAAAGCGGCACCGTGTCCGTGGGGGTCGCCCAGGAACAGCGGGACACGGATGCGCAGGCGGCTGTCCGGGACGCGGCGAAGGCGAAGTCGCAGGTGCCCGTGTGGCGTGAGGGTCTGGCCTGGTCGGTGTTGTCGGTGGACTACCAGCGCATTCTGCAGGTGGCGGCCGACCGGGCCCGGCTCGGGCAGGGGCAGGTGACCTGCCAGGAGATGGCCGCTGCGTTCGGCATGGACGTGGTGCCGGCGAGGGTGGAGGCTTTGCGGTCGAAGGCGAAACGCCTGGTCGCGCGCGGCTGGCTGGCCGAGCCGGGTGCGGGCCGGTTCACGCCCACCCGCGGTGTGGCCGGGCCAGGCGGCGGCTCATGACCATGGTCATCGACCAGTAGACCACCGCTTCGGCACTGGTGGTGCGGCGCTCGTAGTCGCGGGCCAGGCGGCGGCTGCGCATGAGGTGGGCGAAAAGACGCTCGACGATCCATCGCTTGGGCAGCACCACGAAGCCGCGCATGTCGTCGCTGCGTTTGACGATCGCCAGCACGAGTGCGAGGGCGGCCAGGCAGTGCTCGACGAGGCTGCCGGTATAGCCGCCGTCGGCCCAGACAAGGGCGAGGCGGTGGTGCGCGGCGGCCACCTGGGCCAGCAGGACCTGCGCGGCGGTTCGGTCGCCGACATCCGCGGCCGTGACCATCACACCCAGCAGCAGGCCGAGGGTGTCGACCACGACGTGCCGCTTGCGCCCGTTGATCTGCTTGCCGCCGTCGTAGCCGCGGCTGTCGGCACCGACGACGGCATCCGCCTTGATGGACTGCGAGTCGATCACCCCGGCCGTGGGCTCCGTATCCCTGCCCAGCTTCTCGCGGACCTTGGCGCGCAGCCGGTCGTGGAACTCCCTGACCAGCGCGTTGTCGCGCCAGCGGCGGAAGAATGCGTAAATCCGGTCCCACGGCGGGAAGTCCACCGGCATCGCCCGCCACTTGATTCCGTTGTCCACGAGATAGCGGATCGCATCGAGCATCGCACGGTGGCAATACCCCTCCGGCCGGCCGCCCCGCCCGCGCATCCAGCCCGGCACCGGCAGCAGTGGCCGGACCTCAGCCCACTCCGCGTCCGTCATGTCCGTCGGGTACCGGCGCTGCCGTTCAGGCTGGTCGGCCGCGTTGCCGTACACGTGCGCGAGGCAATCACACGATGGAGCAGCCGAGTTGGACTGCCCGGCCATCGACACGGAAGACTGCGGCACCGGGGCCTCCTGCTGCTCAATGGATTCGACACCCACGAGCTGTTCGGGAGGCCCCGTCCTCATGCCCCGGCCACGGCCAGATCACCCGACCGGGAAACCGCGTTCGACCGCCACCGCTCAAGATCGAAAAGACAACACCCTCTGACTCCCTGCGGCTCGGCCAGCAGCACCAAATGCTCGAACAGGTCGGCCTGGGCCGCCGGCGTCAGCCGCAGCAGCTGGCTGCCCAGCACGATCCCCGAACCTGTTGTCCGCACCAGGTCGGCTGCGGTGAGACGGCTCAGCGCGGCATCCACAACCCGGTCGGGGACCGTGGACTGCTTCAGCCGCTCCCTGCTCACCGGCACCCCCTGGGTCCACAGGGCCTGCGGCAGGACGCTGCCGCCGGCGCGGGGGGCAGCGACGCTGAACAGCAGCACCAGCGTCAGCACGGCACGGTCTTCACGGGGCAGGACACCGACACCCTCATCGGCCAGCCGCGCTCTGACCGTGTCGTCGTAGCCGGACAGGAATCCCTCTCCTACACCGAGCAGCGTCCGGCCCGAAGCGGCGAGTACCTCCTCGACCACCCTGCGCAGCGGCACCTCCGCCAACGCCCGAAAACGCGCCGCGGGCACCGGCAGCCGCGCGGTCTCCACCGCACACACCGCTGCCCGCACCTCTGCACGGCGCTGCTCCGACAGCGCCTCCAGATACCGCACTTCCATGCCTAGCCCTCCTCCACCCGGCAGGGCAGCAGGTCGTAACCGCGCCGCAACTCATCGACATCCCGCTCGCTCCACGCAGCCACCACCGGCCCCAGTCGCACCATGCCGTCCCCGGCGTCGGCAGCCAGGTAGCCGCACGCACGCAGGACCCGCAGCGCGCTGCGATACGCCGATGTCTGGGCGATCAGTGCCATGCCCTCCCGCAGCAGACCGTCCCCCGGCGGAACGCAGGCCGCCAGCACGTCCTCCTCGGCCACCGCGCCCCCCGGATACAGTGCTAGCTCGGGATCGGGCCAGCACGGGCGCACAGCAGCTCCCAGCGTCAGCAATTGCGACGGCGCTGCCTCCCGGTGCGTCAGCGGATCGCCCACCACACCGCTGACCGGCTCCACGTCCGGCGCCCACCGCACCATGACCGCCGGGCCGTCGACCGCTTCCACATCGACGAGGCGCCGCTGCACACCATCGGCGGCCCGCCGCAGCACCGACAGCCCATCGGCCGCACCCGCTGCCGCCAGCGGCACGATCCGTACGGCCCGAGCCCGGGCCAGCAGATAGGCATCCTCGTTCATACCGGACCCTCCTGCACGGCCGAAGAGTCTCCGCCCACGGCACCCGACACATCCTGAGGCAGCCGGTACAAGGACAGCGGATTGGCATAGGTGACCGCCCCAGCCGGATCGACGAGGACCTCCTCGCCGATCTCCACGAAGAACGGCGTCGCCGGGTCCGCAGACGCCTGCAGCAGGTCCACCACCGTGGCAATCGCCGCACGCCATGGCAACGTCCCCAGCGTCGCCGTCAGGTCAGCCTCCTGCCCGCCCCTGACCAGCGAATTCATCGATGCCGAACGCCGCCGGCGCAGCAGCAAGGCCTTCTCCCGCGCCGCTTCCACCGGATCGGGGCCCGGCGGGAGCGGCGCCGGCCGCGCCGGCCGCCGCCGAGGGACCGGCGGCCGCCGCTCCCCTGCGGCCACGAGCACCTGTGCTGCGGTGATCTCCACGCTGGCGGGATCAAACACCGTGGCGGCAAAGACCTCCGCCAAGGCGTCCACCGGTGCGCCCAAGGCCGCCGACAGGTACTGTTCCGGCAGCAGCATGCTGAAGTCCCGCCGGGCTCGCACCTGTTGCAACAACCGGTCGGAGAACTCATCCACGGCCGCCGAATAGCGAAGCGCCTCATCGATCAACCGGGTCCCCGACGCTCTCAGCCGTGGGAAGCGACTGCTGATGGCTTTAACCAACTGCCTCGCATGGTCCAGCAACGCGGCCTTGGACTGGTGGTGGTGGCGTTCACCCACCAGCTCCTCGATGGGCTTGGACCGCACCAGCCGCAGCAGATGCGCAGTGGTGATGGACAGGTCACGCCGCACCCGCCGCAGCCGGTTGGCCAGTTGCTCCTCACTCAGCAAGCCCTGTGCCAGACCGACCTGTGTACGGTCCAGCAGGGTCATGATCTCCTCGACACCGCCGGCTTCCGCCAGCCGTTCGAAGACCAACAAGGCCGCACCGCTGGTCGGACTGAAGACGTAGCGCCCCTCGTAGGCTTTGCCCCGGGCCTGCTCCAGCATCCCCAGCCCCACAAAGACCCGGAACCGGGCATCGAACGCCTCTCCCGAGGCCACCGGAGCACACGCTGCCGCGATCTCCGACCGGGTCAGCCCCCGATCGGAGGCAAGATCTCCGAACGCATCGTGAATTGCCTCAGCCAGTTGCAACGACACAGGATCGTCGGCGACCGCACCTGCCGTCGATGCCACCGGCGCAACAAAAGGCCGCACGAAGTCCAACCGGCCATCGCGAGCCCCAGCAGCGGCACCATCGAACAGATCACCCTGCTCGAAGCCGCTCTCCTGCTCAGACAAACTCCCCCCATAACCTGCCAGGCGCCCCCGCACCCTCTTCCCAGGGGACCGAACCTATCCGCCACAGGCGACTCCTGTTGCTACATCGTCAATATCCCCGCATACACAACGGATGGCGCAAAACCTCTGCTTGTCGGGCGCTGCAGCGCACGGCCGAATGCCCCTGAAGATGGAGAGGCTGCGCGATGAGGTCGGTCATGGTCACACCGGTCGAGTCTGCCGTCCCTCGCTCAGCTGGCCGTCCCGTGTTGTTCCCTGACCAGGCGGAGGCAGTCGATCGGCTGGTACGGCATCTGCACCGTCCGGGGAGCCGGGGTCTGTTCGTGTCGGCTACGGGGACCGGTAAGACGCTGGTGTCGGTCCGGGTGCGGACGGGCTCGGTGCGCGGCTGGTGCTGTTCGTGGTGCCCTCTTGGATCTGGCGGCGCAGACGGCGCTGGCCTGGCGCCGGGACGGCCACAGTGAGCACATGGTGATCGTCTCGTCCATGGACGCGGGTGGCCGTGACGACCTGGTCGCAGCCCGCGTCATGTCGACGACGAACCAGCATGCGTTGGGCGGGCTGATGTCAGTGGTAGGGGAGGGGCAGGACCAGATCCCCGCGCTCACCGTCCTCTGCACCTACGACTCCCTGAACAAGATCGAGGCAACGCAGGGCACGGGTTCGAGGTGCCGGCATTCGATCTGGCGGTGATGGACGAGGCGCACCGGATCGCCGGCCGGGCGGACAAAAAGTGGGCGATCGTCAACGACGCGCAGCGGATCCGTGCGGAGCGCCGCCTCTACATGACCGTCATCCGCGGATCTTCGCCGCCCCGGAACTGGCCGAGTCCGCCGACCTCACGCGCCCGCGACGCCGCGCCCCGGAACCGGAGCCGGGCGTGGACGCGTTCGCCAACTCCATGGACAACGAGGCCGTCTACGGCAAGAAGGTCTTCGAGTACCCGCTGGCGCAGGCAGTGGCCGACGGCCGTGCCGCGGACTACCGCATCGTGGTACCCACCCTCACCGACGCCGACCTGCGCCGCCGCCTGAACCTGCCCACCACCCCCAGCGACGGCCGCGGCGACGGTGGCGGCGAGGACCAGGACGGTGCGCTGCGCACCACCGCCCTGCACCCTCGCGGTGCTGCGGGCGATGACCGACCACGGGTTGCAGAAGGTGCTGGTCTACTTCAACCTGGTCTCCGACGCCCGCCGCTTCGCCCGCGAACTCCCCCACACCCTGCGCCTGCTGGCCCGCACCGACCCCGACCTGACCCCGGACGCCGCTCCGGCCCTGTTCTTCACCCACGGCGAGCACACCCCCGCCCAGCGTGTCGACATCTTCGATTGCTTCCGTGCCGCCGTCTCGGCGATGCAGGGCACGAGCATCTCCAGCAGCGGGAAGGGGCCGGAGTCGACATGGAGGACGTCGCCCTGTGGCCGGGTGGCACGCAGCCGGAACAGGATGCCGGTGACCTCACGGCGGGTGGAGGCGGCCCAGGCGGCTTCCAGCCGGTCATAGAACGCCTCGATCGCAGCCGCTTCGCCGTTCTTCACCGCGCGCTCTGAAGCGAAGGCGACGAAGGCCTCAAGCAGCCGGTGGAACCCCTCCTGCTTGAGTGCGCGACGCCCCTGCAGCGCCAGGACCCGCGCGATCCGGCGTGCCTCGCCAGCCTGGTAGAGGTCACGCCCCTGCGCCCACGCGTACTCCTCCAGGAGCAGGTCCACCACCTTCGCGACCGCGCCGTACTCCTTGTCGACCACATAGGCCGCGCACCGCCCCTCCAAGGCGCCGCCCGGCCCCCATAGCCGACGCAGGACTTCCCGGCGGTTCGCCCAGCGCCCCGCGAAGGCCCTGAACTTCAGCTCCGGCGACTGCTGGATCCGGGCCTCTCGGCGCAGCTCACGCACAATGTCGGCGGCTTCGGCATCATCAACGGCCACGGACGCATAGATCAGATAGCGACCGTTCAGCAACTGCTCGCCGTCGTTGCCGGACTCGTCGCAGGCAATCCACCGCCCGCTGCCCTCACTGTTGCTGGTGGCAGCGGTCCGGGTGTAGAGGGTGAAATCGTCACCAGTCAGAGGCATCCGCATAGTCTCGCTCCCCGCCACGACCCTGCATGCCCCGCCCCCGGCCATGCAGCACCCACAGCACACCCTCTGCTCCGGGTCACGTCCCGCCCTGCAAGCGTGCGGGGCCTGCACCTCATCGAGCCCAACCCGCCTTCCTGCCGGGCGGCAGTGCGCCCGGCACGAATGGGGTGTCCGTGGCACCGAAGGCACGGCCAGGTCAGCGGGATGGTCTGGCGAATCGTCTCCTACGGGTGAGGCGGCGAACCCAGCAGGCGGCCGGCGGCACCCTCGTCCGTCGTGGGTGCATTCTGACCGGTGCGCAGCGCCCAAAACCGTTACCTCAAGGGCCGCTTGGCTTCTACCGTGGGCGGGCATGAGCACGCAGGCCTTCAACGGCGCCTACCTCCTGCCCCTCTTCAGCGAGATCGAGCAGGCCCGCGCAGACGGCGCCTACCGGCCGCTGCCCGCTCCCGCCCCGGCCAGCAGCCTGGCCACCGACGACGCACCCCTGGGCCCGTACGCCGCCGCCCACCTGATCCGCACCTCCTACACCGCAGGCCTTGCGCACGCCGACGCGCTGCGCCGCCTGACAGTGGCAGGCGAGGTCGACCCCACCAGCCCCTGGACGCTACTGCGCGGCGCCTTGGAGAACTTCGCCACCGGCCTGTGGCTCCTGGACGGCGCTGGCCGGGCCGAGATCCGCGCCATCGCCGACCACCTCGCCCTGGCCCCGCTCGCCGCACCCAGGACCCACCAGATCCTGCTTGCCGCCGCCCCCACGGCAGGTCTCACCGCGGCCAGGGTGGGCGCCGCCTGGCGGGCGGCCTCTGGCTTCGCGCACGGCCGCTACTGGCCCAACCTGCGCGCCTCCCAGCCCCGCGCCGCGATACAGGGAGCCGACGGCGTCCACACCGTCGCTCTGGTCATCGACGAGGAGCAGCACCGGCCACTTGCCGAGTACTGCCGCATCATGCTGCGCCAGCTGCAAGAGCACTACCACGCCCGGGCCCAGGCACGCTGACACCCGGCGAGCAGCCGTGTCCGTCTACGCAGGCGGGTGCAGCCCATCGAAGGGATCGAACCCGAGCTGCTCGATCACCCGCTGACGGGTGACTTCCCTGGGCCGCCACTGTCGGCCGGCTGGGTAGATGAGGTTCAGCTCAGCCGCCGGAGGCACGAGCAGATAGTCGGCCCTGGGACAGCCCGTCACGTGCAGACACTCCTCTTCGGAGTGCGGTGCCCGTTCTTCCGCAGGGGTGGTGGGCGCGTCTGCAGTGTGGGAGGTGCCGTGTGCCGCGCTGGAGCCTGGCCTGCGCGCACGGTGCCCACTGAGAGTGCCAGGTTGCCCTGTAAAGCATCACCATTACAAATCACGGATCAGCCTGACTCATACCTCATCCAGGCCTGTCTACATGGGAGTTGGCTTCATTCCGCCTCACGTCCATTACGATTCAGGTAGCGTCTGCGGTACGAAACTCTTGACAGGGGGCGGCATGGCTGCCGCTGAGACAGTGAATGTACCCCGCGGGCCGAGCGCCGGCCGGACGGTGGGCGTGCACAAGGCGCGCGGTGAGTGGTCCGAGTTGGTGGCCGAGGCCAAGAAGGGCACGGTTGTCAGGCTGACGCATGAGGACGGCGCGGCGGCGGTTCTTGCTCCGCTCGACCGGCTGGAGGCAGCGGCCGGTGCGCGGCCTGCGGTGGTGGAGACGCCGGTGAGCGCGGCCCGGACCAAGCTGGGTGAGTTGGTGAGGGACGCTGCCCGGGGTGTGCCGCAGGTGCTGACCCGCTACGGCCATCATGTCGCCGTCCTGCTGCCGGGTCCTGGCCAGGCCGAAACGCAAGCATCGCCTGCGGCCGGGTCCGGCCGCAGGCGGCTGGTGTCGGCGAGCGACGTCCTGAGCGCCCCGTCCCCTGCTGCTCAACTGTCGTTCGGGCTGCCCGCCTTGGATGCGGTGGTGCGCGGGCTCAGCGCCAGCCGGCTGACGCTGATCGCGGGGAATCCCGGTGTGGGCGCCAGTTTGCTCGCGGTGGCCGCCGCGCGGCAGACGGCACTGGTCGAGGAACGGGGCAGCGTCCTGTACGCCGCCTCCGGTCCCGGGCAGGCGGACGTGGTGGCCCGGCTGGTGGCCTCTCACGCGGGGGTGAGCTACCACCAGTGGCGTGCGGGCACGCTGCCCGAGCCGGAGGCGGCTGCCGCCCGGCTGGCCGAGGCGGCGGTCCGTGAGCACGGGGACACGTTGTTCATCGACGCCGGTTCCGGGCTGGACGCCGCCGTGATCAGCGAGGTGGCCCTGGACGACAGCTGGTCCAAGCCGCTCACGCTGGTGGTCGTGGACCGGCTGCAGCGCGCGGCGGACGCGCGTCTCCCGCTGTCGGGAGCCGCACTGAAGGGCGCTGCGCGCGATCTGGCACATCTGGCGCGTCAGACCCAGGTGCCGGTACTCGCGGTCGTCGACAGCGACGATGCTGACCTGCTGGCCGCGCTGGACGCCGACGTCACCCTGACTTTGACGCGCATGGGCCAGGCGGCCCGGATCGACGTCATCGAACGCGGGATGGGCCGCCTGACGTCGGTGGCTCTGGAGCCCGACATCCCCCGGGCACGGTTCCTGCCCCTTCCCGACCACATTGCCCAGCGGCTCCTGAGCGAGGACACCAGCCCGCTCGCCCAGACAGCGCCCCCCGTTGCCGACTCCGCCCCGGCTCACCCGGACACGCAGGACGCTGCGGGCACACCCGGCCCCACCGCGGCACTGGATGAGGACGCGCAGGAGGCCCAGCAGCCGGACCACCAGCCCGCAAGCCCCGACCAGGAGCAGCGGCGGCCCGGCGCCTGGTCGGCGGCCGTCACCGAAGCCGCTGCGGCCACCGCCTGCGCACCGGCCACGGACACCGCCGCGGCTACCTGGGCGGCAGACGAATCCGTCGCCCAGGACATCGCCCCGGCCGACGAACAGCCGGTATCCGAGATGGAGCCGGTGCCCGACGACGAACGGAGCGGGAAAGGCTTCGACTACGGGCCGTTCGCGGTCATCGACGGCCGCCGCCGGGCGCACCTCACCAGCGGAAAAATGATCCCGTGCCCGGCGACCACCATCCGGGAACTGGTGACCTGGGCCGCCGACCGTCCCTTCGGCACACCCCGCCTGCACCCCAGCGGCCGTGACAGCGACCCGCTGATCGTCCTGACCGCCGAGGCCGCGCACGCGCTGGGGCTGCCCGAGCGCACCGGCGAGGACCGCGCCCTGCCCGTCGACCACCCGATCATCGCCGACCTGACCGCTCACGGCTGGGAGATCCCCCAGCGCGGGAACAAGCCCTGGTTCTCCGCCTGGGTCCGCATCTTCCAGCGAGTCGAGCGCGGCCGCCGCTCGGTCCAGCTGGCCGTCCTGCCCTGGGGCGCGCTGACCAGCGGCGGCTGGCCGCTGCCCATCGACAAGGAGACCAGGCTGCCCCTCTCCACGACGGCTGAAGTGGTCGACTTCCTACGCCTCTACAGCGAGCGCATCATGACGCCGGTCAGCTCCACGGCCGCGACGGGACAGGAACTGATGAGCGCGCTGCGCCCGGCCACCCGCGCCTGGCGCGACGAGAAGACCAAGAAGGTCCGCTCCAAGTGGCTCGAGGGCTCTCTCCACCTCGCCGTGGACCCGGCGCCTCCGGAGGCGACCAAGGACCATCCGCTGGCCGCCGGCCGCGATCCCAAGGACCCGGCCCAGTTCCTGCAGGAAGAGGCGCTGCAATGGTGGCGGCTGCCCACCGAGGAGGAGCGCGCCCTGCCCTACGTCGTGTGCCTGGACACCATGATGGCCTTCTTCGCGGCCTGCAACGGCACCCCCATGGGCACCTGCGCGCCCTACCACCTGCCGCAGGCCGCCTTCGACAAGAAGCTCCCCGGTGCCTGGCTGACGGACCTCTCCGGTGTCGCCACCGACCCCCTGCTGCCCAGCCCGTTCACCCCGGACGGCACCCGCCCGAGGGGACCGGGCTGGTACCAGACCCACACCGTGGCCCTGGCCGTCGAACTCGGCCACACCCCCCAGCCGATGGAAGCCTACGTGCGGCCCACCGCGGACCAGGCCAAGGCGCTGGGCATCTCCCCCCACCCCGACCGCTACGACGAGCGGCGCCGCGAGGCCGGACCGGTCCCCGCCTTCGGCGCGGGCCCCTACCTCAAGTCCTGGTACGAGCACATCAACGACGGCTACCTGCAGACCATGACCGCCTTGGGCGCGGTCACCCACGACGACGGCAGCCCGCTGTCACCCCGCGAGTTCCTCGAGGCCATGGCACGGATGGACGACCCCGACTTCCGCGCCACGCACGCCACCGACCTGCTGGTCCTCAAAGCGATCAAGCAGACCGTCAAGGGCGCGATCGGCAAGTACCAGCAGGGCCCGCAGGACTACGGCCGCCGGGCCGCCGGCCAGCACGCCCGCTGGAAGACCCTGGACCGCCCGGACTGGCGCCCCGACCACCGGGCCGCGATCCTCGCCCGCTACCGCGCCGTCATGAACCGCAAGATCATCAACACGTTCAAGGCCACCGGCGCCCGCCCCATGGCCGTCAACACCGACGCCGTCCTGTTCGCTTCTCCGGTCTCGGACATCCTGTGGCTGACCGGCCACAAGGGCGGCTTCGCCGTCGGCCCCAACCCGGGCCACGTGAAGCTGGAAGGCGTGCAGTCCATGGACTGGTACCTGCAAGTGACCGCCCTCAACAAGAACCCGGCGAGCCGTGCCAAGGACGGCCGCACCGACAGCGCCCTGGACGGCAAGTGATGACCACCACCCCCGTACTGGACGCCCTGTGGGAAGTCCACCACCTCGAGCGGGACCGCCTCGCCGCGGCCCCTCAGCGCGGCATGCCCAAGAGCCCCCGCGCCCAGATCGCCTTCCTCCACCGCCGCCTGGGCCGCAGCACCGCCCGCGTCGCCGCCCTGCTCGGCGTCCACCCCGAGACGGTGCGCCGCTACCTGCGCGGCCAGCGCCGCAACCCGCCCGCCGACTTCGCCGCCCGCCTCCAGAGCGCGGTCGCCGCCCGCTTCCGCTCCCGCCTGGCCCGCAGAGCCGACGATGAGATGCGCCGCCGCGGCCTGCGCGCCTACCTGACCGCCACCTTCACCTTCTACAGCCCCTCCGCGGGCAGCAGCGACGACGGCCGCGAGCGCCGCCTGGACGAAGACCTCACCCCCGAAGAGACCGCACGACTGCTGACCGCCCGGGACGCAGGCGACGAGAAAGGCGCCCTGGACATCGCCGGACAGGCCGTCGCCGAGGCCTACTTCGGCCTGCGCGGCACCGGCATGGACGTCACCGTACGCGGTCTCGTCGCCATCAAATTCGAGCTCTGACCCGCCCGCCCCCTCTCCTCGAGGACCACCACCCCATGACACGCCGCCCCGCCCGTCACACCCTGCGCCGTGACCAGCGCACCGCCCTCAACGCGAGCGTCACCGCCGTCGCCGGCGGCGGCCGCGCCACGATCGTGATGCCCTGCGGCTGCGGCAAGGGCCTGGTGGCCGCCCGCACCGCCGAACACCTCGCCCACAGCGGCCATGTCCGTCGCACCGTCGTCATGGTCCCCACCCTCGATCTGCTCGCCCAGAGCGCGCAGGTGTGGAAGGAACAGAACGACCACCACGGGCACCTGCTCGCCGTGTGCAGTCCCCGCGCCGACCTCGACGCCCTCGGCATCCCCCAGACCACCGACCCGGCCGAACTCGCCGCCCTCCTGAACAGCCTCGACCACTACACCGTCTTCGCCACCTACGCCTCCCTCGCCGACGGCGACGACACGCAAGGCGCCCTGCTCGCCGCGCACGCCGCCCGCGCCCTGCCCTCCTGGGACCTGCTGATCGCCGACGAAGCCCACCGCACCTCGGGCAGCATCAACAAGGCCTGGGCCGCCGTCCACGACGACGACAAGGTCCCCGCCCGCCGCCGCCTCTACTACACCGCCACCCCCCGCATCTGGGAGAGCGACCCCGCCTACGCCGAAACCCTCCGCCCCGGCACCGGCGGCCCGAGCCTGGCCGTATCCATGGACGACCCCGACATCTACGGCCCCGTCGTCTACCGGATGGAACTGAGCGAAGCCATCACCGCCGGCCTGGTGTGCGACTACCGCATCGTCATGATGGTCGTCGAACACCCCGGCCTGCAGCACGAGCTGCGCCGCACCCGCAACGCCACCTTCCAGGACACCCCCGCACTGGTCAGCCTGTCCACCGCACTGCTGAAGACCGCCGCCCGCTACCCCGGCACCGGCGCCAGCAAGTGGATCAGCTTCCACCAGCGCGTCAAAGACGCCCAGGCCCTCACCGACACCTTCCTCCAGACCGCCGCCGCCCTGAACAGCGAGACGGCCCCCGGACCGCACGACGAAGCGGAAGTCCCCCTCGTCCCCGCCACCCTGCGCGCCGACACCGTCCACATGGACCACCCCGACCGCGTGGCCATCCTCGACAACCTCAACCACCCCCAGCCGCTCACAGACGACGGCCGCCCCAGCGCCCTCACACTCGTCTCCAACGTCCGCATCCTCGGCGAAGGCTGGGACTCCACCTCCGTCGACGTCTGCTTCGCCGCCCCCCGCACCGACGTCGTCGGCATCGTCCAGGCCCTCGGCCGCGCCCTGCGCCCCCGCCCCGACGGCTCCAAGGCCACCCTCCTGGTCCCCCTCTACCTCGCGCCCGGCGAGGACCCGGGCGACCTGCTCAACTACCGCTACTACAAGCCCCTCTACGACATCCTGCTCGCCCTGCGCGCCCACGACCGCCGCATCAGCGACCGGCTGCCCACCACCCAGCTCGCCGAGCCGCGGCCCGCCCCGCCGGCCGCGAACACCCCGGCCGGCGGGAGCACGGGCGAGGAGGAGCACGCCGGACCGGTCGTGGACCTGCCGCAGCAGCAGTCGCCGACGCCGCCCTTCGGCGACAGGCCCGGCACCCCGGAGATCGTCGGCCCCGACGGCGTCGTTCTGACCCCCCGCGAAGTCGCCCAGGTCATCCGGCTCCACGTCACCCGGCCCTCCGGCATCACCGCCGACTGGGCGATCGGCGCAGCCGCCGCCGCCGACTTCTTCAACGAGCACGGCCACCTGTCCCCGCCGCGCACCCTGCCCGGCCAGGGCACCGACCCCCGCTTTCTTGAACTGCCCGCCTGGCTCGACGCCCAGCGGGCCGCCCGCCGCAACGGCGACCTCAAGGACTGGCAGATCGGCTTCCTCGACGAGGCCGGCATGGTCTGGGAGCCCCGCAGCGAGAACCGGCAGATGCTGATCGCCTACGCCCGCGAGTGCGCCCGGGAACACGGCGGACTCGCCGTCTCCTCCGGCTACACCACCCCCGACGGCCGCAAGTTCGGCCGCGACCTGGCCAACCTGCGCCAGCGCGCCGCCCGGCTGGAACAGCAGGCAGCCGCCGACAGCGAGGACCAAAAAGGGTTCACCGAACTCCTGGACGCCCTCTTCGAGATCGACCCCTGGTGGAACCCGCCGTGGCCGCTGCCCTGGCAGCGCCACTACCAGCAGGCCAGGGCACGCTACGACCGCGGCGAGGACCTCGCCCAGCCCGGAGACACCCGCACCTACCGGCAGTGGCTGCGCAACCCCGGAGACAGCCTCGCCGCGGACCAGCTTGACCTGCTGCGGGCGATCGGCCGCGCACCCGTCAGCGCCTGAACCGCCCCCAGCGAAACCGCTCCCCCCGCCCCTCGGCACGCAGGCCGCGGCCATCCCGGCACCACGGCCCCCCGGCCTACCGCCGGAGGGCCGGTGCCACCTTCGGCCCCGGCGCCCCGCACGCGTGCAGGCGGGCTGTGAGAACTCGTCGGCCAACCGGCGCGCGCACGCCCGCCGCGGCCACGGCACCCCGGGCGGCCTGCGTCCCGGCCCGCCGCGAGCTGCACGGGAGAAAGGCCGCCTGTCGAACTGACGTCGCAAGAAGCACCCGCACGGATGAACAGCCCTCCGCGCCGCAACCGCCCCACCCCCGCCCAGCAGGCGCCGCTGCCCGCCGCGGGAGTCGGCAACCCCGCCCGCCACCACCGGACATCACCTGCGGATTCTTTAGCCCCACCCTTTCCGGGCCCCGCCTAAACAGCGCCGCTGCAGCAGACAGCAGCGCCCTTTCCGGCCCTCTGTCCGCTCTCTCCAATGCGACGCATGCCATTCCACTACAACAGCCTTCCCCAGCCGGTCGTTCACGGAAAGGCGCGCCTTCAAGCCCTTTTCGTGTAACGTTCGGTGCGCCCCTTAATGACGCGCACGCACATCCAGCGTGCGCATAACCGTTCGAGAGGGGGTGAGTAAAGATGGGCAAGACCGGTACGGGGTCCGAGAAGGACCCGGTGCCGCCGAGGACGCTACTGCAGCGCTTCACCGACGTGGTGAAGCTCGCGGGAGCGGCGTGCTACCTGGCCTACAACGCACTGCGCCTAGGCCAGTGGTATCGCTAGCCCCGCAGAAGCAGCGGCGGGCCCGCCCCGGAGGGCGGGCCCACCTCGTCGCACCATCGAAGTGCGGGGCTCGTGTCGGCCGGCAAAAGCAACGGCGCGAGCCCCGCATTGTCATGAGGAGCGACTGCGTCACCGTATCACCAACGGTGAATCCGCACGACGTAAATGCTCCCGAAATGACATCGCGGAAATGTCGATGACAATTCGCTCCGCGTCCGCCGTGAATCTGAGAGCCCCGAAAAAGTTCGGCGAAATACTCGGATGTAAAGTTCGGCTCCGTTCCGCGATGCGGATGCCGCGAAAATTGGGCGGCGAAGTGGAAATGTCACATCCACTCGGAAAAATTTTCGGCACAGTCGCGTGCGCACCGGCGTTGGGACCTCCACCCCCGTCCACGGCCGGCCAAAGATGGCAAACACATCATGCTTCAGCACAGTGAACCCCCAGGCCCCGGCCCCGCCCACGCCGGACGCACCCACCTGCAGCACCCCGCGCGGGAACGATGGCCCACACGAACGGCGACGCCGGCTGCCGAAGTTCTCCTGCGGCCACCAGGGAACCGCGGACAACCTGACAGCCGAGTACGGACCCAACGCCCGTCGCCGGCCGGTGCCCATGGCCGGCTCGGTGGCTCCCGCTGGACAGCTCACCGGCCCACGGACCGTCGTCAAAACGGGGGCCCGTTGTCAGGCTCGCCGGTCCACGGCGGTTCGACCGGTGCGGGATCGCGCTGAAGCACGTCCACTGCTTCCTCGATCCGGCCCAGGTCGATCAGATGCCAGGCCAGGACGCCGGAGCTGGCAGGCAGGTGCGGTACGAGGACGGCGACAGCCTCCTCGAGGCGTCCGGCATCGGCCAGCAACCCGGCCAAAGACCAGGCCGCATACCAGGTGCCGCCCTCGGGGTGGGCGCGCACCTGCTCGATCGCCTCCTCGCGCAGGCCGCACGCGACGAGCAGAGGCAGCCGCATCCGGAAGAAGTCCCAGTCCTCTTCACCGCGGCGCTCCTTGAGAGCATCGAGGTACACCAGACCGTCCCGGGCGCGGCCCTGGTCGGCGTACAAGGTGCACAGCTGGTCGACGATCCAGTCCTGCCCGCCTTCGGGCGAGTCGGCGAGCGCGCGCATCACCGCGATCGCCTCGCCGGCACGGCCGTGCCGCACAAGGAGCTGTGCGAGCCGCACCGCTCCGTCGCACCGGCGGGCCGGCGAGTCTCCCGGCTGCTGGTACACGGCGATGGCGCCTTCCACGTCACCGCGCTCCTCCAGCACCTCCGCGAGCCGTTGCGCGGCATGCCCGTGGTACTCGGTCCGTGCGTATGCCCTCAAGTCCTCGATGCGGTCGTGCCGGGCCAGCAGGTCGGCCAGCTCGTCACGGCCGTTGACCGAGGTGACATCCCGGGTGTGCAGCAGCGCGACCGCGTCATCGATGCGGCCCTGGCGCTCGCGGATCGCGGCGAGCAGGGCGACCGCATTGGACGGTTCGACGCCGTGCCGGTGGCACGACGGGGTGCCGCAGCGGCGTCCCGCCTCGATACGGGCAGCCAGCAGCGCGGCGGCCTTCTCGTCCCGGCCCGCGCTCTGGGCCACATCGACCAGGGCAGCGGCCGCCCACCAGTCCTTCAGATACGGGCGGACCAGAGTAAAAGCCTCATCGGCCCGACCGTGCCGGGCGAGCAGCCGCGCGAAGAAGACCAGCGCCGACCGGTCACCCGCCTCCCCATGCGGACGGACCAGCGCCATCGCCTCCTCCGCCCTTCCCCACCCCTCCAGCAGCCCGGCCGCGGTCTCAGCCGCCGTCCACCACCCCGTCGCGACATACGGGGCCAGCACGTCCCACGCCTGCGCCTGCCGGTCCAGCGCTCCCAGCAGCCGTGCTCGCTCGCGCGCACAGAACCACTCCCCGCGGCCGGCCTGGCGCGCCACCTCCTCGTCATGACCGAGTTCGAGCAGCCGGGAGACCAGGTGCGGGGGAATGCAGCCCTGAAGCGTCCGGGCCCGGTAGTCGAGATCAGCAACGTCCACGGGGTGCACCGTAAACCCCGCCTCCGACACCGACCTGCCGCCCGTTCACGTGACACCCGGCCCCGCACCACCCGGGACGGGCCTTTGCTCAACCGGCCGAACCCGCCGAGGACTTCCCGGGCAGGGCGCCGGGGGTGTCCCCGGCGATCTTTCTCCCCGAGAACACCACGTCCGTCACCCCGGCATCCCGGTGGCGCCGCACCTCCTGCCCGCCGATGCCCGCCACAGCGTCGGCCACCGCCGGCACACCGGCATGCCCCCCAGACCCGCTACCCGGGCCGCGACGACGGCGCCCTGGACGCGACGGCCTCAGCCCCCGTCACAGCCTCCGCGGACGTCCTCGTCCTCGTCAGAGGCTTCCGGGCGCCCGCCGAGCAGCCAGACGCGCACCCGCGTCTGCAGCCGCGCGGCCCGCGCCCGCAGACGGGCACGCACCCACTCGGAGCCGGCCCGCACCTTGCCCCTCCACCAGGACAGTGCGGGCGGCGCAAAGAACAAGAAGACACCCGCGAGGAGGAGCAAAGACGCGGGAGAGTGCAAGACAGTGAAGAACAAGACGACCTCGTGTAGGAAGAGCGGGCGCTCAGCGCGCCGCCCCCTGCCTTCGCAAGGTCACGCGGCCGCAGCGCCTGCGGTGGGCTCGGTCCGGTGCAGAAGCCGGACAGGACCCGGCGCTCGCGGTACCCGGGGCGTCGTCAGCCTGATCACCCCGCACGGCGAGGCCGCCGTGCGCACAACCCGCTCCCGACGCGGGTACCGGGCGCCGTCCAGGAGCTGCTCGAGAGCGCAGCGCAGGAGCTCCAGCAGCGCCTCGATCGCGGCAGCCTGCTCGCGCAGGGCATGCACGCGGACTGCGAGACCGAGGTTCCGCCTGAGCTGCGAGGCCACCTTCGCGGCCGAGAAGGGGTGAGCCGGTGAGATCGATTCGCCGACGGCCTCCGGCACCGCCATGGCCTTCAGCCGGTCGAGTTCGCCACGGATCCGGTTCAGCTCAGTCTCGGCACGCCACTTGGCCTGCAGGAGGTACACCACGCTCTTGCCGGAGCCGGAAGAACACCACATGACGAGATCCGAGCGGGTCGCCCGCGCGTCCACCGGGGGGCGGACCTGCCGCATGTCCTCGTCGAAGGCCCGCTGCATCAACTGCTGGAACACGGCGTCATCGCCGACTCCAGCATGCAGAGGGTCATTGTTCATGCGCACACTGTAGCCCGACTGGCGGATGCCGTGTGCCGGCCAGCCCTAACCCGCAGGCGGTCCCGCACTACACCGTCGACCACGGCGCTCCTGAACAGGCGGGGCACATCCCGCCCCTGGCCGGTCCAGCGGACTGCCATGGCCCGCTCGGCGACCAGCCGACTGCATGCCGGAGGATGGCACGTACCAACCCCTCGTGTCTGGCGCGGGCCCGTCCGGCAGGCCGGGACGGTCACCGTCCGACTACACCGCGGGCACCGGCGAAGGCAGCACTGAGGACGTCTTCATCGGCCAGGCCGAGCTCGAGGCGCAAGAACCGCAGATAGGCCTCCAGCGCGTCCGTGTTCCCGGGCCGCCGGGGATCGAGTGCCTCAGCGATGAGGATGGCCAGCGACTCCTCCCGGGCAGCGGTGGTTCGCGAGATGGTCTGACCCCAGCCGATCCAGACAGGGTGTCGCAGCATGCGCACCACACCCTCGGGCTCTATGCGCAGTGGCATCTCGGGAGCCACCTGCAACGCGGCAAAGCTGCACAGGAGAGCCAGCACCTGATACTGCGTCGTGAGCATCACGGCGGCCGCGGCACGCATCAGCGCCTCATCGTCCGCACTCTCCACCGCGGCGACCAGCGCCTGATCTCCGGCAAGGTGGCTGCTCAGAAGGTGAGGCGTCTCCCCGCGGCCCAGCTGCTCAAGCTCCCGAGCCGCGAATGTCATCTTCATCTCCTCGATGAGAGAGTCCGGCAGGCTCAGGCTCGCACCCACGGCCTCGGCGATCTCTTCCAGGCCCACCGCGCCGGGCCCGCCGGCGGACACCCGCGAAATCACAGCCACCAGAGGCCGCACCTCCCGCCACTGAGGCATCCGAGCCACGCCCTCCACCTCCAGGCCCCGTTGCTGCGCCAGCTCCCGGAGAAGGTTGTGCCTCGGGGGCGGCGGCTGCGAGCGGCGCGCGCGCTCCGCAGCCGCCTGCAGCACC
The DNA here is from genome assembly GCF_044548465.1 of Streptomyces sp. NPDC052023. NCBI lineage: Bacteria > Bacillati > Actinomycetota > Actinomycetes > Kitasatosporales > Streptomycetaceae > Streptomyces > Streptomyces sp. NPDC052023. Next base: position 14,799 of record NZ_JBIUBW010000028.1, on the reverse strand, counting down.
GCCTCCGCCTGCTCGTCCCACGCCTCCTCGCTCAAGTCCACCCCCGACAGGGTCTGCGGGACGTCCCCGAACACGTCGACGCGGTGCTGCAGATGCTCGATGATCACCATGCGCAACGCGGCCGGTGAGTCCTCGCGCATCGCCCGATCCAAACCGGTAGTCACCACGGTCTTCAGTGCGCGGCCCTGCCGGGCGGAGCGGGCTAACAACTCGGCCCGCTCCACGATGGCTGGCAGCAACTCGGCGCGCGTACCGCGCCCCCGGCCCAGCCCCCGCCGGGGATGCCGAGGCAGATGCCCAGCCGCCCGCCACCGCTCCAACTGGTAGACGGACACGCGCACACCCCGCTCGGCCAGAGTCCTGATGAGCTCGGCGTCAGCGCCCGAGGGCGGGGTACGGGGCACGCCCCACATACAACCCCGCGATCTGCCCCTGCGCAACGAGTTCCCGGCATGAGGTCATCAGGTGACAGCACCGCCCGACGGAAGGACCTCAACTGCCCATGCTCGACACCGTGCTGAGCGCGTCCGACTTCGCGCCCTACCTCGCGCTCCTCGCCGCCGTCGCCGTCCACGCCCGCCCGCTCGTCCTCCTGACTGGCTTCCTCGTGGCCGTACGCGGAACCAGCGGTCCCAAGCGCAGCGACATGTTCACCGTCTTCGCCCGCCACGTCGCGTCACGGCACAGTCCGCGCCGCTGACCTCTACCGCTGCCCCGGCGGCATGGCCTGCTCACGGGGCAGAAAGACCGCCACAAGGCACTGGCGACGGCACCTCAGCGCCGTCGCCAGGTGACATGCATCGGCGAGAAGCGACACGTCCCCGGAAACCCACGCTGGCGCTCAAGGGGCGAGCGGGAGCCCTTCACCGCAGAGATCAAATCCGAGTGCCGTCGGACGCTGTAGCCCGTCACGGCGGCAACCAGCGCGGCGTGGATCCGGCTGACGCACGCACGAGCTCGTCTCGGCAACACGATCGTTCCACACCCGAGACAGTCCGCAGCCGAGACAGACCAGACGCCGGGGCGGGTCCTTACCGTGGCATGCGCCGGGTGGGCAGTCCTTCGAAGGGGTCGAAGCCGAGCTGCTCGATCACCCGTCGGCGGGTGAAGTCCCGTGGACGCCACTCGTCACTGAGCGGATACACCAGCCCCAGACCGGCAGCGGGCGGCGCAAGCTGGTAGTCGGCCCGCGGGCAGCCGGAGACGTGCGGGCACTCCTCCAGGACACGGTTGCACAAGCCGCACAGCAGACCACGCACCAGCCCGGTCTCGTGATCATGGTCGACCATCGCTCCGGGGTAGCGGCCGCACAGATGGCAGTCGGGCCCGAGCGCGTCGACGAGCGCGGCGCGCATCTGCCGCACGGAGGCGGTGCGGGCCGGGGGAGGGGGCCACAGGTGCAGCAGGCTGTAACGGCCGACGGTGCAGCGCTCCCTCCGACTGATCAGACCGGGATCGACGCACGGGCCGAGAAGACGCACCGTCCAGGTGACCTCGGCCGCGCCCCAGACGGTGTCGTCGTCGGCCCGGCCGCCCATCCACTCCCGCGGACCGCCGGGGCTTTCGACCCACGAATATTGCTGCCGGTGCGTGTGTCCTGCGGGCGGCGGCTGCTGGTCGCCGCAGAGCATGTGACCGGCGCGCACGAGGTGGTGGCGGCCGTCGTCGCCGGGGAAGGCATAGGTGGGGCCCGGCGGCCCGGGCTGGGCAACCGGCAGATCGCACGGGCGCTTGGCGGCGTCGGCGACGAGCCGTTCCACGAACGGCAGGCCCTGGTGAGCCCAGCGCCACAGCAGCTTTGCCCGCCGGTAGGGAGACATGTCGTCCAAAGTGGGCACAAGGTGATCGTGGCGCATGGCACTGACAACGCCCGTATGGCCAGCGCGGGTATGAGCCTGCCGCTCCCGATGGCCAGGGCAGCCGCACCCTGGTGCACCAAGTGCAAGGATCATGCGCACCTTCCGCAGCCGAGCAATACCTCAGCCCCGCGGTTCGGGAAGTTCCCCTGGCCTGACGGCTACGATTTCCACGCTGGTGCAGCCGACGCGTTCGAGAGCAGCCTTCCGATCCTGGGCGCTGGGCTTGTCGTAGGCGACGGCGGAGGAACGAGGCGTGCCGGTGGGGCCAGTCCAGGTGAGGCCGTAGTTCTGCATGGCTATCACGGGTTCATCGTTGCTCCTTCCGCCGACCCGGGAGCGGTCGTCGCCCGCGAGGGTGTCGTCGACGACACCGTCGATGCAGTTGGTGTCGGCAGCGCCTCCGCATACGCGCGGTTGACCGACGCGGAACGAGAGACGATGCGCGGCGCGCCAGGCAACAAGGGCCGGAACGGTCGCCTGACCAACGACGGTCGCCTCGACGCCCGGCTTGAGACGGGTCATGGCGTGCACGACATCGATGAAAGGCGAGTCCAGTAGCGCCTGCGCCAAACGGCCCGCCTCCGGGTCTGCATCCTGGTGCAGCCTGTGCCAGTCGCGCAGATTGGAGCAGGCCCGGACGAAGGCATCCAGCCGCCCTTTGACGAGATCAGGGCGGTTGAGACCGAAGACCCGGATCGTCTCCTCGCCCCTGGCCGACTCGTCCACCGGGTCGTACAGACCGCTTTTCAGCAGCAGCTGCAGATGGTCTGCCGGGTCCTCCGCAGAGGGATCGACCAGGAGACACACACCGTCCGCGTTCACCGGGTACTGCGACCGCTTGGCGTTGCTGTTGCAGTACGAGCAGGCCAGGAGGTGGTTCGACCACTCGAAGGCACGCAGCGGCGCGTTCTCCAGTGGCTGGAAATGGTCAATGTCGGTGCCGCGGCTGTCGTCGCAGTACATGCAACGCACAGCACCACGGGTCATCGACTCCAGCGCCGTGCGCACGTGCTTGCGGGGGGTCTGCGCCTTGATCCACTGCTCACGCGCCGCCTTGGACGTTCCCCCTGCGGTCCGGACGCGTCCTGTCCACCGGGTCAGCAGACCCTGCGTCTTGTCGGAGACAGGCACGCGTTGAACCGGAATCACCGTTCCTGCTCCAGCCGCGCCGACACCTCGGCCACCCTGCTCTCCAGAGAGCTCGTCAGCAGGCTGCTCAGCTCCTGGTATTCGGCGATCTCCTCAGCCGTGGCCGCTTCGGCATACACCTTGCGCTCCAGGGCCACCAGACGTCGGCGCTGCTGCTCGGCACGGCTGGAGTACGGCGTCTCCAGACCGAAAAGCTCCGAGAGCACAGCATCGTCTCCGCTCCCGTACACGACCCTGCGGTAGAGATCCTCGTCCACCACTTCGGGGGGCTGTTGCTCGTCTGCTCCAGGGAGCCGGATCAGTCCGCCCTCGTCGGCGGCCTGGCAGATGTATGGGCTGTGGCTGGTGACGATGAACTGGATGTTGGGGAAGTGGTCCTGCATCCAGTCGCCTATCTTGCGCTGCCAGGTCACATGCAGGTGCGCGTCCACTTCGTCGATCAGCACGACGCCCGGGGCGAGGATCGCCGTACCCCCAGACCTGGAAGCGGTCGGATGAGTGTGCAAGTACCCGTAGGCGCCGTGGAGCTGCCGGACGATGTCCAGCACCAGTGCCGCCACCGTCCGGTAGCCGTCGCTCATCTCCTTCAACGGGAAGCCGGGCCCCTTATGGCCCTTCTCGACCACCCACAAGCCGTCCGCTGACACCCTCTGGATCTGGTACCGGTCGGGCAACAACCCGTCCCGCAGCAACGACAGGACCTGATTGAGCAACACGGCGGCCTCGCTGCTCGTGCCTTCCTCGTACATACGCAGCCGTAGATCGATCAGCCACGCCACGCCCTCGGCCAGCGAGGCGTCCTCGTGGAAGAGCGTTGCCAGGCGCCCACTGGGCCCCTGGTTCAGCATGAGTCGCTGCGCCTCGCTGGAGCCGCCGGTCAACCGCCGGAACGGCCCGTAGCCGGCACAGAACCAGCCGATCGGGTTCTCCACCCACGGCCCGCGAGGGCCACTCTTGCCGGTACCCAGCGGTGCCATCACCGGCCGAGGAGCATGACGATCAGGCTCAGGGTGTGTCCACCGCAGGCCCAAAGAGATCTCACCTTGAGGCTTGTTGCCCGATCCCGTGAAGCCATCGTGCACCGGGTCGCTGACGACGTGGACCTCTACCTCCCCCTTCTTGGCAGGCGTCGAGATCCAGCCGGTGAAGTCCGACACCAGCGCCCGCGCGACCGCCGGTCCACCCAGCGCCAGGGCGATCGCCTGCAGCACAGTGGATTTGCCCGAACTGTTGCGTCCCGCAAGCACCGTCCAGCCGCTGCGCCCGGGCAAGATCAGATCGGCCGCCCGCCTGCCGGTGAAGCCTTTGACGTTCCTGAGCTGGACCCTCGTGACGTACACCCGCGCTCTGCCTCCATCCGACCGCCTTGCCCCCACCCAAACAGAGCCTCGCAGGGCACCGATGCCCTACATTCTCACGCCCCCACCACGGGCGACCTGCTGGCAGGACGACGAGCACAGCAACGCCGCCCCTGCGGCGACCCTCCGCGGCTGACAATGACAACCGCACACGGCCGGCTTCCCCGGCCGACGCTGCGCCCTCCCACTACAGCAGCCCCGCCTCCGCATGGACGTAACCGAAGGCCTGCGCCATGTGGACCACCGCGCGGCGCATCACGTCCTGGCGCTTGGCACGCCGCATGGAGGGCTCGGCGGTGATCGTGACTGCCATCTCCTGCCGGGAGCCGCGACCGCCGGGACCGAGTGGGCTGAAGTCGACGAACGACGACAGAGCAGGGGTCACATCGATGTCGTCATACCGTTCGGTGCTCAGCCGCAGCTCGGTCGTGGGCGGGGCCGCCCAGCGCCGGACGGCCGGGTCGCCAAAGACCGCAGGCAGCACGTCAGCCGCCGTCTCCCACGCATGGAAGAGGACGTCCTGGACCTCCTCGAAGTCCAGCGGTATACCCCGATGACCGCCCAGCACCGCCGCCCAGCCCGCCGTGTCCCCGATCAGGACGTCCGCGCAGGACACGACAGCGGAGTCCATCACACCGGGGAGCGTGATCATGGCGGCGGCCGTCACGGCCGCCCGGCCGTCCGGGGCGGTGACCACACTCGTATAGCTTGCGGCGTGCAGCGAGTTGTCGTGCGGGCCCGCCTGCCACCGGGCCGCGGGAAGACTGCCGCCGCGCCGCTGGGACAGCAAGGTCACCGCACCCGCCAGCACACTGTGCGGCAGGTGCTGCTCCAGGCTCTGGCGCCGAGCCCGGGTGATCTCCAGGGCGGGGGTGTCGGTCCAGGGAAGCGTCACCAGGGCGCGCAGGCGCAACTGCGGCGGCGGCACCTGGCTCGTCCACCGTCGTGCGGACCGGGTCTGCTCGAGGCTGAAGCGCACAGCGGGCTCCCACCGCCATCCACCCGTCTGCGAGCGCACCAGGCGGCCGGCGCCCCACGTGCCGCCTTCCAGGTCCACCCGCACGGCGTCGGCGGCCACCACCCACGCCCGCGCTTCCTCGTGCGCTTCCGGCAGTACGGGGTAGCCGACCGCCGCCAGCGGATCCCCGCCGGCATCGCTGCGACCGGCGGTGACGATCGCCCGCCACACGGGCGCGGCGACCACGACCGGCGGGCGCGGAGGAGCCACGCACAGCACCCACCCCGGCTCCCCGTCCCGGGCGTGGTCCAGATCCTGCAGCGCAGCCGACCCGTGACGGTACGCCTCACCCACCGGGGCCCCAAGGCCCGCACCGGCCAATTCCTCGTACGCCTCCCGCATCTCCCGCTCCCACTCGGGCAGGCCCTGCCCCACGCGCACAGCGGCCGGCTCTGCGGGGGAGTGGGTGACGGCTTCGTGCAGGAGCCTCGACAGCGTCTCGGCGGTGGGCATGCCGGAGGCGGCGACACCTTGGGAGAGCAGGCGCTGGATCTCGGTGCGCGGGAGCCAGTGTGTCCCGTCGGCCTCGCGCACGGGCACCGCGACCGTGTCCGTGCGCGGCGCACCGGGCTTGCCGACCGGCGCCGCGACGACGAACAGGGCGTTCGCCTGCTGCGCAGGGATGTCGATGTAGAGCACGCGACAGCCCTGCCGGTCGCCTGACCACTCCACGCTGACCCCGCGCGGAGCAGGGGTGACGTGCGCGCGGATCAGCTTGCGGATCTGGTCGCGGTCGACCGAGGCACGGTCGACCGGGATGATCCGGTCGAGGACCTCCATGTCGTCCGCCACGCGCGTGCCGATGCCCAGCACGATGACACCACCGCCCCCGTTGGCGAAGGCACAGACGTCCTTGGCGAGTTCCTCCACCGCGCGCGGCTCACGCAGTTCGTACGGCACCGTCTTGGCGTCCAGCCACTGACCCTCCGGCTGCTCCAGCAGCAGGTCGGGCTTCTGCGCGCGCAGCGCAGCCCGGACGGCTTCGAGATCCATCGTCGACACCCTGGAAGTATCCCGGCCAGAACCCGCCCGTCCGACCGGATTTCCCAACTACCCATGGCCAAGGGCACTGTGCCGCCCGTCTCGGCCGCCTCGTCCGGTACTTCTCCCACACCCGGCTGCACGAAGACCAACATCCGGCTGCTGCCCTGCACGTCCTGGCCGCCATGCAGGACAAGCGGCGGCCGAAGCGGCCTGCCAACTGCCGAACCGACCATGGAGCATCGGCTTGCCGCAGGGCGACTGACGTGCCAGACCCCGGACAACCACCAGCCCGACTCCCAGCGCCCGTCACGCTCCCGGGTGGGCCCGGGCACCATAGGCAACCAGCTCGGCGCGCAAGTCCAGCTCCGATCCGGCTGCGGCCTGGCCCTGCAGGGCCTCGATCTCGTCAGCGCTGAGGCTGTCGACCCACTCGACCCAGCGCTGGAACGCAGCCTCCTCCTCATCGCGCAGCCGCTGGTCGTACTCATCGAGCTCGTTCTCATGCCCGGCCTCGGTGCCATAGAGCAGTTTGCTGCGGGTCTCCTCCCGCTGACGGCGCTCCTCGGCCCGCTCGACGACCTCGCACGGATAGCTGGCGCACCCCCTGGGCCCGGTGAGGATCCGCCGGTGCGCGGCGAGCATGCCGGCGGTCGTCTCGGGCCTGGCCCCGTACGCCGCGAGCAGAGCCGACAGCTGTTCCGCGCTGGGACGCCGCTCACCCCGGAGGATGTTGCTGATCGTGCTCTTCGACAACCGGCTGGCCGCCCCGGCAGACGCCGCCAAAGCCCGCAGCGAGGGCATCTCAGCCTCCGCATGGATGCGCTTCAAAGCCCTGGTGAGACCACCCCAGGTACTGACCCGCCCGGGAACGTGCGAAGGACGCGGCCACACGGGCACCGGCGTCGGCGCAGCGGCATGCCGCGCCGCCGCCAGCAGGTCCAGGCCCCGCTGCTCGAACGCCCGGCCGTCGACACCGTTCTTGCTCGCCCACGCCCAGGCGTAGGCACTGATCGTCTTCTCCGTCGGCAGCGAAGGCGCGTCGAACGCGCGCCGCAGCGTGCGCTCACCCACCGGCCGCCCGGCCATCACGGCCCTGTCGGCCAGCCGCGGGAACGTCAGCCCGCACTGCGCCTCGCGCATCCAGGCATGCAGCGCGGCCAACTCCAGCCACGACGCCGCGACAGCCCGGCGCTTCACCGGCTGCTCCCGGCGCACGCACCGAGCAGGCAGCCCAGACGGCCGGGCATGAGCAGCGCCCCGGCGGCCGCCGCGAAGCCGACCAGGATGCCCGGGAGGGGGCGCTCGAGCGCGGTGAGCGCGGTGACACACACAACGGGCGTGACGGCGACGACCGCCTCGCTCACACCGAGCCGGCTCATGCAGCTAGCGCTGTCGGACGGCGGGGGACAGGACGAAGACATGGCGATACCTCAGGATCGGCAAGGTGGGAGGAGGGGCCGGAGGCGAGAGCGCCCCGCAGCGGTGCAACCGATCGTCGCAGCACCCCTGAATCCGGCGCGACCTGCTCGCCGACGGCCCGAAGGAGGCGTACGCTCGCGCCCGGCCGCCGGGCGCAGGTCAGCGGCTGTGAGGTCACTTTTCCGTCCACGCCCCCTTCGCGCGCGGGGATGCCAGCGCTCCCCCAGACATCCCGCCGGTTGAGGCCCTCCACCGGGTTGCTGAAGGCGAGCGGCGCCAAGGGACCCCGGCCTGCGCATCGGCCGTCTGTCAGGGTGCCGGTGGCGCGTTGCGCTGCTCTGGCCAACGCAGCTCGACGTTGATGATCATCCGCACGTCTTCATCAGGGTCCTGGGCAAGCTGGTCGATGGCGCGCCGGGCCGTGTCGTCATCGGACCATCTGAAAATCAGCGCGGCGCCGGACTTGGTGCGGACATGCGGGCTCGGGTCGCGGGCGAGCTGTAGCAGAGCACCGCGCGCCACGGTGTCCCCCGCCCACCCTTCCTGCAACATGTCAACTGCGTGGGCGCGGAAGTGGACGGCGCGCTCGGCGGCGTCCTTGCCGTCGGCGGGGATGGCGGGCTCGACGGACAGGGCCTGCAGTACAGCCATGTCATTGGTCTCTGACAGACGGATCACCGAGTCACGGGCCGTCTCAAGGCCGCCCCATCTCTCGACGGCCTGCTTCTGGGCCAAGTTGAACAAGTACTCCCGGGGATCCAACCGGAGAACGGCCGCACGCGTCCGAGAATTGTGCAGCCAGTGAGCAAGGATCCCGGCGAGGGCTTGCGCCGCGATCGTCGACTCCGGGTCCTGGCCGCCGCAGGCGAGACGCAGAAGTCCGTCACGGGCTTCTGCAGTGTGCAACCAGTTCTTCAGCAGTCCCTCCACTGCTTGTTTCCTGACTTCGATGTCCTTGTCGACGCTGAGTAGAAGCCCGAGCAGCGCGTTCCGCGCAGTACGGGACCGCGGCCACCCGACAGCCAGGCCTTCAGCGGCCGCGGCCCGTACCGAACGCTTCGGGTCGCGGGCGAGAGACACAAGAACACCAAGGACCCAGTCATCGCGCCAGCCCGCGGTAACCATGCCGTACGCGGTGCCCCCTCTGACGAATTCGTCAGTGTCCCGAGCAAGCAACGCGAGCGTGTCGTGGGCGGCACCGTCGTCCTTCCAATGCTCTGCCAGGCCGTGGGCGACGGCGAACCGAACCTCCGGGTCGGGATCAGCAGCCAGGCGTAGGAGCGTGGCACGGGTGTCCGGATGCCTGGGCCATCCCGTCACCAAAGAATCGAGAGCGGTGCGTCGGCCGTCGGAGCCGGACAGCCGGGTGGCGGCCAACAGCACGAGGCGCTCGTCGTCCGGTGCATACGGTCCTGAATCGCTCAAGGGCCCCTGGAGGACGCCGGCCTCCTCTTCCCCCTGGGCATTGACGACGCGGGCCTTGTCCAGGGCAGCCTTGATGTCGTCGAGCGCGTCAAGAGCCGGCTGGGCGAGCAGTTCCCGAGGTGGCAACGGCGGCGCGCCCGCCTCGGGACTGGCCGTGTCACTGGCGGCGATCTGTGCCGCATCGGGCACCACAGACAGCCGGAGCAGTTCGGCATGGGCCCTCTCCCAGCGCTCTTCGAGCGTGCGCAGACGGGAGGCGGCGCGATCGGCTTCCGCCTGCGCAGCCCGCTTGTAGCCGAGGGCTCGCTCTGTCTCGCTCTGGATGCGGGCGAGATGGGCAGGGGTGCCGCCACCGTGCACAAGACGCGTCTGATCCGCGTAGTGTCCGGCGATGATCCCACGCAGCGCATCGATGATGTCCCACAGCGTCGTCACGAGGACTCGGGTGTCACGCAACGCGTAGTTCAGCTGGGTCACGGTGTGACGGGCATGCTCCAGGTCCACCTCGAGCCGGAGCCGCGCGACGGTGTCCGCACTCGGGCCGGATGCCAGCGCCACGAGCTGGGGCTGCACACGTTGCTGCACCCTGTCGTGTGACAGTGCCTCAAGTAATGCGCACGCTTCGGTCCACCGTCGCTCGAACTCTTGCTGGGACAGGCCTGCCGCCTTGCTGGTGATGGTCAGGAACTGGCGGGTGAACGCTCTAGGCGGCTGAGGGAAAGCTCGCCCCTTCAGGAGACGGTCGATCGTCGACTTGGAGCAGCTCATGTCCCGGATCGGATTCTGTGGGGGCCTGCCGACGGCAGCAGCCTGCTCTTGCCTCCTGGCCTCCTCTTCGAAGCGCTCAGCCAGCGTGCGTGCACTGAGTCCGGCTTCGGCGGCTTGCCGCGCGAGGAAACGGCCGTACCGCTCCAGCGACCCCGACCCCTGGCCGTCCTGATCGACTGTCATCACCATCCCCCCACCCGGCCCGTCCCAGAAACCAGCCACCATGGCCCAGCCCTGACGAATTGCCCCCGCAGCCACCGGCCCTCTGTGACCTGCACCCATACTGCCGCACTGTCCCACCCTGTCCCAGCCTGTCCCAAGCACCGTGAGGGACAACGCGGCGAGCGCTCATGGTCTGTCTCGACCCGCCGGGTGCCTGGAGCGCCCAGCCCGACGAGAACGGAGAACAACACCGTGTTCGGCTGTCCTTCCTCCCTTCCCCCCGCACCCTCCGACCCGCCCTCCACCACCGGACTCGGGGAGGCCGCGCAGACCCTGCTGATAGCCGCGGCGCCCGAATTTCTCGGAGGACTCGGCGCAGGGCTGGCGATCGTACTGACCACCGCTCTGGTACGACGTCTGCGCCGCCGCTTCCCACCTCCCCATGAGATGGACGGCGCCGGATAGCCCTGCGGCGACCACACAGCAAGAAGCAGGGTTTCCTCGCCGGCCTCACGCCCGGACGGACAAGGGCACCGGTCGGCGACATCCCCAAGCCACGCCCTCGCAACGTCACAGGCTGTCCGGCCCGGCCCCACCCGGGCCTCCGGCAACAAGCGATACGGGCGGCCAGTAGCGCGATCCCTTCAGCACTCGTCCACCGGCTCGTGACCGGGCACCTGCCCGGGGCCGCGCCGCTGGCGGTCGCCGGAGAGCGCGACGATCCGCTGGACCGGCAGCGCGACGGCCAGATGACCGCCGTGGGGAGAAGCCCACCCGGCTCGGGGCGCAGGCCTCCTGCCACCGACGCCGGAACTCTGCGTCCTCGCGCCCACGGCGGGGACGAGGATTGACGATCGCGTGACTCTCGATCGTCAATCCTCGTCCTCGTCGGGACCGTCGGCGGGGTAGGGGTGCAGTGATACCCCTACCGCTATGCGCACCTGCCGGAACTCCTTGTCCACTGCGCCCTGCAACCTGTAGGTGTTGCGGAGCAGCGGCACCGGCCAGCCGGCTTCACACAGAGCCGCATCATCGATCACACCGGGCTTGGCCGCCCAGTCTCGAAGACCGCGCAGCGCGGCCTCCGCCGCTGCGGCGGTCATGTTCGCCGTATACACCAGCCACCCGGCCTCGGCGAGTTCCTCGCCGAGGCCACACTCGGGGCTTCCCTTGGATGCCCCAAGTGGCGTGTCCGTCCCAACGACCAGGACACGGCCGCCATCCATGCGGGCGAGAACCAGCACAACCCGGGACCTGTCCGCCTGAGCCTGCACTTCACCGGCAGCCGCAACCACCCGGCCCCACAGGTCCGCCGCCGACACCTCGTCGAGGTTCACGGTTTCGCTCTGGCCGCCCTGCGGCATGCGGTCCGCCGGCATGCGCGCGTTCACTCCGTCGATCTTGAGCTGCCGAAGGACGGACCGCTCCACCTGCCGCGCGGCCTCCCGGGAGGGCAGCAGCACGGCGCGGTACAGGTGCCAGCCCTGGCTTCGGTGCTGATCGATCCGCGCGGAATCCAAGCCTGCGATCCCCACCTTCCCAACCCCCGTGGCGCTATGCGTGACCACGTAAACGTGCGTGGGCGTTTCGATCATGCGGTCATCTCCGTCCGGGCCGACCCACACAGCCCAGCGTGGTCGGCGAGATGGATGGACAGCGCGACAGGACTCACCCACCGGCGCGCCCCGTTCAGCGTTCGTCCACCAGTTCGTGAGCGGGCACCTGTCCGTGGCCGCGCCGCTGGCGGTCGCCGGAGAGCGCGACGATCCGGTGAACCGGCAGCGCGAAATCCGGGTGGCCGCCGGTGGGGGAGAAGCCCACCCGGCCGGTATCGGGCTCGAAGAACGTCACCGTCCCGTACAGGCGGTGCAACACCGTATCCGGCCGCCTCCCGCACTCGACGTCCACCCACAGCGTCCACTCCCGCAACCAGTGGACGGGAAGGTTCGCCAGTTCCGCAGCCGCGGCGCCCGGGTGATCGTCGTCCGGTACCCAGATATATGCGCCCACGACCAGGTCGTTGTACCGCTCGATCGATTCCAGCCCGCCGCCCCCGGACCGCACCGACCGCCGCGCATCACGCCGCGCCGCCCTCGCCTTCGTCACCAAGACCGTAGGCAGCGCGCCCGCCCCATCACGCTCAGCATCCGCCGGCAGATACGGATAGGCACCGCGCAGCAGCGCCAGCACCTCCTGCTCCCCGGGGCTGGTAGCACCCGGCGCCACGTCCGGCCCGACCACGACCCGCCCACGCTGCTCGCGGGTATGTTCGGCGGCATGCCGGGCGGCGAAGCTCGGGACGGCCAGCACCACGGCGTGATCCGGCTCCCACCCGTAGCCGTTACGGCGTCCGCCGAACGGCACACAGGGCCCGTGCTGCTCGTACTGGGCCAGGTATGCCAGGTCCGCATCCTGCTGCCGGACAAGCGGCCAGCCGGTCACCAGCAGCAACTGCCGCCCCGCCGCGCTCTCCCCACCGGCGGCCGCATCCAGCGCCTCCTCCAACTGATCGCAGCACCCCGCCACCCACTCCTGCCACCGGTGCCGAAACTCCGCATCCGCCCACTGCGCGGGCGAGGAGAACCCGCCAGCCGGGACAACGGCAGGCTCCGGCAGCGCTGTCACATCACGCACCCGCGCCCCGCCCCAACGCGCCTCCAGCACGCCCAGCGCAGCCTCACGCGCCGCCGCCTCGCCCTGATCCCGGGCACCGCTCCAGGCCCGCCGCACAGCCCTCCACGCATCGAACGGCTCCGCCCACCGGGAGCGCTCCACCACCGCGGCCGCCAACCCCAGACCCTGCCGCCGCACCCAGCAGCCACCGCATCGCACGCCCCGCTGACCGACGTCGCCTCACAAGCCGCAGGGGCCGCCGCACGCCACTCGGCCAGTGCCGCCTCCGACCGCGCCAGCACTCCCGCCCAGGCCTGCCGCATCTGCCGGACGCCCGCACCGAACACACGATCACTCGTCCACGGCTCCAGCAACCCCGCCACCTCGGCATCACGGTTCCGCGCCGCCTCCCACAGCACCCGGGCATACCCATCCCAGGACCGCGGCCCCGCCTCCTGCCCCTCCAGCGAGCGCACCCGGACATCAGCCGCGACCACCTCGACCGCCGCCCGCAACAGCGCCTCCTCACCCGGCTCCACGCCCACCAGCGGCGCGCAGTGCCGGCACACCTGCTCCACGACGTCCAGGAGCACCAGCGGCCTGCCTGTCAGATGCGCCGCGTACCGGCAATGACTGCGCCACCCCGCACCGGAACCGGGAACGTGCCACTTACCACCACCCGCACGCCCCAGCACCACGGTGATCCGCCGAAGCACAGCGACGTCCACACCGGCCCGCGCCAGCTCCCTCTCCCGCAGCACCGGAAGTTCCCGTTCACGCCACATACCGGCCCGCCGCCTCCCCGCCCGCTGCCTGCTCCCACCGAGCACAGTGACACAGAGACCCGGACCGGCATGCCCGATCGCCAGGAACGTCACCCGCCCCCTCACGCCCCACCAGCGCAAGCCCGACAGCGTCCCACCGCGGCCTCCCCCTGGAGCCGGACGGACGACGAGCGCCCGGCTCACAACTCCCGAAGGGTCAAGAACCGCTCCAGGCACGCAGTTGACGGCCGATCAGGCCGACGCCCGTCGCGCCGGAGGCGGCGTCCCGCACCAGGGCGACTGCCTCCTTCGGCAGGTAGTCCAGCTGATACCCGTTCAGGGCCAGGTAAGCCTCCGTGGAGTGCCAGGCGAAGGCCTCGTTGGAGTGCTCCAGACACGGCAGCTTGGCCAGAGTCTGAAGGAGCGCGGCTGCCTTCAGATACACCGACCCGTAGATGTCGCGCTCCATCGCCCGGGCGTTGACCCGGGCGACCGCCGCGTAGAGCGGGCCGTAGTCGTCCACCTGGGGATCACCGGGCAGCAACTCGGCCGCGTGCAGAAGGAAGCCCACATCAAGAGGGTGGAACGGATCGTTCTGGCTCACGCGGCGTGTCCCCGCTCCTGCTGCTCCTCAAGATCCCGCCGGGCCTGCAGCTCCGCCGAGCGCTGCTCCGCGGAGGGATCGGCCGCGCTGGCCTCCTCTGTGAACGCGTCGCCGCTGCGGGCCATCGAGGTCCTGAACGCGTCGAGGAAGCGCTCTTCCACGGCGGTGGCCCGGGCGTAGGCGGCCGAGAGGATGTACTCCTGCAGACTGACGCCTTCCTGTCGTGCGGCGGCTTCGATCGCGGCCCGCTGGGCCGGATCCGGGAAACGGAGGTTCATGGCTTTGGGATGAGACATGGTACCGATGGTACCGCCGATACCACAGCCCGGCCAGAGCTCAAAGACCGGCCCGGTACGGCATCAGATGCCCACGACAGAAATAATCCGAATCGACACCGCCCCCAGGCCGGCCACCCCTCCACCCCAAGCAGGCAGCCGGCCCACCCCCCCGGACCCACCCCTCCCTAGCCAGCCAATCGGTAACCGGCACCCTCGGCCAACCGGACGACGCCACACAAGGATTGATACTCCCTCTGCTCACGCGGCCCCGACGCGCAGCAGAGGGGCAGTTCTGTGCGCAGCACAGAATTCCCGCGCGCAGCGCGGCACTTGTGCTGTCGGTGCGCAGCACCGACACGGCGGCGTTAGCCGCTGCGCGGCGAAGGGCGCAGCCCTGA
>NZ_JBIUBW010000027.1:0-89880 GCF_044548465.1 Streptomyces sp. NPDC052023 | reverse complement strand
GGCGTAGACGGCCACGCTCGCGATCCCGGCATCCCGGCAGGCCCGGGCAACGCGGACAGCGATTTCGCCACGGTTGGCGATGAGCACCTTGCGCATGTCAGGACGCCCGTGCCGGTGCCGGCGGCTCGCCCGCCCGGCTGAACCGGCCGGCTCCGGCCTCCAGCGGACCCAGCGACCCGTCGAAGAAGATCAGCGGTTCCTGGCCGTGCTGCGGGACGCCCAGTTCCACCACTTCGCCGATGACGATGTCGTGGTCGCCGGCCGCGTGCACGTCGACGGTCGTACAGGCGAGGTAGGCGAGGGCCTCGCTGAGCGCCGGCAGCCCGTCGCCGGTGAAGTGGTGCGGGACTCCCGCGAACGCGTCGGGGCGCTTCTCGGCGAACCAGCGGGCCAGCGGCTGCTGCTGTCCGGACAGGAAGTTGACGGTGAAGCCGCCGCTCTCCTGGAGCAGGTCGTGCAGCCGGGACTGCTTGTGCAGGCAGAACAGTACGAGCGGCGGGTCCAGCGAGACCGAGGTGAAGGAGTTCACGGTGGTCCCCTCGGCCCGGCCGTTCGGGCCGGTGGAGACCACCGTGACGCCGGTCGTGAACAAGCCGCACACGCGGCGCAGGCTCAGCGGCTCGATGGGCTGTCGCTCAGGGGTGCGGGTCAGCGACCGCGCTGCTGCGGACATGCTCATCCCTTTCATGGGGGTGTCGTGGGTGTGCCGCGCGGGTCAGAGGAGCTTGCGGACCTTGGAGCCGGCCTTGACGATGCCGAGCAGGAACTCCCGGCCGACGGCGTTCATCTCCGAGGGCGCCTGCACCGACGCCCAGAACAGGAAGCGGGCCATCGTCGGCACCGACGGGTAGATGAAGCGCTGCTTCTCGTCCTTCCAGCCGAAGACCGGGTTGACGACCGGTGAGTCACGCAGGGTCCTGAAGATGATGTCGGCGGCCTCGTCGCCGGTGATCGCGCCCGCTTCGTACTTCTCGCAGGCCTCGGCGGTGGTGTCGAGGATCTGCTTGAAGGAGTCGGACTGCGGCCACCACAGACCCGGGTACCGGACCTGCTCCAGCTCCTCGAAGTGCTCCTTGCGGCCGTCGCGGGCGTGGTTCAGCCGGGCCCGGGTGAGCCGCATGGTGCCGGGGGTGATGAAGGAGCCCCACACCCGGAACACGGCGTTCCACAGGCGGAAGTGGGAGAAGGCGATGAAGGAGCTGTTGACCAGTTCGTCGTTGTACTGGAGCAGGCCCTGCTCCAGCCGCTCGACGTACTCGAAGCGCTCGGCGGAGAAGTCCCCGTCCTCGAGCGCGACCAGAAGCCGGGAGGTCAGCGCGTCGACGACCTCGAAGGTGTTGGACAGACCGCGGGAGTACAGCGCGTCGATGAAGCCGGCCGCGTGCGACATCAGGCACCAGCGGTCGCCGATGGTCTGCTTCGATGAGTACTGGAGCCGGTCCGTGGACACCCACTCGCGCACCCGGGTCGCGCCGTCGAACTGCCGCTTGACGGCCGGGTACTTGTCGAGCCAGAGCTGGAACTCCTGCTCCGGGGTGAGGTCCTTGGGCTTGGGGTAGGTGCGCTCGTCGACGGTCAGGCCGACGCTGCACAGCGGATTGCGGGACTTGTCGTGGTTGTCGAACGGGATGATCCAGAACCAGCCGCGCTCGATCATGTGGTGCAGGGTGCCGGTGTGCCAGTCGGCCGGCGGGCGGAGGTCCTTGGGGTGGCCGCTGACGTCGTCGAACCGCTTGATGCCGACGTAGTGCGTGAACATCGAGCGGCTGTGATGTTTGAAGCGGGCCGGCTTCTCCCGCAGGTCGAACTTGTCGGCGAGCGGCGAGCGGAAACCGGAGGCGTCCACCAGGTACTTGGCCCGGTACTGCTCGGGCTGGGCGCCCGGCGCGGCGCTCCTCCCGGTGACGGTCACACCGTCGTCGTCGAAGTCGACCTCGCTCGCCCGCCAGTTCTGCCGGGGCGTGCACCCGTACTTGATCGCCACGTGGAACATGAAGGAGTCGCTGTCCTGGCGGTGCATGTGGCTGTTCTGGTGGAAGATCTTGGGCAGCGCCAGCTGGGTGGCCGCACGCGGGTCGGGTTCCTGGCCCACCTCGTGCTTGATGAAGCCGAAGTGCGCCTTGGTGCCGAAGGTCGGTCCGATGTCGCGGGTGGACGCCTGGACGCTGGACAGGCTCTTCAGCTCGGGAATGTCGTGCCGCTCGGAGAGAATGTGGATCCACTCCACGAGCTGCGGGGTCATGGACTCGCCGACGGCGAAGCGCGGGTGGGCGGTCGCGTCGACCAGCAGGACCCGCGCACCGTGCTTGGCCAGGATCGCGCCGGTCACGGAGCCGGCCAGGCCCGATCCCAGGATGACGACGTCGAAGGTCATCTCCTTGGGTATGTGTGCCGATTCCGTCGCGCCTTCGGTCATCTTCGTGACCATGAACTGTCTCCTTCTCCAGGGTTCTTCGGGGCGGAACACAGCATGAAAAAAGGCCCTTCATTCGAGTGAATGAAGAGCCGTGGAAAAAGGCGTGAGGTAACCGCTGAATTAAGCGTGACAGGTTTTGGCCAGAGGGTCAACCCCTGGCCGGAACGGTGGACTTGGTGTTTTCGGAAAGATCGCTTCCGGAATTCCCACCGGAATGCCCGTCGGCCGGCTCGCCGGAACGCGAGCCGGTATTGTCCGCCGGTTCGAGCAGTTTCAGCAGCAGCGCCCGCAGTTCGTCCTCGCCGCCGGGCCCGAGCATGGCGGCCACGTCGTGCGCCAGCTCGTGGACGGCCGCGGTGACGACGGCGAGTTTCTCGCGGCCCTCCTCGGTCACTTCGAGGGCGTACCGGCGGCGGTCGTGCGGGTCGCGGCCCCGGCGGACGAGCCCCGGTTCGACGAGCTCGTCGACGAGTTGCGAGGCGGCCGGCCCGGTGATGGCGAGGAACTCCGCGAGCTGCTGCTGGGAACACGGGCCGGAGGCCACGAGCGCGGACAGGGGCCCGTAGTGGCGGACGCGCAGCCCGGTGCCCGTGAGCTTGTCGTCGCCGTGCCGGCGCAGCCGGAAGTGGGCCTGCGCGACCAGGTACTCGGTGCCCTGCACCAGCGGCTGCGCCGACTCGGGCAGCAGCCGGGCGAGCAGCTCGTCGAGCCGGGCGGTCTCCTCACGGGAGAGCGCGGCGGTCAGGTGGGCGTCCCGCTCGGCGACGGCGCGACGCATGGAACCCAGGGCGGTGCGGCCCCGGTCGGTCAGGGACAGCACGTACTGGCGCCGGTTGTCGGGGTTGCGGGTGCGCTGGACCTCGCCGCGGGCCTCCAGGCGGTCGATGACCTGCACCATGATGGTGCGGTTGATGCCGAGCCGCTCGGCGAGGTCGAGCTGGGACGCCCAGTCCTGGCCGGTGAGGGCGTCGAGGACGAGGAAGTCCCGGGAGTCGGTGCCGGTGCCGTCGGGGGTGGCGGAGAACTGGGCGTGGACCCGGCGCAGCAGGTAGCTGACATAGCCCGCGAGGGATTCCGGGAGCACTCCGGGGACCTCGGCGCTCTCCTCGGTCCTGGTGAGGGGAGTCGACGGGTTCACCGGGCTCACCGGCTCCTGGACCTTGTCGCGTGCACGCCGCAAAACAGCACCTCCTGCCCGAGTATAAGTGCGGTGCACCCACCGTCCCCTCCGGTGCGCCGCGGTCCGGAAATCCCGTAGGTGACGTCAGCTCGGCGGAGGTGTGCAGGGGGCCGGCGGCCCCGCCGCGGGGGAAGGGGCGGGGCCGCCGGGGTGTGTCACAGCGCGACGGAGGGCTGGGCCCCGTCCCGCTGCGGCTGAGGTGCCGCCTTCGGCGCGGTGAGCAGCGCCGTCAGCAGGGCCAGCAGGTAGAGACCGCCACCGAGCAGGAAGCCGTACGAGTAGCCGGTGGTCAGCGCGTCGGACGTGGTGGGCTCGGACTCGTTCTGCGTGATCACGGTCGCCGCCGCGGCCAGCGCGGCGAGGCCGATCGCGCCACCGATCTGCTGCGCGGTGTTGACCAGGCCGGACGCGGCCCCGGTCTCCTGCGGCGCCACCCCGCGGACGCTGATGATGGTGACGGCCACGAAGACCATGCCGAGGCCGAGTCCGGAGACCAGCTGCGCCGGCAGCAGCGCGACCCACGGGTTCTGGCCCGGCGCCAGCAGGCTGAACCAGACCATGCCGAGGATGCCCACCGTCAGACCGACGGAGATCACCGCGCGCTCGGACAGCCGGGCCAGCAGCTGTGGTCCGAGGGCACCGGCCGCCAGCAGCATGCCCACCGCGTACGGCAGGTAGGCGACGCCGGTGATCATCGGGTCGTAGCCCTTGACGAGCTGCATGTAGAGGGTCAGGAAGTAGAAGGTGGCGAGCATGCCCGCGCCGACCAGGAACATCACCAGGTTGGCGCCGAGGCGGCTCTTGTCGGCCAGGATGCCGCCGGGGATCATCGGCGCCCGGGCGGTGCGCTGGACGGCGACGAAGGCGATCAGCAGGACCAGCGCGACACCGAGGGAGACCAGCGTGGTGGTGTCGTCGAGGCCTTCCTCGCCGGCGCGGGTGATGCCGTAGACCAGGGCGCCGAAGCCGAAGGTGGCGGTGAAGGCACCCGGCACGTCGACCTTGCCGCGCTCACGGCCGCCCTCGACGAGGACACCGGTGCCGACCAGGACGGCCAGGGCGATCGGGATGTTGACGAACATCACCCAGCGCCAGTTCAGGTACTCGGTCAGCGCGCCGCCGAGCAGCAGGCCGACGACCGAGCCGAGGCCGCCCATCGCGCCGTACACACCGAGCGCCTTGTTGCGGGCCGGGCCCGCCGGGAACGTGGTGGCCAGCAGGGACAGCGCGGTGGGCGCGGCGATGGCGGCGCCCAGCCCCTGCAGCAGCCGGGCGGTGATCAGCAGTTCGCCGGTGGTGGCCAGACCGCCCAGCAGGGAGGCGGCGGTGAAGATGACCAGGCCGATCCGGAAGACCAGCCGGCGGCCGAACAGGTCACCGGCGCGGCCACCGGCCAGCAGCAGTCCGCCGAAGGCGAGGGCGTAAGCGGTGACGACCCAGCCGAGTCCGGCCTCGCTGAGGCCGAGGGCGCTCTGCATGCTCGGCAGGGCCACCGCCACGATCGTGTTGTCCAGGACGAGCATCAGCTGTGCTGCGGCGATGACCAGCAGCGCGAGGCCGAGCTTGCCGTCCTGCTGCGGCGGTGCCGCGGCCCTGGGGACGGCCTGGGTGCGGTCTTGCAGCGACATGAGCTCTCTCCGATGTCTCTGGGATGCGGGGGGTGTTGCGGCGGGAGCCCGGGGGCGGGAAGCGGAGGCGCCCCCGGGCGTGGGGGCCGGTGTCAGCGGGCGGCGGAGCCGGCCTTGGTGCCCCAGATGTCCAGCGCCTCGTAGGCGGCGCGCCACTCGGTCTCGTAGGCGTTCTTCAGCGGGTCGGGCATCTTGCCGAGGATTCCGGCGAGTTTGGCGGCGGACATGTCGTCGAGCAGCCAGGGCAGGTAGAACCGGGAGTCGTCGCCGACGCGGGTGCGCTGCTCGGCGCTGAACGCGGCCCACTGCTCCTGGGTCATGGTGATGTCCATGAGCTTCAGGGCCTCGCTCTCCTCGTGGTCGAGGTGGCCGCCGAGCTGGGTGTGGAGGGTGTCCGTCAGCCCGCCGAGGCGCTCCAGGCCCGAGTCGCGGTCGGCGAGGGCCGCGTCGATGCCGGCGAGCAGCGGGTCGATGACCGCGTGTTCGGCCTCCATCGCGTCCAGCAGTGCCAGCTCGTCGGGCCGGCCGGCAAGCGCCTGCTGCATCACCGGCCAGACGGTGACGTCCTCGGACGTGTGGTGGATCGTCAGGAACTTCTTGAACAGCTCCCAGCCGACCGCGGTGCTGAGCACATGACGGGGGTCCTCGTCGACCCGGGCGGTGATCCGCGCGATCCGCTCCAGCTCGCGCCGGAGGGCGTCGTGGATGGCGAACATCATCGTCATGTCGAGGTTCTTGAACTCCTGGCTCATCACTGTCTCCCTCAGTGCCTGACTGCTGGGTTGCCGTACCGCGAGACTATCGTCAACTTACTTATCTATCAATGCACCCAACTAGCAACCGTCCAACCATCCACTGCCCAAGCGATGACCGGAAGGGCAGGTGGAAGGCGGTTTCAGCGGGTGCCGGCGGACTCCAGGACCGGCTCTTCTTGGCCGGTTCCGGTGGGGTCCTCGGCCGGATCCGGATCCTTGGCGCCACGGCGGATCCAGCTCAGCGCCGGGGAGGTCGCGGCCGTGGTGACCAGGGCCATCAGCACGAGGATCGTGAACAGGTCCGGGCCGATGACGCCCAGGCCGAGGCCGATGTTCAGCACGACCAGCTCGGTCAGGCCACGGCAGTTCATCAGTGCGCCGATGGACATCGCGTCCCGCCAGCCCCGGCCCGCGAGCCGGGCCGCGACCGAGCCGCCGCCCCACTTGCCGAGCACGGCGACGGCGAGCACGGCGCCCGCCCACAGCCACAGCACGGGGTCGCCGCCCAGCAGCGACACATCGGTCCTCAGTCCGGTGACCACGAAGAACAGCGGCAGCAGGACCGGCACGGCGAACGCCCGCAGCCGGGCCGCCGCGGCCTCGATCTTCCGCCGGCCACGCGGGGTGACCACGCCGAACAGGAACGCGCCGAACAGCGCGTGCACACCGATCTCCTCGGTGGCGTAGGCGCTCAGGCACAACCCGCTGAACAGCACGACCAGCACCACACCCTCGGCGTACTTGCGCTCGGCCCGCCCCGCCCACCGGCGCAGCACCGGCCGGACGAGACAGAACATGGCCAGCGTGAAGGCCGAGGCGTACGCGGCGGTGGTGAGCGCCTCCAGCGGCGAGCCGCTCTTCGTCACCGCGACCACGGCCGCCAGCAGGCACCAGGCGGTCACGTCGTCCACCGCGGCGCACGCCATGGCCAGCGCGCCCACCCGGGTCCGGTACAGACCCCGGTCGGTGAGGATGCGGGCCAGGACGGGGAAGGCGGTGATGCTCATCGACACCGCGATGAACATCACGAACGCCGTCCTGTCGGTGCCGGCAGGGGCGAAGGTGCCGTACATGCCGAAGGCCAGCACGGTGCCCAGCAGCAACGGCAGCGCGATGCCCGCCTGCGACACGGCCACCGCGGTACGGCTGTGGCCGCGCAGCGCCTTGAGGTCCAGTTCCAGCCCGACGAGGAACATGAAGGCGAGCAGCCCGATGTTGCCCAGGACGCCGAGGTACGGCAGCACGGACTGCGGGAAGAGCCAGGCCTGCGCGCCGGGCCACAGCCAGCCCAGCAGCGAGGGACCGAACAGGATCCCCACGACGATCTCGCCCACCACGGGCGGCTGCCCGAGCCGCCGCACGAGCTGGGCGCCGGCCCGGCAGGCCAGGATCACCGCGGGCACGGCTGTCAGCAGATCGGGAAGGGGATCGGGAACAGCGGCCATCACACGTCTCCTGTGGAGGGTTCGGGAAGGAAAAGCGCGCGGTCGTCCGGTGTCACCGACGGAGCGTCAGGAGGCGTACGGGCGTGCCGCCTTCGCCTCGCGCAGGGCGCGGGCCCACCACAGCAGCTGGTCGAGCATGAGCTTGACCGCGGATTCCGCACCCTCGGGGTCGGCGGGGAAGCGGCCCTCGGCGTCGTAGTGTTCGAGGATCCTGGGGAAGGTGACGATGTCCTTCATCCCCACGCAGTGGAACTCGGCGAAGATCTGCCGCAGATGCTCGATCGCGCGCACCCCGCCGGCCGTGCCGAGCCCGTAGCCGACGAAGCCGACCGGCTTGGCCTGCCACTCGGACTGGAAGCTGTCGATCAGGGTCTTCAGCGGGCCCGGCACGCTGCGGTTGTACTCCGGTACGACCACGACGTACGCCTCCGCCCCGGTCAGCCGGGGCCGCAGGGCCGCCGCCGTCGGGTCGTCCGCGTCCAGGCTCGCGGGCAGCAGGTGCTCGGCCACGTCGAGGACGTCCAGCACCAGGTCGTCGCGGCGGGAGGCCACCCGCGCGAACCAGCCCGCCACGTCCGGCGCGAGCCGTCCGTCCCGTGCCGAGCCGACGAGCAGCGCGACCCGCAGTGGGCGCGTCACCAGGCCGGACGCGCTCATCGCCGTACCGCCGATCCCGGCACGGTCACCGGCGTCAGCGCCAGGAACTCCTTGGCGTCGACCCGGGAGAGGATGCGGCGGGTCAGGGCCGGCATCTTCGTGGTGCCGTCGTCGGCGAAGACCACCGGGTTCGTGACCTGCACGCGCCGGCCCCGGGTGGTGATCTCGCAACCTCCGGCCGCCAGCACGTTCTTGACCCAGTCGGATCCCGGCCCGTACGGCAGGGTGATGACGATGTCCTCGCCGCGCCGGAACAGCTTCACCGGCGTGGCGAACTCGCGCCCCGACCTGCGGCCGCGGTGGTGCACCTTGCCGAAGCCGGGCAGCCGGCTGAACAGCGGGCCCACCAGATGGTTGGCGAACCTCCGGTTGAAGCGGGCCACTTTCCTGTCGATCGGCACGGATCTTCCCTCCCTCTGAGCTGTCGGTTGCCCTGGAACGCCGGACGGGCGCCGCTGTCGTGCACCGACGGCGGGCGCCCGTCCGGACCGGGGCGTGGGTCAGGCGGCCGGCTTGCCCGCGCCGGGTCCGCCGTTCGCGCCGGCCGGGGTCAGCGGGCCGACCGGCTTGCCGCCGGACTTCAGGAAGCGCTCCAGGGCGAAGTTGTCGACGATGCCCCAGCGCTCGGCGATCCGGTCGCCCTCGAAGCGGAACCAGATGATCGCCTGGTGCTGCACCTGCAGCCCGGTCGCCGGGATGCCGATGAAGGGGCCGGTGTGCCTGCCGTGCATCACCCAGCGGATCGCGGCCTTGTCACCCATCGAGATGAAGTCGAGGATCTCGTAGCGGATGTCGCTGAACGCGGACTGCTGGATCTTGATGGTGTGCTTGAACGCCTCCGGGCCGCGCATGGAGTCGTCGTGGCTGCCGTTGTTGCGGAAGTCCGCGGTCAGATAACGGTCGGCGGCCGAGAGGTCACCGAGGTCCAGGCCCTCGTGGAAGACCTTCTCGATGACCTCGCGCTGCTGCTCGGCGGTGAGGGTGGTGGGCATGCGTCAGTTCTCCTTCGTCGCTGCTGTTGCTGATGCCGCTGATGCGGCCGCGGTGGCGTTCCCGCGGGTGTCGAGGGTCTTGACGTCGACCTGGGTCACGCCCTTGGGCACGGCTCCCGTGGTCCACGAGATGCGCAGCCGCAGCCGGCCGAAGCGCCAGCCGTCCGGCGTCCGCCGTGCCGTGCCGGTGAACCGCCCGCCGAGCTGGAAGTACTCGGAAGGGTCCGGCGGCAGGGGCGAGCCGTGGTGCACATGGGACGCGATCAGGCTCCAGCTGAGCTCGGCCCGATCGCCGTCGAGGTCCGCGGAGCTCTCGGATCCGTGGTGATGCGTACGGCCCCAGCGCGCCATGATCTCGGTGGTGAAACCGCCGACACCGGTGATGCCACGGTGGCTGCCCACCGGGAAGGTCATCTCGATGTCCTCGGTGAACAGGGACTTGGCCCAGGCCTCGTCGAAGCGGCCCTCGTCGAGGCTGGCCAGATAGCGGCCGGCGAGCCGCTGGAGCTCGGCGAGGTCGGCAAGCCGGGCGACCTCGGCGGCCAGTGCGGCGGGATCCGCCGCCTGCGGCCGGGTCATGACACCCGGCGCGCTTCGGTGGTGGCGTCCGTCCCGTAGATCACGGCGCCGTCCGGACCGTGCACGACGGCCTTGCCCTCGCCGGTGAGCGAGTCACCGTCACGGCGGGCGCTGATGTCGATCTGTATGTAGGCGGCGTGGTGGCCGTTGGGGCTGATCTGGGTGACGTCGAGGTTGAAGTCCTCGCGCAGGGAGAACTCCAGTCCGGTGTCACCGGTCACGGTCCATGAGCCGGTGCCGGTGCTCTTCTTGGTCGTGACCGAGAGCGAACCGTCCGGCTCGAAGGTGACCGTGTAGTCGTCCACCTCGCCGTCGTGCGTGACCGTACCCGTCCAGCGACCGACGGGCGTCCAGGGAGAAACAGGCATCGACCACACTTCCTCTAGTCGGGGAAACCCGGGAGGACCCGGGGAAACCCGGGGAAACCCGGGAAACAAAAAATCCGCGTCCAGGCCGGAGGACCGGCGTGGACACGGATTTCGAGTCAGGGCATGAAGGTGCCGGAAAAAGTGTGACACCTTGGCCCGAGCTTCGTCAACTCCGGTTTTCCGGCGGCCACTTGATGAAGGACCGGTAAACGGAAAAGAAGCAGCCCCCGCGGCCTGGGGGCCGGCCGCAGGGGCTGCTCAACGGGATCCCCGCACGGATCCGCGTTTTTCTTCGGAGTGGTTCTGACGATCCCGCTCATGACGGTGGGATGGATAATTGCAGGGCTTATTCCCCGGCGCCGTTGCCGAAGATCGGGAATTACCGGGAATCGTCCCGGCGGGTCAGCCGGAACAGTTCGTCCAGGTCGTACTCCGCGCGCTGCGGACCGCCGTACCGGGTGATCTTCCGGCGGCTCGCCCACTTGCGGATGGTGGCCTCCGAGACCCCCATCGCGAGGGCGGCCAGCTCCGTGGAGACCCTCCGCCGTCGCCGGTACTCCTCCTCGGTCACGCGGCCTCACCCTTCAGCCGGTCGGCCAGGCGCATCCACTGGTGCGGCGGCAGGGCGTGCCCGGCGTCGCACGTGACATGGCTGGGCACCTGGCCGCCGCCGGTGGAGGTGACCCCGTGCAGCGTCCCGTCGCACCCCGGCTCCAGACACGGGCCGAGCGGGAACCTGTGCACCTGGCCGGGACCGAACAGCTTGCCCAGACCGGCGAGCAGTTCGGCGACCTCCTCGTCGAAGTCGACGGCCGCGGGGTGAAGGGCCAGCCACGGCAACTGCTGCTGCAGAAAACGCACCAGGCTGTCCATCCGCGGCCCCCGTGGCCGCGGCGCGCGGTCCCGCCGCTCGTCCACCACGAGCCGTGCCCACTGCGCGAGGACGTCGGTGACCTGGGTCCGCAGGGCCACCGCGTCGTCGTCCAGCACGATGCCCACGGTGCTCCGGCTGCCGCTGACGCGCTCACGCAGCCGGGGTGTGGCCCGGGTGAGGGCCTGGTCGCTCTCTTCGTAGAGTTCGAGCAGCGCGCGTAACTCCCGGTGCAGCCGGCCCACGCACCTGGCGCAGATCCGACCGCACAGGGGCACACAGTCTCTGCTCCTGTGGTCGTCGGCGAGTTGCCGAACCTCGTGCATGCCAATCCCCCCGGATCTCTGGGTTCTCCTGAGACTTCCTCCATGCTCGCGCCCGCCCTGACGCGCTTCAACGCAGGCCCGTTCAGGGTTTGGGCAAGCATCTGCAGTTGTGTGAACGGACCGTCAGGGCAGTGTGAGACGGCCTGAATTCGCCGTGCAGGGGCCGGGGTACGGCGGCCGGCCCGGCCGCGTCCCCGGAGGAACTGGTTCCGCCGCCGGGCCGGTCCGATGACTCCCGGGCAAGGCTTGAAGACTGGCCGATCCGTTTGATAAACATAGCAGAAGATACCGTTCGACCAGTTTTTTTCGACCACCCTTCAGACCTGCGGCGGGGCTTCGGCGCAGGCGGGCCACGGCGCTGGGAGACACCGATGAGGACCGTTCTGATCGTCGATGACGATGACGGCGTGGCCGAATCGCTCGCGCAGGCCCTGACCGTCCACGGGTTCGCGGCGCTGCGCGCCGCGACCGGGGCCGACGCGCTGGACCTGCTGGACGACGTGTCGCTCGTCCTGCTCGAACTCAGCCTGCCGGACCTGGCGGGGCACGAGGTGTGCCGGCGCATCCGGGAGCGGTCCTGCGTGCCGATCCTCGCGATGAGCGACCGGGCCGAGGAGCTGGACCGGGTGATGGCGTTCCACATGGGCGCCGACGCGTTCGCGTACAAGCCGGTCGGCTCCTACGAGTTGAGCGCCCGCATCCAGGCCCTTTTCCGGCGCACCGGACACTGCCCCGGACACGAGAACCACGGCCGGCAGCCGCAGCCCGCGGACCGGCCCGCATCCACCGTGCCCTCGCCCCGGGACATGCTGAGCGCCGGCCCGCTGGAACTCGACCTGCGCACCCGCACGGTCGCCCTGCACGGCGAGGAGATCCCGGTCACCCGGCGGGAGTTCGACCTGCTGGCCCTGCTCATGGAGGAGCCGGGCACGGTACACCGGCGCCAGGACATCATGGCCCAGGTCTGGGACGAGAACTGGTTCGGCTCCACCCGTACCCTCGACGTCCATGTCGGCTCCCTGCGCGGCAAGCTGGGCAACCGCGAGTGGATCGAGACGGTCCGCGGGATCGGCTACCGCCTGGTGATACCGCCCAAGGCCCTCACCCCGGTACGGCAGACGGCGGAGCAGCAGGGCGGCTGAACGGCTCGACACTCATGCGTACGGGGGCGCGCCCACCTCAGGGCCCCCTCGCGTACGCGAAACGCAGGCTTTCCGTACGCCGGCGGACCACGCCCCGGTACGCGCCCTGTACGCCCCGCGTCGCCGCGCCCCGCCCCGCTCGCCCCCTTCAGGTACGACCGAGCCCCCTCCCCGCACGCACGCGGGAAGGGGGCACCCCCCATGACGTTCAGGCGTGTCGGGCCCTCAGGCGTGTGCGGCCGCGGTGTCCAGGATGGTGACCCTGCACACGCCGGCCACCGAGCCCCCCTGGTGGAAGTCCACTCTCAGGCTCCGCCGTCCGAGCTCGTCGACCGTCGGTACGGATGCCGTCACCACGCAGGGCGTGTCGAGCTCGACGTAGCGGTGGAACGAGGCCTCGCACCCGACCAGCAGGCCGTGCGGCAGCCCCAGGCGGGCCAGGGCCGCCTGCCGGGCGGCCTCCATGACGAGCATGCCCGGCACATGGTCCACCGGGTGGTCGAACAGGACCGGGTGGGTGTGGTCGACGCGCAGCAGGTGCACCGCACCCTGGTCGTTGCCGGCCTCCCCGCCCGGCACGCCCAGCACGACGTCGAACTCCCTTGACCGTCCCACGAGTTCCGGCTCCACCGCCGGGATGAGCGTGCACGCCGGACGGACCTCCGCCCGCTCGCCGCGCAGCCTGCGGTACACCGCCGGGGCCACGCAGTCGCTCGCGGCGTACCCGTGCCCGATGAGGGTGCCGTCCCGGTGCGCGAGCACGTCGCAGGAGAACGACACGACGTGTTCCCGGCGGCAGCGGATGTCCTTGAGCGTCACTTCCAGCACCACGTTCGCCGGCGCCCCGGCCAGGCGGGCCCCCTCCTCGGTGATCTCGAACGAGGTGCCCTTGGTCAGGAACCGGTGCCCCTGCGGGATGCCGAGCGCCTGGTGCGCGAGGAGCAGCCCGGCCTGGCGTATCGATTCTCCCAGCACCATGGGGTCGTGCCAGCGCCCCGCGACCGGGCCGTAGTAGCTGTGTCCGCGGGCCCACTGCGCACCCACGCGGTACACGTCGCGTCTGTGCGGCCGGACGCCCGTGATGAGGACTTCCGAGACCGCCGCGCGGTGCACGAGCCAGCGTGGCACCGTGCGCTCAAAGAGGTCGACCTCCCCGTTTTCGAGGGTTAAAAATTCCAGTCGGTCGGCTTGCACAAGTGCACTCATCGTGTGCCTCCTGAGGCGCGGAAGGAATGCGGCCTTCCGCGAGCGGAACAGGACAGGGCTTACATGGGCCGCCGTCGTGCATGGCAACGCCGCTGCCGTAAGCGTACTAGCTGACTGGTTTTTTTTCTCTCGGACATGGCAGTCTTTTACCAAGGGACAATCGACGGGAACGGCGGGGTTGGGCGACCCTCACCGGACCGTCGGCGGACAGGAGGCAGGCACGTGGCCAGGGCCAGGCAGGAACGGGCCGAGATCACCCGGCAGGCGATCCTCGACGGAGCCGCGACGGCCTTCGACGCGACCGGCTTCGGCGGCACGAGCCTGAGTGACGTCGCACAGGAGGCGGGTGTCACCAAGGGCGCGCTCTACTTCCACTTCGCCTCCAAGGAGGCCCTCGCCCGCGCGCTGGTCGACGAGCAATTCCAGTCCACCGACCTGATCGCCGGGGAGCTGATGCCGGGCGTGCAGACGGTGATCGACATGGGGCACCGACTGGCGCACGGACTGCGCACCGACGTCCGGCTGCGCGCGGGGATAAGGCTGGTGGTGGAGTTCGGTTCGTTCGTCGACCCCGACCCCACGCCGTACAACTCGTGGATCAGCATCGTGCGGGACTGCCTGGCGCCCGCTCAGGGCCGCGGCGACCTCTTCCCGGGGATCAACGTCACCGACCTGGCGACGTTCGTGTGCGGCTCGTTCACCGGCCTTCAGCTCGCGTCGTACGTCCGCACCGGCCGCGACGACCTGCACGAGCGGGTCGCGGACATGTTCCGCTACCTGCTGCCGGGCATCGTCCCCGCGGACCGGCTCGCCGCCTTCCAGCCGCCCGGCTCCCCCAAGTGCCGTGCCGAGCTGGGGCTTCCGCCGCTCGACGACGACCGGCCGGCGGAGCGGGAGCCGGAGCGGGGACAGGAACAGGGGCAGGGTCAGGGGCAGGGTCAGGGGCAGACCGACTGACCGGTAGGCGGGGGCGAGGGGCGTGCTCGTCGCCGCACGCCGCTGCCGGCGGCCCGGCCGAGGCCCCCTGGCGCGTCACGACATGGACGGCGCCGTGGTCCGTACCCCCCGCAGCCCGTCCTCCGACGCCAGCGCGGGCAGCGTCAGTTCCCACAGGTCGGCCAGCCAGGTCTCGCACTCGTCCGCCGGTACGCCCAGCCACGTCAGCGTCTCCAGCCCGGAGACGGCCGCCGCCACCGGTGTCCGCGCGGACGACTCCGGTACGGACTGCCCGAGTTCACCGGCCCGGCGGGCCTCGTCCAGCAGACCGCCCAGCCTCCCCAGCCACTGCCCGTAGAAGTCCCGGGTGCTCTCGCCGGCGGGCAGAGCACGGCCGACAACGATGCCGCCGGCGTCCCCCGGCTCCCGCTCACGCGCGATCCGCACCGACGCGCGCACGAACACGTCCTCGCGCAGCAACCGCCCCAGCACATACGTCAGATCGACCACGAGCTGGAGATACGTCCCACCGCTCGCCTCCAGCTGGAGCACCGCGCACTCCATGACCTCCCGGCCGCGGTCCTGCACGGCCAGGGCGACCTCGTCCTTGGTGGAGAAGTGGAAGAACAGCGCTCCCTTGGTCACCCCGGCATGGTGGCTGATGTCGGCCAGCGTGGCCCGCACGTAGCCGTTCCGCGCGAACTGCTCGGCGGCGGCGACCACCAGCCGTTCGACGGTCCGCTCGGAGCGTTTCTGTTTGCCTGCCATCCGACGGCTCCTCGAAGCAACCCGTTACACCTCCTGCATGGGTCCTTCATACGCCTCGGCACCGCAACGGAACGCAAGCCCAGTGTCAGATAAACAAAAAGATTCCAAATCCTCACACTTTCCCGCGCCGATCCGCACGGCGGGCCGGCCCGCCGGGGACGGGCCGGCCACGCCCGGGTGCGTCAGTTCTTCACGGCGACGGCGGCGAAACCGGCCGTGTCCTCACGGTTGGTCCGGTAGTCCGCGTCGGAGGCCCGCTCGTCCGCCGTCTCCCACTCGTTGACGGACACCACACCGGGTTCGAGCACGGTCCAGCCCTCGGTGGCCACGAACCGGGTGATCTCCGCGCGGGTGCGGGAGGCGAGGTCCACCCGGAGGTTCGTGTACAACTCGTCGACCGCGGCCCGCACCGGCGCGGAGACGTAGTCGGGGCTGGAGTGGGTGAGGATGACGAGACTGCCGGGGGCCAGCGCCTCCTTGTAGCGCTCGACGGTGCCGTACGGGTCCTCGGAGTCGACGACGAAGTGCAGCAGGGCGCCGAACAGCACGGCCACCGGCTGGGAGAGGTCCAGCAGTTCCTTGGTCGCGGGGGCGGACAGGACCGCCTCCGGGTCGCGGAAGTCCGCGTCGAGGTACGAGGTGCGGCCGCCGGACCGCTCGCCAAGGATCCGGCGGGCGATGTCCCCGACGACCGGGTCGTTGTCGACGTAGAGGACCTTGGCCTCGGGGGCGACCTCGTGCGTGGCGGCCGCGGCCGGAATGCCGCAGCCGATGTCCAGGAACTGGCTGATGCCACGCCGGGTGGCGGTGCGCACCGCCCGGTTGAGGAAGCGCCGGTTGGCGCGCGCCCCCAGCGGGCCGCCGGGCAGCAGCTTCACGATGCCGTCCGCCGCGGCGCGGTCCACCGGGAGGTTCTCGGAACCTCCCAGGAAGTAGTCCATGATGCGCGCGGCGTGCGGTATCTGGTCGGGGGTCATGGTCTCGGGCATGTCCACACATCCTTGGTGAGGGGCTGAAGCGCATGCGGGGAGCCCGCGCACGGCCGACCGGCCCGGCGAGGGGCCAACAGAAAAGGCGACATCCAGAACCGGTCGCTACCGGTGGATGTCGCCTGAGTCATGCCGTTTCAGGGCAAACGGGCTCCGCGAGGAAGCGTGACATGTGCACGCGTCCGGTGTCAACGGAGGCTGGGCGTCCGCTCGGCCGCACCCGTTGCCGCCTCCCTCCGG
Organism: Streptomyces sp. NPDC052023; assembly: GCF_044548465.1. Classification (NCBI taxonomy): domain Bacteria; kingdom Bacillati; phylum Actinomycetota; class Actinomycetes; order Kitasatosporales; family Streptomycetaceae; genus Streptomyces; species Streptomyces sp. NPDC052023. Next base: position 73,382 of record NZ_JBIUBW010000027.1, on the reverse strand, counting down.
CGCGGGCGGCTGAGGTGCTTCATCGCCGGACGCTCGACCAGCGCGTACAGCAGATACGCCAGGACGGTGGTGACGGCCCAGGCGAGCAGGCAGAGCCCGACAGCCTCCGCGAAGCTGTAAGGAGTGTGCCCGGCAAGGTACTTGCTGCCGCCGATCAGCACGGCGGCCTGGAGCAGATAGAAGGCGAAGGACACCTCGCCGAGCCACGTCGTCACCCGCCCCCGGAACGGCGAGCGCCGCCCCCGCAGATCGGCGACCGCGGCGGCCGGGACGAGCAGCCCGAGCGGGATCACCCAGACCGCGGAAAGGGCGTACAGGTACGGCACTTCGAGCGCGACCGCGTACGCCGCGACACACAGCGCCACCGCCTGCCACAGCCGCACGCCCACCCAGCGGTCGGTCAGCACCAGCCGGGCGAGCAGCATGCCGAGCACGAACTCCAGCATCCGGACCGGCGGCAGCTGGTACACGAACCAGTTCTGCACCTCGCTGACCTGCCAGCCCGGGAGGCGGGCCTCGCCCGGCAGCACGGCGTAGGCGAAGGCCGGTACGGCGACGACGGCGGCCACGAGGCCGGCCGTCCACGCCCACAGCCGGGCCGGGGAGATCGCCTTCACCGCGCGGTGCAGCAGCGGGAAGCACAGGTAGAACAGCAGCTCGCAACCCAGCGACCAGCTCGGGGCGTTGACGCTGAAGGACACCGCCGGGTCCCAGGACCAGGTCTGCACCAGCAGCAGGCTGGGCAGCCAGTGCTGCCAGGCGGTGGTGGTCGCGCCGGCGAAGACCACCAGGGAGACCGCGAAGGTGACGAGGTGGTTGGGGTACAGCTTGACCAGGCGGCGGCGCATGAACCGGCCCGGGGTGTCCGTGGGGCGGGCGGACCAGGTCAGGATGAATCCGCTGAGGATGAAGAAGAACGACACCCCGAGCCCGCCCGCGATCCCGAACAGCCGGGCCGCGTCCTGTCCGGCCGGCCCGCTGAAGGGGCTGAGCTGTGGGCTGGTGACGTGGTACAGGAACACGGCCGTCGCCGCGTAGAAGCGGAGCCCCGTCAGTGACGGCAGCCCGGCGAGCGACGGTGCCCGCCCGGTCCGGGCGGGCACACTCTCCTGGGGTCGGTGGGTCGGGATGGTCACGGATCTCTCCTTCGCGCGGCATGAAAAACACCGCGCGGCAGGCCGGAGAGCCTGCCGCGCGGTGTCGACAGCATGAGGCGGAGCACAAGGAAAAGAGAACGGTCAGCCGGCGGGAAACCCCGGTCCGCACCAGGGGACGCTCGGGGGCACACATCAACCGCCGCCAAGAGCGTGACAGCCCCCCTTCGCGGAAGTCAACCCGCTCCGGGTGCCGTCACGCCCCTGGCGGCCGGGCCGCGCGAGGACGCGGGTCAGACGTGGATCGGGTGCGACGTGCGCCCCGACGCCGAGTCGATCTCGTCGTGCGCCTTGGTCAGCAGGCGCATGGCGAGTTCGTTCAGCGCCCGTGCTCCCGCGATCTCCTCGCCCACCCGTGGCTGATTGGGGTCGGTGTGGTGCCGGCTCGCCTGTCCGTGGGCCCGTACCTCGGTCCCGTCGGGCAGGCGTACCAGCGCCGCCGCCCTTGTGTGGGTGTCGTCCTCCTGGAATTCCAGCTCGACATGCCATCCCACAGTGGTGTGCATCATGACGATCACCTCCGGACCACCTGTCTCCAGGATCACCCGTTGCGCGGCGTCGCTTCCAGGGTGCTCACCCGTCGCCGGCGTTGCTCCCAGGTGCTCACCCGTTGCCGCCGTTGCTTCCAGGGTGCTCCCCAAGTGCCCGGCTTGTCGCGTTCCCGTCGCTCCTGTCGTGTTCCGGACCCGAGTACGCCGCCCCGGCCACGGCCGCCGTTCACTGCCACCGGGCACGAAGGCGGCATGCGCTGCTGCCTGACCGCTTCCCAAGCCGCCCGCTCAGCCTTCGGGGCCCTCTGCGCCCTCCCCGCTCCCCACCACGTCCTGCGCTCGGCGGCCCTGCTGGCCCCCGTCGTCCTGCACGGACTGCGCACCCGGCACTCGGGCCCCCTCGCCGCGGTCCAGCTGGAACTGGTCACCCTCGCCGAGGACCACGCCGTGATCACCTGGTTCACGGGTGTGCCCGGCACGGACGACGGGCTCGGCCAGATGATCCCGGCGCTCACCGAGGGCGAGGTGGTGTACGGCACCCATCCGGCCCGCCTGAACCGGGTCGCGGGGGAGGACCGTCCGGCCGCTCACCACCGGGTGGAGCTGACGGGTCTCGAACCCGGCCGGACGTACTACTACCAGGCCCGTTCCCGGGGCGTTGCCGCCGCGCCCACCCCGCTGCACCTGGCCGGCGGCAACGCGGTGGGCACCTCGCCGCACGGCCTGGACACACCGGCGGGCCCGTACGCCTTCACCACGCCGCAGCCCCCGCCGGGCCGCCACCTGCTGTCGATCGCCCTCTGCAACGATCTGCACCTGGGCGAGACGACGGCGGGCCTGGTGGCCGGGCTCCCGTTGCTGCGCGGTGTGTCCCAGACGCCGGGCCGTGCCCCGTACCCGGAGATCATGAGCCGGGCGGTGGTCGCGGAGGCCCGGCGGCGCGGGGCGGACCTGCTGCTGGCCGCCGGGGACATCTCCGCGGGCGGCGCGCCGCGCGACCTCGCGACGGCGCGGCGCATCCTGGACGGTTTCGGTGTCCACGGACGGGACTACTTCGTCGTACGGGGCAACCACGACCGGGCGGGCCCCGGCGGCGACCCGTTCCACCGGGCGTTCGGCTCCGGCACGGGAGAACCCACGTACTTCGCCCGCGAGGTCGGCGGCCTGCGGATCATCGGCCTGGACACCTACGAGAAGACCGGCACCGGCGGCGACGCCGGCGGGATGGGGGCGGAGCAACTGGCCTGGCTGCGGGCGCGGTTGCGGGAGGCGAGGGAGCAGCCGACGCTCGTCTTCGGCCACCATCCGCTGACGGTACGGCAGTCCCTGTTCCCGGTGAGCGCGGGTCAGCGCCTGGCCCGCGCCCAGGCGCGCGCGCTCCTCGCGGCCTACGCCGCCGCGCGGGGCGTCTTCCTGCACCACGCCGGCCACACCCACCGCAACAAGCGCACGGTCCTGAACGAGGCGCCGCACGTCACGTTCCAGGAGGTCAGCGCGGTGAAGGACTATCCGGGCGGGTTCAGCCTGCTGCGCCTGCACACGGCCGGTTACGCCCTGAACCACTACACGCCCCGGGACGCCGCGGCCCGTGCCTGGGTGGAGCGCAGCCGCCGGGTCGCGGGCGGCCTGTGGGCGCACCACGCGCTCGGCCACTCGGTGACGGACCGCAACAGCGTCGCGGCCCACGACCTGTCCGGCATCACCCGTCCGTCGCCGCGGGATCCGCTGCCGGGCCGGCTCACGGCGGCGTAGCCCGGCGCGGCGGACCGGCGCCGGAGATCACGCCAGCATCAGCCCCATCCCCACCACCAGCAGACCGGCGGCGGCGATCCGGGCCGCCCCGAACCGTTCCTTGAAGACCACGGCCCCGATGGCGGCGCCCACGATGACCGACGACTCACGCAGGGCGGCGATGGGCGCGAGCTCGGCGCGGGTCTGCGCCCACAGGATCAGGGCGTAGGCACCCACGGACAGCCCGGCGCCCAGCAGCCCCGGTCCGAGGAACGGCCGCAGGGTCGCGAGGGTCCGCGTGCGCCAGACCCACAGCGCGTACGCCGGGATGACCACCCCCTGCACGGCCATCAGCCACGCCACGTATCCGAACGCCGACCCGGAGGCCCGTACGCCCAGCCCGTCCACCACGGTGTAGACGGCGATCGACAGCCCCGTCGCCAGTGCCGCGCCGATCGCCGGCCAGTCGGGCGTCCGCCCGCGCAGCCCCCACAGCGCGGCGCCGGTCAGCCCGGCGCAGCTCAGCGCGACACCCGCCACTACCCAGCCGTCGGGCACCTCGTGCGCGAAGATCGCGGCCAGCACGGTGACGGCGAGGGGCGCGCTGCCGCGCGCGATCGGATAGGCCTGCCCGAAGTCGCCGAGCCGGAAGGACCTCATCAGCAGCGCGTAGTACGCGATGTGCAGCGCGGCCGACAGCAGCAGATACGGCCATGCCCCCGCCGCCGGAACCGCGACCAGGGGCAGCAGCGCGAGCCCGATGACCAGCCCGCCCCCCGAGATCAGCGTGAACCCGACGAGCTTGTCGGTGATGCGGTGGGCGATGGCGTTCCAGCCGGCGTGCGCGACGGCCGCGAGCAGGACGGCCGCGGTGACCAGCGGGGTCACGCAGCGCGCTCGCGGACGTCCACCAGGGTGCCGCCGGCGTGGGCGATCAGGGCCTTGGGTGCCATCGGGAAGACGGTGTACGGCGTCCCGGCCGCCGCCCACACCACGCCATGCCCGAGCAGCGACCGGTCGGCGAGCACCCGCGTCCTGGTCAGATGCCCGAACGGCGGGACTCCGCCGATGGCGTACCCGGTCGTCTCCCGTACGACGCCGGCGGCGGCCCTCGTGACCTTCGCGGCTCCGAGTTCCCGCCGCACCAGTTCCACGTCGACGCGGGAGGACCCGTCCATCAGCACGAGCACCGGCACGCCGTCGGCAGCGAAGACGAGCGACTTGCAGATCTGGCTGAGTTCACATCCCACAGCGGCGGCTGCCTCGGCAGCGGTCCGTGTCGCCTCGGGAAACCTCCGGACCCGCCCCCGCACATCCGCGAGCCCCAACTCGTCGAGCGCGGCACCGAACCGCGGGTGAACTCCTGATTCCGAAGTGGTCATGCCGGGCACGCTAGCGGCCCGCGCAGCGCACAGGCGAACGGGTTACGCCCGGGTGACGCGTCACGGCGTCCGGACTCCGGGCAGGAGAAGGACCGGTGAGGGCGGGCGCCGTCCGCACGGTGCCCTCACCGGTCCGCTCTCCGGGAGCCGTCAGACGTGGACCAGCTCGCGGTCCTCGTCGTGGTCCGTCTTCGTGCGCAGGCCCTCGCCCTCGACGTCGACGTCGGGCAGCACGCGGTCCAGCCACTTCGGCAGCCACCAGGCCTTCTTGCCGAGCAGCGCCAGGACCGCCGGGACGATCGCCATGCGGACGACGAAGGCGTCGAAGAAGACCGCGATCGCCAGGCCGAAGCCGATCATCTTGACCATGGACTCGCTGGAGCCGATGAAGCCCGCGAACACCGCCATCATGATCACCGCCGCCGCCGTGACCACCCGTGCGCCGTGCCGGAACCCGGTCACCACCGCCTGGCTGGGCTTCTCCCCGTGGACGTATGCCTCCCGCATCCGTGTCACGAGGAAGACCTCGTAGTCCATGGCCAGGCCGAAGACCACGCCGACCATGAAGATCGGCATCATCGACATGACCGGACCGGTCTCCTCGACGCCCATCAGACCGGCGAACCAGCCCCACTGGAAGACCGCCACCACGGCACCCAGCGCCGCCATCACGCTCAGCAGGAAGCCGAGCGCCGCCTTCAGCGGGACCAGGATCGAGCGGAAGACCACGATGAGGAGCAGGAAGGCCAGGCCCACGACCAGGATCAGGTACGGGACCAGCGCGTCGTTCAGCTTCTGGGACACGTCGATGTTCATCGCCGTCGCGCCGGTGACCAGCAGTTCCGCGTCGGTGTCGGCCTTGACCTGCGCGCCGGTGTCACGGATGGAGTGCACCAGCTCCTCGGTCGTCACCGACGACGGCTTGGAGTCGGGGATCACGGTGATGGTCGCCGTGTCGCCCGCCTTGTTGGGCGCCGGCGGGGTCACCGTCACCACGTTCTCCAGGCCCTTGATCTCGTCGGCCACGTCACCGAAGGCGGCCTTGGCGTCAGCGCTCGACTTCGCGTCGACCACGACCATCAGCGGGCCGTTGAAACCGGGGCCGAAGCCTTCCGAGAGCAGGTCGTAGGCCCGGCGCTGTGTCGTCGACGTCGGCTGGGAGCCGTCGTCGGGCAGACCGAGTTCGAGCGAGGTCGCCGGGACGGCGGCGGCGCCGAGTCCGAGCACGCCCAGCAGCAGGACGGCGACCGGACGACGTACGACGAAGCTCGCCCAGCGCGTGCCCATGTTGGGACGCCCCTGCTTCCGCGCGGCCGAGGCGCGCCCGCCGCCCAGCAGCTTGCTCTTCTCGCCCGCCGGACGCACCTTGCGGCCCGCGTAACCGAGCAGCGCCGGAATCATCGTCAGCGCGATCAGGACGGCGACGGCCACGGTGCCCGCCGCCGCGAGGCCCATCTTCGTCAGCATCGGGATGTTGACGACCGCCAGGCCGACCAGCGCGATCACGACCGTGAGGCCGGCGAAGACGACCGCCGAGCCCGCCGTGCCGACCGCCCGGCCGACCGCCTCCTCGCGCTCCCGGCCCTCGGCCAGTTCCGCCCGGTAGCGGGAGACGATGAACAGCGCGTAGTCGATGCCGACCGCGAGGCCGATCATGGTGGCCAGCGTCGAGGTCGTCGAGCCCAGGTCCAGCGTGCTCGCCAGCGCGGTGATCGTCGCGACGCCGATACCGACGCCGATGATCGCCGTCAGCAGCGGCAGCCCGGCCGCCAGCAGCGAGCCGAAGGTGATGACGAGGACGACCGCCGCGACCGCGATGCCGATGATCTCCGTGGACCCGGTCTCGGGCGTGGTCTGGAGCGCGTCACCGCCGACCTCCACGGTCAGCCCGGCGTCCCGCGCGTTCTGCGCGGCCTCCTCCAGGGCGTGGCGGGAGGAGTCCGCCAGTTCCATGCCGGAGACCTTGTAGGTGACCTGCGCGTAGGCGATCGTGCCGTCCCGGCTGACCGCCTTCGCGGCGTACGGGTCGGCGACGGCGGCGACCTCGGAGCCGTCGGACAGGTCCCGGAGGGTCTCCTTGACGGTCGCCTTGTTGCCGGCGGCGGTCATCTTCTCGCCGGGCGGCGCCTTGAAGACGACTCGTGCGGTCGCCCCGTCCGCGCTCATCCCGGGGAAGCGTTCCTCCAGCAGGTCGAAGGCCTTCTGGGCCTCGGTGCCGGGAATCGAGAAGGACGTGGTGCCGGGGGCGGGCGCGCTGGCCGCGCCGACTCCGGCGAGGGTCAGCAGCGCCACCCACATCAGGGCGACGAAGTGCCGTCGCCGGAAGGCGAGTCGGCCGAGTTTGTAGAGGAACGTGGCCACGAGGGCGAACTCCCGGTCAGGTCGTGGTGTTTCAGGGCAGGGGTGATCACCGGCGGGGAGGGGGTGATCGTCCCGACGACGTGAGCGGTCGCGTCAGGTACCGGTGCGGGGTCCGGCGGGGAGGTCAGGTGGTGGGAACGCCGAGGGCGGGGAGGACCACGGCGTCGATGTACGAGACGAGGAAGGCCTTCGTCGGCGGCCGGTCGTCGATCAGCGCACGGGTGGCGAAGGCGCCGAGCATCATGTGCAGGACGTAGTCCAGCGCGGGGTTGTCCGCCCGGACCTCGCCCCGGTCGATGGCCCGCTGGATCAGCTTGCGGAACTCCCGCGCCTCGGGCTCCACCAGCAGTTCCTTGAAGGCCTTCAGCAGATCCGGGTTGGTGTGCGCCGCCATGGCCAGACCCCGCATCAGCGCGGCGTTCTGCTCCATGGTGCAGTCGTCCTCACGGTCCATCAGTGCGTGGAAGTCGCCCCGCAGGCTCCCGGTGTCGGTGGCCGCGGTGATGCCCGGCTTGTTGTGCCGGATCGCCCTGGCCACCAGCTCGGCCTTGCCGCCCCACTGGCGGTAGAGCGTCGCCTTGCTGGACTTGGTGCGGGCGGCCACGGCGTCCATGGTGAGCGCGTCGTAGCCGACTTCCCGGAGCAGGTCGAGCACGGCCTCGTACAGCTCGGCCTCACGCTCGGGTGTGATCCGGCTGCGACGCGTCGTTGCGACATCGGCCATGCGACTCACCCTTCCTGCTCGCGGCAATCGTTCGTACGACACGGTCTCGGACATGACGAATGTAGCGCAGCTCTTTCAGAAACGAAACCGTTTCGTACGTGTCGCCGGTCACGTCCGGAGCGACACCCATCCGGCCGGTGGATTTTTCATGACTTGCTCTGGTCCGTCCCCCGGGCGAAGCATGGGGAGGTGACCTATCTGCGCCTGCCCCACCTCAGCGGTGACCTGCTGTGCTTCGTCGCCGAGGACGACCTCTGGCTCGCCCCGCTCGACGGACCCTGCCGTGCCTGGCGGCTCACCGTCGACCGCACCAAGGTCGGCCACCCCCGCCTCTCCCCCGACGGCCGGCTGATCGCGTACACGAGCTGGCGCAGCCTCGCCCCGGAGCTGTACCTGGTGCCGGCGGAGGGCGGCAGCGGCCGGCGGCTCAGCTACTGGGGCAGCCCGGACACCCAGGTGTGCGGCTGGACCCCGGACGGCGACATCCTGGCCGTCGCCTCGCACGGAGAGCCGTTCTCGCACTTCACCTGGGCCTACAAGGTCTCCACGGACGGCTGCCCGGGCCGCAAGCTGCCGTGGGGCCCGGTCTCCGACATCCAGGTCGCGGACATCGACGGCGAACGCCGCACCCTCCTGCTCACCGGCACCCCACCCCATGAACCGGCCTCCTGGAAGCGCTACCGCGGCGGCGCCATGGGCCGCCTCTGGCTGCACGGCACGCGTCTGCTGGCCGGCCTCGACGGTCATCTGCACTCCCCGATGTTCGTCGGCGGCCGGGTCGCCTTCCTCTCCGACCACGAGGGCGTCGGCAACCTCTACTCCTGTGCCTACGACGGCTCCGACCTGCGCCGGCACACCGACCACGACGCCTTCTACGCCCGGCACGCCTCCAGCGACGGCACACGCGTGGTGTACCAGTGCGCCGGGGACCTGTGGCTCGTCGACGACCTCGCCGCGGACTCGGCACCGCGCCGCCTCGACGTGCGCCTGAGCGGTCCGCGCGCCGGGCGCCGTACCTACCAGGTGCCGGCCGCGCACCACGTGGACGGCATCTCGGTCGACGAGACCGGGCGCGCGAGCGCGGTGGTCGTGCGCGGCAGCCTGTACTGGCTCACGCATCGCGACGGCCCCGCCCGCACCATCACCGACACCCCCGGCGTACGGGTACGGCTTCCGGAGATGCTCGGTCCGGGCGGCCAGGTCGCCTATGTGACGGACGCGGAGGGCGAGGACGCGGTCGAGATCGCCTATCTGCCCCGCGCCACCGGCGACCGCGAGCCCCGGCGACTGGCCCGGGGTCAGCTGGGCCGGGTGCTGGAGATGGTCTGCGACCCCGAGGGCGAGCGGCTCGCCGTCGCCGCCCACGACGGGCGGCTGCTGCTGCTCGACGCCACGGAGGAGTCGAACGGCGAGGTGACCGAGCTGATCCGGTCGATCAACGGGCCGGTGCGCGATCTCGCCTTCTCACCGGACGGTTCCTGGCTCACCTGGTCGCATCCGGGGATCGGCCGGTCGCTGCGCCAGATCAAGCTGGCCCGGATCAAGGACCGTCTCGTCGTCGACGTCACCAACGGCCGGTTCGAGGACGAGAACCCGGTCTTCACCCGGGACGGGCGCTATCTCGCCTTCCTCTCCTGGCGCGGCTTCGACCCGGTGTACGACGTCCACACCGGCGACCTCTCCTTCCCGCTGGGCTGCCGCCCGTATCTGGTCCCGCTCACCTCGGCCACCCCCTCCCCCTTCGCGCTCAGCCCGGACGGGCGCCCGGCCGCCGGGGGCATGGACCCGGTCGAGGACGAGGCCGGCGCCGAGGGCGGTGAGGGCGGCGCGGTGATGGTCGAGGTCGAGGGCCTGGAGAGCCGGGTGACGCCCTTCCCGGTGGCGGCGTCCAAGTACTCGGGGCTGTACCCGGTCGCGGGCGGCGGGCTGGTCTGGCTGCGCTGGCCGATCTCGGGCGCGCTCGGCGAGACGTTCGTCAACCCGGACGACACCAGCGGCCGTCCCACCCTGGAGTACTTCAACATCACCAAGGCGAAGAAGTCCGAACTCGTCGAGCATCTCGACTGGTTCACCGTCAGCGGCGACGGCACCCGGCTCGTCGTCGTCGACGAGGGCGACCTGCGCGCGGTGCCGTCCACCGAGTCCGGCGACAGCGACACGACGACATGGATCGACGTGCGCCGCATCATGCACGAGGTCGATCCCGGCGCCGAGTGGCGGCAGTCGTACGAGGAGGCGGGCCGGCTGATCCGCGCCTACTTCTGGGAGCCGGGGATGTGCGGGATCGACTGGGACGCGGTGCTGGACCAGTACCGGCCCCTGGTGGACCGGGTCGCCTCGCCGGACGAGTTCGCCGACCTGCTCCGCGAGGTGCTGGGCGAGCTGGGCACCTCCCACGCCTACGTCTCCGCCGCCCGCCGCAACGAGGGCCCGCCCCACTACCAGCGCCGGCAAGGCCTGCTCGGCGCCAACCTCGTGCAACGCGACGGCGGGTGGACCGTCGCCCGCATCCTGCCCGGTGACTCCTCCGACTCCAAGGCCCGCTCTCCGCTCGCCGGTTCGGGAATCCGCGAGGGCGCGATCCTGACCCACGTCGACGGCCGCCCGGTCGATCCGGTCACCGGCCCTTCCCCGTTGCTCGCGGGCGCGGGCGGTACGACGGTGGAGCTGACCTTCACCCCGGCCGAGGGCGAGGGACGCTCCCGGCGGGTCGCCGTCGTCCCGCTGCTCGACGAGCGTCCGCTGCGCTATCAGGACTGGGTGGCCAAACGCCGGGCGGTGGTACGGGAGTTGAGCGGAGGCCGCTGCGGCTATCTGCACATCCCCGACATGGGCGGTTCGGGCTGGGCCCAGTTCAACCGCGACCTGCGCATGGAGGTGTCGCGGCCCGCGCTGATCGTGGACGTGCGCGGCAACGCGGGCGGGCACATCAGCGAACTGGTCATCGAGAAGCTGGCCCGCACGATCCTGGGCTGGGACCTCACACGCGACGCCCAGCCGGTGTCGTACACCTCGAACGCGCCACGGGGGCCGGTGGTGGCGCTGGCGGACGAAGCGACGTCCTCCGACGGCGACATGATCACGGCCGCCTTCAAACTCCTCGACCTGGGGCCCGTGGTGGGCCAGCGCACCTGGGGCGGCGTGGTCGGGATGACCGGCCGTCATCGCCTGGGCGACGGCACGGTCATCACCGTCCCGATGAACGCGGCCTGGTTCGACGCCTACGGCTGGTCCGTCGAGAACCACGGCGTCGCCCCCGACGTGGAGGCCCTGCGCACCCCTCTCGACTGGGCGGAGGGCCGCTACGCCCAGCTCGACGACGCGGTACGACTCGCCCTGAACCTCCTGACGACCCGGCCCGCTGCGACGCCGCCCGACTACAGCCACGTCCCGGACCGGTCGAGGCCCAAGCTGCCGCCACGACCCTGACCTTGCCGGGGAACGCCCCGGCGACGCACGAACACAGGGTGCCCTCCGGAAGGAAGGGCACCCTGCGTCACTGGGCGAAGCCGACTACCCGCCTACTTAGGCGTCGTAGTCCTGCGCGAACCGGTCCTCGGCCTCCTGCCGCTCCCGGTCCCGCTCGGGCTCCTGGTCGCGGCGGCCACGCTCGCGCGTGGGGTCGGAGGGGCGCTCGCGCCGCTCACCCTTCTCCTGGCCCATGCGCTCAGCCTTCTGGCGCAGCTGCTCGGCCTTGTCCTGGAACTGGTCCTTCATGCCCATGAGATTCACTCCCGTAGTGGGTGGGGGATGGGGCCTCGACCAGATTTGCACGGCCGGACTACGCACGCATTTCGATCAACTACGCTGCGTAGCGCGGGCCTGTTCGTCGGCGGCGCCGCCCGCGCCCACAAGCCCCGTGCTCATCCCCTGTAACCGCGGAGCGAACCGCCGCATCTCGCGCTGCCCCACGGCCCCGATGAGCGCCGGCAGGTACCCGCGCACGCCCTGCATCCCGCGCAGCCACCACTGCCCGTACACATGGGCGGACCGCCGCTCGATCCCGGCCACGATCCGGTCCACGGCCGGCCCCAGCGGATAGGTCTTGCTGGACGGCCACGGCAGCCGCTGCCTCAACTCCCGCATGACGTCGTCCTGATCGGCCCCGCGCACCATGTCGGTGTCGGTCCAGGACAGATACGCGACGCCGACCTTCACGCCCTGGTGCCCGACCTCGGCGCGCAGACTGTGCGCGTACGCCTCCACACCCGACTTGGACGCGCAGTACGCGGTCATCATGGGCGCCGGGGTGATGGCGGCGAGGGAGGCGACCTGGAGCAGATAGCCCCGGCTCTCGGTGAGCACCGGCAGGAAGGCGCGGGCGGTCACCGCGGAACCGATCAGATTGACCTCGATGACCCGCCGCCAGGACTGCGGGTCGGATTCGGCGAAGGGTCCGCCGGTCGCGACGCCCGCGTTGGCGACGACGATGTCGACCTTGCCGAAACGCTCCTTGACCTCCTGGGCCACCCTCGCCATGGCCTCGTGGTCGGTGACATCGGCGTACCAGTGCTCGCTTTCGCTGTGCAGCCGCGCGGAGACCTGCTTCAGCTCGTCCGGCTCCAGGCCGACCAGCGCGACCTTGGCACCGCGCGCCGAGAGCTTGCGGGCGAGCAGTTCCCCGACGCCCCGCGCGGCCCCGGTGACGACCGCGACCTGACCCTCCAGGCTGACCCTGCTCATGCGCCCTCCTTGACCGGCTTCGCCGGCGCGTACGTGGTGACGAGTTCGCGTATCTTCCCGGTGACCAGCTCGGGAGCCTCCACCGGTGTCATGTGGCCGAGCCCGGGCAGCTCGGTGAGCCCGACGCACCGCGGCAGCGCCGCGACCAGCGCACGGGCGTGCACCGGGGGCGTGAGCCGGTCACGCGCGCCGACGACGACCTCGGTGGGCGCCTGCAACTGCCGTACGCCGTGGTCGAGATCGAGCAGGTGCAGCACCTGCGACCAGCTGTGCCGCACGGCGCGCGGACAGGCGTGCACGATCCGCGCGCACGCCTCCACCATGTCCGGAGCGGAACCGGCGCCCATGGTGGCGTACTTGAGGATCCTGCGCGCCAGGGGCGTGACCGGCCCGAGGGGGGCGCGGGAGCCGAGGACGTGGCCCGTCAGCCACGTCCGCAGCCGCCCCGCCCGCATCGGCAGGACGGTCGACTCGGCGACCAGCCGCGAACTGCCCGTGCTGCACAGCAGGACGGCGGCCGCGTGTGCCCGGAAGCGTTCCCGCCCGGCCGCCGCCAGCACCGTCATGCCGCCCATGGAGTGCCCGGCGATCACCGCCCGCTCCCCGGACGCGAGCGTCGCGGCGAGCACGGCTTCCAGATCGTCGGCGAGGGCCTCGGTGCTGCACAGGCGGCTCGCCGGGCTGCGTCCGTGCCCGCGCTGGTCGTAGGCGATGACGCGGTGGCCGGCGGCGAGGGCGCGGATCTGCGCGGCCCAGAACGCGGTGGAGCAGGTCCAGCCGTGCACGAGGACGACGGCGGGCGCGCCGTCGGGACCGTGCACCTCGACGTGCAGGGGTGCGCCGTCGGCGGAGGTGACGGTCAGTTCACGGGTGGGGACGGGCGGGGCGTAGGGGCCGGAGGCGACATGCAGCAGGCGGCTCACGCGACGGCCTCCCGCACGGCCTCGCCGCCGGCCCGCTCCGCGGAGGGACGCAGCACCTCGTACTCCCCGAGGTCCACCCGCCGCGTCGCGCGCCGGAACTCGCCCGTCGTGCCGGGCCAGATGGTGGTGTTGCGGCCGCCCGCATCCAGATACCAGCTGTTGCAGCCACCGGTGTTCCACACCGTGCGCTTCATCCGCTCCTGCACCCTGTGGTTCCAGGCGCTCACGGCGGCGGGGCGGGCGTCGAGGGCCACGCGCCCGCCGAGCACCTCCAACTGCCGTACGAAGTCGGCCATGTAGTTCAGCTGGGACTCGATCATCAGGATCATCGACGAGTTGCCGAGGCCGGTGTTGGGTCCGATGATCGTCATCCAGTTCGGGAACCCTGCGGCCGAGGCTCCGCGCAGCGCCTCCATGCCGCCCTTCCAGGCCTCGGCGAGCGTCCGGCCGTCCGCCCCGATGACCCGTTCGGCGATGGGCATGTCGGTGACGTGGAAGCCGGTGCCGAAGATGATCGCGTCCACCTCGGCCTCGGTGCCGTCGGAGGCGACGACCGTCGAGCCGCGGACCTCGCTGAGCCCGCTCGCGACGACGTCCACATTCGGCCGGGCGAGCGCCGGGTAGTACTCGCTCGACAGCAGGATCCGCTTGCAGCCGATGCGGTAGCCGGGGGTCAGCTTGGCGCGCAGGGCGGGGTCCTTGACGGCACGGGCCATGTTGCGCTTGGCCAGCCGCTCGATGATGCCGAGTTCGTCGGGGTGCTTGGTGAAGGCCTGGACCTGCAACTCCCGGATGCCCCACAGCAGTCCGCGGCGGAGCCGGGCCGTCAGCGGAAGGGCGCGGTGCAGCCGCCGCTCGGCGCCGCTGATCGCGCGGTCGACGCGGGGCATCACCCAGGGCGGGGTGCGCTGGAAGAGGGTCAGCCTGCCGACCTGGGGCTGGATGGCCGGCACGATCTGGATCGCGGAGGCGCCCGTGCCGACCATCGCGACCCGCTTGCCGCGCAGATCGAAGTCGTGGTCCCAGCGGGCGGAGTGGAACACCTTGCCCGGGAAGGTGTCGAGGCCCGCGATGCCGGGGACCTTCGGGTCGGACAGCGGTCCGGTCGCGGACACGACGAGGTCGGCGGTGAGGGTGCCGGTGGCGGTCTCGATCACCCAGTGCAGTTCGTCGCCGTCCCAGGCCATCCGCTTCACCTCCGAGTCGAGGCGGAGGTGCGGGCGCAGCCCGAAGACGTCGGTCACGCGCTCCAGATAGGCGCGGATGTGCTCCTGGCCGGAGAAGGTGCGCGGCCACTCGGGGTTGGGCGCGAAGGAGAAGGAGTAGAGATGGGACGGTACGTCACACGCGCACCCGGGGTAGCTGTTGTCCCGCCACGTGCCGCCGACGCTGCCGGCCCGTTCCAGGACGACGAAGTCGGTGATGCCCTCGCGGCGCAGCCGCACGGCGGCCCCGAGCCCGCCGAATCCCGACCCGACCACCGCCACCCGTACATGTTCGTGCTCGGCCATACCGACGCCCCTCCATGCCGTTCCGCGACTCCACGACCTTGCCAGTGAATACTGGCGCAATCGGAGACTAGAGGAGCGGCGTACTGATGGGTAGGGGTCGGCGCAAGGAAAGTTACCGGCGGTACGCCGTAGGGTGCGGAGGTGACCGAGAAGCGTGAGTACCGCATGGAGGAGCTGGCCCGGCTGGCCGGCATCACGGTGCGCACCCTGCGTTTCTACCGGGAACGCAAGCTGATCCCACCGCCCCGCCGCGAGGGCAGGATCGCCTGGTACGACGATCACCACCTGGCCCGGCTGCGCACGATCGGCGCGCTGCTGGACCGCGGCCACACCCTGAACGGCATCGCGGAACTGGCCGAGGCCTTCGACCACGGCCGCGATGTCGCCGACCTGCTCGGCGTCGGCGCCGGCGCCCCCACCGAGGAGGAGCCGGTCCACCTCACCCCCGAGGAGCTCGCCGCCCGCTTCGAGGGCGAGGTCACGCCGGAGAACCTGGCCGCCGCGATGGACCTCGGCTACCTCGCCACCGACGGCGACGAGATCGTCCACATCAGCCGCCGCCTGCTGGACGTCTCCTCGGCCCTGGTCCGCGAGGGCATCCCGCTCGCGGAGGTGCTCCGGGCCGGCAAGGAGGTCCGCACCCACGCCGACGCCCTGGCCGAACTCTTCGCCGGCCTGGTCCTCCGCCACGCCTCGGCCGAGGACCTGCCCCGCCTGCGCCCCCTGGCCCGCAGCGTGGTGGAGGCGGAACTGTCCCTGGCGCTGGACCGCAGGATGCGCAAGGAGCCGTAAGGGCCCCTAGCGCTGGACCCTAGCGGCCGTACACCACGGTCACCGGCGCGTGGTCCGACCACCGCTCACCATGGGTGGCGGCCCGCTCCACGTACGCCTTGAGCGCGCGATCCGCGAGCCCGGGGGTGGCCACCTGGTAGTCGATCCGCCATCCCGAGTCGTTGTCGAACGCCCGCCCCCGGTACGACCACCAGGTGTAGGGACCCTCGACGTCCGGATGCAGGGCGCGCACGACGTCGACGTAGCCGCCGGCCCGGGGGTCGAACACCGTGGTGAGCCACTCGCGTTCCTCCGGCAGGAAGCCCGAGTTCTTCGTGTTGCCGCGCCAGTTCCTCAGGTCGGCCTGCTGGTGGGCGATGTTCCAGTCGCCGCAGACCACCACCTCGCGCCCGTCCGCGGCGGCCCGCTCCCGCAGGCCCTTGAGGTAGGCGAGGAACTCGCCCATGAAACGGACCTTCTCGTCCTGCCGTCCGGTGCCCACCTCGCCGGACGGGAGATAGAGGGAGGCGACCGTCACACCGGGCAGGTCGGCCTCGACGTATCGCCCACTGCCGTCGAACTCCGTGGACCCGAAACCGACCCGCACGGCGTCCGGCTCACGCCGGGTGTACAGGGAGACGCCCGCGCGCCCCTTGGCGGCGGCGGGCGCGTGCACCACATGCCAGCCCTCGGGCGAGCGCACCTGCTCGGGCAGCTGCTGCGGCTCGGCGCGCACCTCCTGCAGGCAGAGCACATCGGCTTGCGTCCCGGCGAGCCATTCCACAAAGCCCTTCTTCGCGGCGGCCCGCAGCCCGTTCACATTCACAGAGGTCACAGTGAGCACCGGGGCACCCTACCGGCACACTGGACAAAGTCCAGATTCCGACTCTGTATAGGTGTACGATCCGCAGCATGGATATACGTCGCGTCCCCTTCGACCACCCCGACGCCGTGAAGCTCAACGACGAGGTCCAGGCCGAGTACCACGAGCGCTACGGCGACGGCGGCGACGCCACCGTCCTCGACCCCTCGGACTTCCAGCCGCCGGGCGGCGTGTATCTCATCGCCTACGACGAGACCGACCGCCCCGTCGCCACCGGCGGCTGGCGCCGGCAGGACAAGAACGCCGAGGGCAACGAGGACGGCGACGCCGAGCTGAAGCGGATGTATGTGATCAAGGACGTCCGCGGCCGTGGTCTCGCCCGGCGCATGCTCGCCGCCCTGGAGGAGGACGCCCGCGCCGCCGGCCGCGTCCGGATGGTCCTGGAGACCGGCACCGAGCAGCCGGAGGCCATCGCCCTGTACACCTCCAGCGGCTACGAGCCGTGCGCCAAGTTCGGCTACTACCGCTTCTACGAGTCGAGCCGCTGCTTCGCGAAGGCCCTGTGACACGCGCCACTTGAGGGCCCGTCACCGGGCCCTCAAGGACAACAGGGAACGTGACAGAGCCCCGTCGGAATCCCGACGGGGCTCTACACTGCGTGGACCTGTGGGGATTTGAACCCCAGACCCCCTCGATGCGAACGAGGTGCGCTACCAGACTGCGCCACAGGCCCTTGCAACGAGTGAAACTTTAGCACCCCGGTCGGGGTGCTTGGAAATCCGTTCCCGCTGGACCCGGGGCCGGAGCGGTGCGGGCTACTCGTTGGCCGCCCGCGGCCGCTCCCCGTCCTCGTACTGGTCGAACAGCGGCGTACGCCCACGCTCCCGTGCCCGCCGCGCCGAGGCCGCCCGGCGCCGCGCGTCCCCGCTCCCCTCGCCGTCCGCCTTGTCCGCCGCGCCGTCCGCCGTCCGCGCGTCCCCCGGGCCGCCCGCACCCGCGTCGGAGGGGTCGGCGGCGGGCGAGGGAGAGACAGCCGGCGAAGGGGAGGCGGCCGGCGTGCCGGAGGCGTGCTCGCGCGCGCCGTCCTCCGCCTCCTGATGCCGCGCCGCCGGGCTCGACCGTGCCGAGCTCCACGCGTCCAGCGCCCCGAGGTCCACCTCAGGAGTCGCGCGCGGCGCGACGGGCGCCGTCACGTACGTCGGCAACGGCACCGGCACGGGCTCCCAGCTCTCCCCGTGCCCGGGCCGCCGCTGCCGCTCCCGCTGCTGATCGACCCACTCGGCGTGATCGGTCTGCTCCACCAGCGCCCGCCGGTCCGCGGCCAGCGCGGACAGCCCGGGGTCGGCCTCCGGTTCGTGCCCCTCCTCGGGCTCGTCGGCCTCGGTCTCGGCCACCGCGTGCCGGCGCGGCTGCCGCGCCCGCTCACGGAGGCGCTGCGCCGCGGCCTCCGCCTGACGCCGGTCCATCTGGTAGGCGAAACGGCGGCGCTCCTGCGTCCGCAGGTACACGATGTACCCGCTGAGCAGGACGGCGGGAACGCCGGGTGCCCAGAGGAACGCGAGGCCACCGACGGCCGCGACGACCGCGCCGAGCGTGAAGGCCAGGAAGAGCACGATGGTGGTGCGTCTGCGGCGCGCGAGCACTTTGGTACGCCGGGCGCGCGCCGCGGCCGCCTCCGCGCCGGGCGCGCGGCGGGCCGGGGGAACCGGCTTGCGTGGGGGCGGGGGCGTGGGCGCCTCTTCCCGCACCGGTGCGGGACCTGCCGCGCGGGCGCCGGACGCCGGTCCGGTTTCCGCTCCGGCCTCCTTGACGGTGCCGGTCCGGGGGCGCGTCGGAGGCATGGCGAAGGCCCGGACGTCCACCGAGTCGGTGACCACGTCCGGGTCGTCGGAGCCGGGCTCCCCCTCGTCGGTGGAGCGCGCCCGCAGGTCCTTGGCGTACCGGCGCTCCATCCCTGCCCGTCCGGACAGCAACCGGATGGCTGTGCTGAAGCGTTCCGTCGGACGGGCCTCGTTCAGCTCGTCCTGCCTACGGAGCCACATCGGCACCAAGTAGGCGGCCCAGGCCCCGACAATGACTGCGTAGATGAGGCCGCTGCTGCTCACGCCTCACACGGTAGAGGGGTTTGCGTGAGGCCATCTGCCAATTGAGCCGGTGTGTCGCACGATCTGGCTGATATTTCGAGCTTTTTTTGTGACCGATGCGATCAGCAGGCTGGCGCACCCGCGAATTCAATGCCCTCGGACCGGTCACCAACCGATCATTTTCGAACACATATTCAATTTCGGCGTCAGGCGGGATTCCCCGGGGCGTTCTGCGGATTCCAGGGCAGGTCCCGCGCCTTCCGAGGGGGGTTCCCGGGCCGGGCGCGGCGCCAGCGCGGCAGCAGTCCCTCGGGGACTTCCTCCGCCGTCAGCGCGAAGACGAGATGGTCGCGCCAGCCCCCGTCGATGTGGAGATATCGGGGTCTGAGGCCCTCCTCGCGGAATCCGAGTTTCTCCACCACACGGCGGCTGGGCCCGTTCTCGGGGCGAATGCAGACCTCGATGCGGTGGAGGCCGACGGTCCGGAAACAGTGGTCGACGGCGAGCGCCACGGCCGTCGGCATCACGCCGCGCCCGGCCACCGCCTCGTCCACCCAGTAACCGACGTGGCCGGAGCACATGGAGCCCCAGGTGATCCCGGCGACCGTCAACTGCCCGACGAGCCGCCCCTGGTACTCGATGACGAACGGCAGCATCCGGCCCGCGTTCGCCTCCGACCGCAGGTGACGGACCATCTGGCGGTAGGTCGGCCGGTGCGTGATCGGCCCGCCCGGTGTCGGCGGCGGGATGGTGGCCTCCCAGGGCCGCAGCCAGTCGCGGTTGCGCCGGTTGACCTCACGCCAGGCCCGCTGGTCGCGCAGCTTTATCGGGCGGAGGACGACATCGCCCTCCACCAGTTCGACGGGCCAGGACGGGCTGTTCAGCTCGCACCCCCACCGGAAGGTCCGGGGTGGTCACCGCCGCGGATCTGGTCGACGGCGTGCATCAGCAGCGGTTCCAGCACGGCCAGTCCGTCGCGCACGCCGCCGGACGAACCTGGCAGGTTGACCACCAGTGTCCCGCCCGCCACCCCCGCCAGCCCACGGGAGAGCGCGGCGGTGGGCACCTTGTCCCGGCCGTACGCGCGGATGGCCTCCGCGATGCCCGGCACCTCACGGTCCAGCACGGCGCGGGTGGCCTCCGGGGTGCGGTCGGTGGGCGAGATGCCGGTGCCGCCCGTGGTGACGATCACGTCGTACCCGGCGTCCACGCCCGCCCGCAGCGCGGCCTGCACCGGGTCCCCGTCGGGGACGACCTGCGGACCGTCGACGGCGAACCCGAAGCCCCGGAGGCCGTCGGCGATCAGCGGGCCGCCCTTGTCCTCGTAGATCCCGGCGGCGGCCCGGTTCGAGGCCGTGATCACCAGCGCGCTGTACGGCGCGGCCAGCGCGCCGCCGAGCGCCGCGTCGTGCGTCATGCCCGGCTCCAGTCGCCCGACTTGCCGCCCGTCTTCTCCTCCACCCGTACGTCCGTGATGACCGCTCCCTTGTCGACCGCCTTGACCATGTCGATCACGGTGAGCGCGGCGACGGAGACCGCGGTCAGGGCCTCCATCTCGACGCCCGTACGGTCCGTCGTGCGCACCGTGGCGGTGATCTCCACGGCGTCGTCCGCGACCGACAGGTCCAGTGTCACACCCGACACCGACAACGGGTGGCACAGCGGGATCAGGTCCGGCGTCCGCTTGGCGCCCATGATCCCCGCGATCCGCGCGGTGGCGAGGGCATCACCCTTGGGAACCCCCTCGCCGCGCAGCAGCTCGATCACGCGCGGCGAGACGAGGACCCGTCCGCTCGCGCGCGCGGTGCGCGCGGTGACGTCCTTGTCCGAGACGTCGACCATGCGGGCGGCGCCCGCGTCGTCGATGTGCGTCAGGCGGTCCTGCGCAGGGGCTCCGGGGGTCTCCCCCCGGGAAGGCACGGTCATGGTGTGGCGCTCCCGGTCCGGGCCCGTCGCGGTGCGGCGCACGGACCTGTTGTGCGCGACACGGTACCGCCAAGCCGGGGCGGTCAGCCGAGCAGGACCACCTCGACCTCGGCACCCGGCTCGACGGACTCCGTCTCCTCCGGTACGACGATCAGCGCGTCGGCGTGCGCGAGGGCCGCGACCAGGTGGGATCCGGCACCGCCGACCGGTGTCACCCGGCCGTCGGCGTAGCCGCCGCGCAGGAACTGCCGGCGTCCCCGCGGGGAGGTCAGCGCCTTGTCGGCGGCCAGGGTCGCCCGGGCCCGCGGGCGGTGCACGTCGGGGAGTCCCATGAGGGTGCGGATCGCGGGGCGGACGAACAGCTCGAAGGAGACGTACGACGACACCGGGTTGCCGGGCAGGGCCAGCAGCGGGGTGTGGTCGGGGCCGATGGAGCCGAAGCCCTGGGGCTTGCCGGGCTGCATGGCGATCTTGCGGAACTCGATGCCGCTGCCGGGTTCGTCCTCGTCACCGACGTGCGACAGGGCCTCCTTGACGACGTCGTACGCCCCGACGCTCACGCCGCCCGTGGTGACCATCAGGTCGGCGCGGACGAGTTGGTCCTCGATGGTGATGCGCAGGGTCTCGGCGTCGTCGGCGACCGCGCCCACCCGGTAGGCGATGGCGCCGGCGTCGCGGGCGGCCGCGGTGAGGGCGAAGCTGTTGGAGTCGAAGATCTGGCCGCTGCCCAGTTCCTCGCCGGGCTGGACGAGTTCGCTGCCGGTGGAGAGCACCACCACGCGCGGGCGCGGGCGCACACGTACGGTGCCGCGGCCGATCGCGGCGAGCAGCGCGATCTGCGGCGGGCCGAGGACGGTGCCCGCCTCCAGGGCGCGGTCACCGGCCCTGACGTCGCTGCCCTTGGGGCGCACGTGCGCGCGCGGCTCGGCGGGCCGGTGCACGCGCACCTGCCCGGAGGCGCCCTCGGGGCCGAGGCTGCGCGCCCGCATCCCGGTGACGGGGCCCTCGCCGAGGCCGCCGTCGGTCCACTCCACGGGCACCACCGTCTCCGCGCCGGGCGGCAGCGGGGCGCCGGTCATGATGCGGGCGGCCTGGCCCGGTCCCACGGTCAGGAGCTCCGCCTGGCCCGCGGCGACGTCCCCGACGACCTCCAGGACCGCCGGGAACTCCTCGCCGGCGCCCGCGACATCCGCGACCCGTACCGCGTACCCGTCCATGGAGCTGTTGTCGAACGGCGGCAGGGAGACCGGCACCGTGACGTCGTCGACCAGGACACAGCCCTGGGCGTCGAGCAGTTGCAGCTCGATGGGTTCGAGAGGGCGGACGGTCTCGAGGATGTCCTCCAGGTGTTCGTCCACCGACCACAGATGGTCCTGTCCGGTGGCGCGGGGCGCGGCGGTGCTCAAGTGGCTACATCTCCTCGGTGACGTAACTGCGAAGCCAGGTCCGGAAGTCCGGGCCCAGGTCTTCACGTTCGCACGCGAGTCGGACAATGGCACGCAGGTAGTCGCCGCGGTCGCCGGTGTCATAGCGGCGGCCCTGGAAGACGACGCCGTGCACCGGGCCGCCCAGCTTCTCGTCGGCCGCGAGCTGCTGGAGGGCGTCCGTGATCTGGATCTCACCGCCGCGGCCGGGCTCGGTCTTGCGCAGGACGTCGAAGATGCGCGGGTCGAGGACGTAGCGGCCGATGATGGCGTAGTTCGAGGGGGCGTCGGCGGCGTCCGGCTTCTCGACCAGGTCGCTCACCTTGACCACGTCGCCGTCCTCGGTGGCCTCTACGGCCGCGCAGCCGTAGAGGTGGATCTGCTCGGGGGCCACCTCCATGAGCGCGATCACGCTGCCGCCGTGCCGTTCCTGGACCTCGATCATCCGCCTCAGCAGGGGATCGCGCGGGTCGATGAGGTCGTCGCCGAGGAGCACCGCGAAGGGCTCGTCGCCGACATGGGGGGCCGCGCACAGCACGGCGTGACCGAGGCCCCGGGGGTCGCCCTGGCGCACGTAGTGCATGGTCGCGAGGTCGCTCGACTCCTGGACCTTGGCGAGCCGCTCGGCGTCGCCCTTCTTCTCCAGGGCCGACTCGAGCTCGTAGTTGCGGTCGAAGTGGTCCTCAAGAGGGCGCTTGTTGCGGCCGGTGATCATGAGGACATCGTCGAGACCGGCCGAGACGGCCTCCTCGACCACGTACTGGATCGCCGGCTTGTCGACCACCGGCAGCATCTCCTTGGGAGTGGCCTTGGTGGCCGGCAGGAACCGGGTGCCGAGGCCTGCTGCGGGAATGACAGCCTTGCTGATCCGTGGTTGCGCCTGAGTCATGCTCGCAACCATATCCGGTGACATTGTGGGGAATCCGCGGCTCCGGTCAGTACGCACTCATATGAGCACTTTGATCACGGTACGGGAGCGACGCATGAGTCACCTCGGACACATGGGCGAGCCTGACAAGCGCACATTGCGGCGAGAGCTCCTCGCGGTGAGGAACAGGTTGCCCGCAGGTGACGTGCGGGAGGCCGCGGCCGCGCTGGCGGCGCACGCACTCGAACTGGATGAGCTGGCGCACGCGCGCACGGTGGCGGCGTACGTTTCTGTGGGCGCCGAGCCCGGCACCCTCGCGCTGCTCGACGCGCTGCACGCGCGGGGCGTGCGCGTCCTGCTTCCGGTGCTGCTGCCCGACAACGACCTCGACTGGGGTGTCTACGCCGGGGAGGGCTCCCTCGCGCGCGTGCGCCACGGTGGCCGGATGGCGCTCCTGGAGCCCGCCGGCGAGCGGCTCGGGCCGGACGCGGTGACCGGCGCCGACGCGGTGCTGCTGCCGGGGCTCGCGGTGGACGCGCGCGGGATGCGGCTGGGGCGCGGCGGAGGTTCCTACGACCGCGTCCTGGCGCGGCTGGAGCGCGCGGGCGGCCAACCGGCGCTGGTGGTGCTGCTGTACGACACCGAGGTCCGCGCGCGTGTGCCCGCCGAGCCGCACGACCGGCCGGTGCACGCGGTGGTGACGCCCTCGGGAGTGCGCCGCTTCCGGCCCGCCGCACGCTGAGGCCCCGGAAGGCGAAAGGGCCCTCCACGCGCGTGTGGAGGGCCCTTTCGGTCGCCGTCAGCGGGTCACGGCTTGAGCACGAGGGTGTCGTTCGTCCTCTTGTCGACCGCCTGCTTGGTGAAGGACCAGTCCAGCAGCTCGCCCTTGGCCCACTTTTCCGTCTGGTCGGTGTAGTGGTCGCTGTAGGCGTGCCCGGAGGCGCCGCTGAGGTTGATCCACTTCGACTTGTCGAGGTCGTCGAGGTTGACCACCATCCGCATCGAGGGCACCCAGACGACGCCGTAGCCGCCGGCGGCGTTCCAGCCGGTCGCGTTGACCGTCGCCTCGCCGCCGCCGAGCTCCCAGGGGCCGCGGTTGAGCACGTACTGAAGGAAGCCGGGGCCGCTCGTGCCGAGGGTCTGGTTCTTCAGGAACAGCCGGTGCAGCCGGCCCCAGCTCCAGGAGTCGATGTCCTTGCCGAGCTTGGCGGTCAGCTCCCAGCGGGCGTCGATCATGGCGCGCTCGAACAGCTCGTCACGGTTGTCGGCGCCGGGGCGGGTGCCCGACTGGGGCGTCGTCCACCAGTCGCTGTCCTCGTCGTCCATGAGGGTGCGCACGACCTCGAACCAGCGGTCGCCGCCGTCCGGCTGGGCCTGGTCCGCGTCGCGCTGCCCGCACTCGCGCACCCGCCGGTCGTCGTCCACCGGGCCGGTGGTGTCGACCGGCTCGACCCACAGGCACTGGCCCTTGACGCGCAGCTCCTTGGGCAGCTTGTTGCCGAACGCGAGCTTGAGGACGTTGCGCCAGACCGAGTTGAAGTAGGCGGCGGCCGCCGAGTCCGCGTCCTGGGTGTAGTCCCAGCCCTCCAGGAGCTTCTGCGCGTCGCGTACGTCCTTGCCGCCGACGTCGATCTTCAGCAGCTGCGGGACGAGCAGCTTGGCGATCTCGCTGCTGCCGTCCATCTGCATCTGCCGCATGTCCTCGGTGGAGACCTTGCCGCCGCCCTTGATCTTCGACTCGA
The DNA here is from genome assembly GCF_044548465.1 of Streptomyces sp. NPDC052023. NCBI lineage: Bacteria > Bacillati > Actinomycetota > Actinomycetes > Kitasatosporales > Streptomycetaceae > Streptomyces > Streptomyces sp. NPDC052023. The sequence goes on along the minus strand of NZ_JBIUBW010000027.1, from coordinate 48,784 downwards.
TCAGGTCGGTGATCCGCTGGCTGCGGGTGCCGTAGCCCCAGTCCGTGGTCAGCGTGTACGGGTAGTCCTCGCCGACGACGGCCTGGTTGGCGGTGACGACGTAGCCGCGCTCCGGGTCGTACTCGTAGGGCAGCTCGTCCTGCTCGACGTAGCCCTTCCAGCCGTACTTGGAGTCCCAGCCGGGCGCCGGGACCGAACCGTCGTGGCCCTTGGCGCGCGTGGGGATGCGTCCTGGCAGCGTGTAGCCGATGTGGTTCTCGGTGTCGGCGTAGACGAGGTTCTGCGAGGGCACCTCGAACAGGGCCGCCGCGGCCCGGAAGTCGTCCCAGTCGGCCGCCTTGTTCATCGCGAAGAGGGCGTCCATCGTCCTGCCCGGCTCCAGCGCGGTCCAGCGCAGCGCGATGCCGTAGCCGTCGCCGCGGTCGGGGGCGGCGGTGTCGACGGTGGCCTTCCTGCCCACCTTGACGAGTTCGTCGTCGCGGTCGGACAGCAGCGGGCCGTTGTTGGTCTCCCGGACCACGATCTTCTTCGGTGAGCCGCCGGCGACCTCGATTGTCTCCTCGTAGGTGGTGAACGGCTTCACCTTGCCGTCGTAGAGGTAACCGTCGCCGGTGAGCTTCTCCAGGTAGAGGTCGGTGACGTCGGCGCCGGAGTTGGTCATACCCCATGAAATGTTCTGGTTGTGACCGATTATCACGCCCGGCATGCCCGCGAAGGTGTAACCGGAGACGTCGTACTGGCACTTGCCGGAGACCGTGCGGCAATGCAGGCCCATCTGGTACCAGACGGACGGCAGCGAGGCCGACAGGTGCGGGTCGTTGGCGAGCAGGGGCTTGCCCGTGATGGTGTGCTCGCCACCGATCACCCACGAGTTGGAGCCGATGCCGTTGCCGTTCACGCCGACGGCCTCGGGCAGGTCCTCGAGCTCGTCGTAGAGGCCCGTGAGCTGGCTCTGGAGCGCCGAGGACCCGGCGGACGAGGAGGAGCCCGGCGGCGCGTCCGTGGACGCCCCTGTCCCGTCCGTGGGCCCTGCGGACGTGCCGTCCGTGGAGCCGCCGTCCGCGCCCTCCGTGGAGCCGCCGCTCGCGCCGCCGTCGAACGTCTGGGTGAGTTCGTCGTACTGGCCCTGCCGGACGACGACCTGGTTGCGGTCGTACGGGTACTGCGGGTACAGGTCGGCGACCTGCTTCGGGCCGAGGCGGCTGGTCATGAGGGAGCGGTCGATCTCGTCCTGCATGTTGCCGCGCAGGTCCCAGGCCATCGCCTTCAGCCATGCCACCGAGTCGACCGGGGTCCACTCCTGCGGCTTGTAGTCGTTGCTGAGGCCGAGCGCCGCGTACTCCAGGGAGATGTCCTCGGCGTCCTTGCCCGCCAGATACGCGTTGACTCCCTTGGCGTACGCCTGGAGGTACTTCTTGGTGGCGGGCGACAGCTCGGTGTCGTACTCCTTCTGCGCGGTCCGCTGCCAGCCCAACGTGCGCAGGAACTCGTCGTTCTCGACCTGGCTCTTGCCGAACATCTCCGACAGGCGGCCGGAGGTCATGTGCCGGCGGACGTCCATCTCGTAGAACCGGTCCTGCGCCTGCACGTAGCCCTGCGCCATGAACAGGTCGTCGTCGGAGGATGCGTAGATCTGCGGGATGCCGTTCCCGTCGCGTTTGACGTCGACGGGTGCGGTCAGGCCCTCGAGCGTGATCGAGCCCTTGGTCTGCGGGAAGGAGGCACGCACGGTGCTGATGGACCAGTACGCGCCGTAGGCGACGCCGCCGATGACGGCCAGCACCAGCACGAGCACGAACAGTCGGGCTTTGCGCCCCTTCTTCCTGCCGGACTTGCCGGGCTGCTGACCCGTGGAGGCGGTGGTGTTGGGGGGCATCGCTGTCCTTGCTGTCCTAACGCGAGCGGCAGGCGGTACTGGAGTGCTGGAGCAACCATAGGCGCAGGGCCCGGTGGCACTTGACGCGGAGTGGGGAACCAGCACGGACTGACGTTCGATCTTGCCCGGGCGAGCGTCAAGAAATCGTCAAGAGTTAGGTAAGGTAACGAAGTACCCGCATCAGGGGAAGGAAACGGCCGCTGAACATCCACGACCTCAACGAACTCCTGCTCGTCTGCTCGCTCGTCCTGCTCGTCGCCGTGGCCGCGGTACGGATCTCCTCGCGCAGCGGGCTCCCCAGCCTGCTCGTCTACCTGGGCATCGGCGTCCTCATGGGCCAGGACGGGATCGGCGGCATCCACTTCGACAACGCCGAACTGACGCAGGTCATCGGGTACGCGGCCCTGGTCGTGATCCTGGCCGAGGGCGGTCTCGGCACGAAGTGGAAGGAGATCAAGCCCGCCCTGCCCGCCGCCTCCGCGCTGGCGCTCGTCGGGGTCGCGGTGAGCGTCGGGGTCACCGCGACGGCGGCGCACTTCCTGGTCGGGCTGGACTGGCGGCAGGCGCTCATCATCGGAGCGGTCGTCTCCTCCACCGACGCCGCGGCGGTCTTCTCCGTGCTGCGGAAGATCCCCCTGCCCGCGCGCGTGACCGGCACTCTGGAGGCCGAGTCCGGCTTCAACGACGCGCCCGTGGTCATCCTGGTCGTCTCGTTCTCCACGGCCGGCCCGTTCGAGCACTGGTACGTGCTGGTCGGCAAGATACTGCTGGAACTCGCCATCGGCGCCGCCATCGGCATCGCGGTGGGCTGGCTGGGCGCCTGGGGGCTGCGGCACGTGGCCCTGCCCGCGTCCGGTCTGTATCCGATCGCCGTGATGGCCATCGCCGTCGCCTCCTACGCGGCGGGGGCCCTCGCGCACGGCAGCGGCTTCCTCGCCGTCTATCTCGCCTCGATGGTGCTGGGCAACGCGCGCCTGCCGCACTGGCCCGCCACCCGCGGGTTCGCCGAGGGGCTCGGCTGGATCGCCCAGATCGGCATGTTCGTCCTGCTCGGCCTGCTGGTCACACCCCACGAACTGGGCGACGACATCCTGCCCGCGCTGCTCATCGGGCTGGTGCTCACCATGGTGGCGCGGCCGCTGAGCGTCGTGCTCTGCCTGGCGCCGTTCCGGGTGCCGTGGCAGGAGCAGGCCCTGATGTCGTGGGCCGGGCTGCGCGGCGCCGTGCCCATCATCCTGGCGACCATCCCCATGGTGAACGGCGTGGACGGCAGCCGTCGCATCTTCAACATCGTCTTCGTACTGGTCGTCGTCTACACCCTGGTGCAGGGGCCGACGCTGCCCTGGCTGGCCCGCACCCTGCACCTGCGCGACGGCTCCCAGGCCGCCGCCGACCTCGGCATCGAGTCGGCACCCCTGGAACAGCTGCGCGGGCATCTGCTGTCGGTCAGCATCCCGCGCGGGTCGAAGATGCACGGCGTCGAGATCAACGAACTGCGGCTGCCCGCCGGAGCCGCGGTCACCCTCGTCGTGCGGGAGGGCACGTCGTTCGTGCCGCTGCCGACGACGGTGCTGCGCCGGGGCGACGAGCTGCTCGTGGTGGCCACGGACCCGGTCCGGGACGCGGCCGAGGGGCGGCTGCGCGCGGTGGGCCGCGGGGGCAAGCTGGCCGGCTGGCTGGGCACGAACGGATCGACCTGATCGCAGGCGGGTGCGGCCGGTGGTGCGCACTTTCACAGGCGCACCTGTCCTTCACCCCTGTACGATGCAGGTGTCACCCAGATCGAACCAACTCTGCCTGACGCAGAGCTGGCGCGACCGTATGGCGGCCGGAAACGCTCTTCGACGCAGTGGGCGCCGGTATCTACCGCAGTCAGCGCAAGAGGACAGCTCTCGGCGCCCCGGCCCACCACAAGAGGGCCGCGCTACCAGGCGGCAGAAAGGCAAGGGCCGTGGCGTCCACGGTCACCTCGTCGAAGTCCTCCCGCCCGGGCTACGGGCAACTGCTGCGCACCCGCGGCGCCTGGACGTTCCTGCTTCCCGGCTTCGCCGCACGCCAGCCGTTCGCGATGCTGACGATCTCCATCGTGCTGCTGGTGCAGCACACCACCGGCTCGTACGGCGCGGCCGGCGCCGCCGCGGCCGTCACCGGCGTCTCCATGGCGTTGTTCGCGCCCTGGACCGGGCGGCTGGCCGACCGTTTCGGGCAGCGCGCCGTGCTGCTCCCCGGCGTGCTGGTGCACGCCCTCGCGGGTCTCACCCTGACCGCGCTCGCGCTGGCGGACGCTCCCCTGTGGGCGCTGTTCGCGGCGGCCGTCCCCACGGGCGCCTCCGTCCCGCAGATCGGGCCCATGGTGCGCGCCCGCTGGGGCGTGAAGCTCCAGGGCTCGCCCCTGATGACCACCGCCGCCGCCTTCGAGTCCGTCACGGACGAACTGACCTTCGTCGTCGGCCCGCTGCTCGCCACTGCCCTGTGCACCACCGTCGACCCGGCGGCGGGCCTGGTGACCGAGGCCGCGCTCACCCTCGTCGGCGGTCTGCTGTTCGCCGCGCAGAAGAGCACGCAGCCGACGGTGGCGTCCGGCGGGCACGCGCGCGTGCAGCACGCCTCCGCGCTGCGTATCCCCGGGGTGCGGGTCCTGGCCGTGGCGTTCCTCGGCATCGGTTCCGTCTTCGGCGGCATGCAGGTGTCGCTGGCCGCGTTCACCGAGTCGATCGGCGAGCCCGGCCTGAACGGCGTCCTGTACGGAACCTTCGCAGCGGGCAACATGCTCTCCGGCATCGCGTGCGGGGCCATCGCGTGGAAGGCGGCCCCGCAGCGCCGCCTGATCGTCGGCTACGGCGCCCTCGCGCTGGCCGCCGCGGGGCTGTGGGCGGCCCACTCGGTGCTGCTGCTCGCCGGGCTCGGCCTGCTCGTCGGCATGTGCATCGCGCCCGCCCTGATCACCGGCTACACGCTGGTCGAGAACCTGGTCCCGGCCGGGGCCCGCACCGAGGCGTTCACGTGGCTCACCGGCGCGGTGGCGCTCGGTCAGGCGGGTGCCGTCACGGTCGCCGGGCAGCTGGAGGACCGCTTCTGGGGTGGCGCCGGGTTCCTGGTCCCGCTCGGCGGTACGGCGCTCGCGCTGGCGACCCTGGTCGCGCTCCGCTCGCGGCTGGACGTACGGGCCCGAAGCCGTACGGTCGCACGTGGCGTCGGTCACCGCGCGCCGGTCACAGTGGACTGATCCCGAGGAATACGTCACTATGGACCGTCGTTAGCACTCATTGAGTGAGAGTGCCAGGAGGAAGACAGTGCCGACCTACCAGTACCAGTGCACCGAGTGCGGCGAGGGCCTCGAGGCGGTGCAGAAGTTCACCGACGACGCCCTGACCGAGTGCCCCAGCTGCCAGGGACGCCTGAAGAAGGTGTTCTCCGCCGTCGGCATTGTCTTCAAGGGCTCCGGTTTCTACCGCAACGACAGCCGCGGCTCCTCGTCGAGCAGCTCGCCGGCGTCGAGCGGGTCGTCCTCGACGTCCTCCTCGTCCTCCACGTCCTCGTCCTCGGACTCGAAGACGTCGAGCGCGGGAAGCTCCTCCAGCACCACCGCCGCCTGAGGCCCACGCGCACTTTCGTGACCCCGCCTTCGTACCGACGGCGGGGTCGTCGGTCTTTCCGGCACCACCTCCTGCCGCCGCCGCGACGGCGGCTACTGTGCTGGTCATGGCGAACGCGGAGATCGGTGTAATCGGCGGCTCAGGCTTCTACTCGTTCCTCGACGACGTGACCGAGCTCCAGGTGGACACGCCGTACGGGGCCCCCAGCGACTCCGTCTTCCTCGGCGAGGTCGCAGGCCGGCGGGTCGCCTTCCTGCCCCGGCACGGACGCGGGCACCATCTCCCGCCGCACCGGATCAACTACCGGGCCAACCTGTGGGCGTTGCGGTCGGTCGGCGTGCGCCAGGTCCTCGGGCCCTGCGCGGTGGGTGGCCTGCGCCCCGAGTACGGACCGGGCACGCTCCTCGTCCCGGACCAGCTCGTCGACCGTACGAAGTCCCGGGTGTCGACGTACTTCGACGGGTTGCCGCTGCCCGACGGCACCGTGCCGAACGTGGTGCACGTGTCCCTGGCGGACCCCTACTGCCCCACGGGACGGTCGGCCGCGCTGAAGGCGGCACGCGGGCGGGACTGGGAGCCGGTGGACGGCGGGGCGCTCGTGGTGGTCGAGGGGCCGCGGTTCTCCACCCGCGCCGAGTCGCTGTGGCACCGCTCGCAGGGCTGGTCGGTGGTGGGCATGACCGGCCACCCCGAGGCGGCGCTCGCCCGTGAACTGGAACTCTGCTACTCCTCACTGACCCTGGTCACCGACCTCGACGCGGGCGCCGAGACCGGGGAGGGCGTCTCGCACGACGAGGTGCTGCGGGTGTTCGCGGCGAACGTGGACCGGCTGCGGGGGGTGCTGTTCGACGCGGTGGCGGCGCTGCCCGCGAACGAGGAGCGGGACTGTCTGTGTGCGAACGCGCTGGGCGGCATGGATCCGGGGTTCGTGCTGCCGTGACGCACGTTCCGGGCGCGAGGACGACGGAGCTTCACGTTCGGGTGAGGGACTTTTCCACAACTGGCCGGTAGCGCACGGGCCGCGGCGGGCGGCGGAGCGAAGCCTCATCGTGGGCGGAAAGCGCTCCGTCGTCACAGGTGGTGGTCCTCGTGTCCTTCGCTGATTCCTCCCAACCGTCCTCCGCGCCGTCCTCCGGCCCGCTCCCGCCCCGCCCGCTGGGGACGGACGCGCCGCCGACCTGCGAGGTGGCGCACTTCACTCCCGTCCGCGTGCGCGGCGGGCGGTACCGGCCGCGCGGGTTCGTACGTCGTCGGCGGCAGGCCCTGGCCGCCGGGCTCGTGCTCACCGCCGCCGCGCTCGTGGCCGTCGGCCCGCGGGCCCCGGCCGGCGCCGAGCAGGGTGACCGGGCCCGCGGGCACCCCGTTGCGGACCGGACGCCGGAGCGCCGGGCGGTGGAGCGGGTGTCCGCGCCCGTGCGGATCGCCGACGCGGCGACGGTGCGGCTGCTGCGCCCCGGCGACCGCGTCGACGTCGTCGCCGCCGGGGAGACGGCGGCGGGCGGCGCGGCCGAGGTCGTCGCACGCGGCGCACTCGTGACCGGGGTGCCCGAGCCGCTGGACGGCGAGACGGTGAGCGGGGCCCTGGTCGTGCTCTCGGTGCCGCGCGGCACCGCGGCACGGCTGGCGGGCGCGAGCGCCACGGCCCGGCTGGCGGTGACGCTGTGCTGAACGGCGCCTTGCGCCCGGTGCGCGAACTGCTGTCACGTCATGCCCCGGAGCCACCGGATTGGACACGGCCGCCCAGCCCTGCCGTAGGTTGCGGAACTGTTTGTTCCACAAGCTGCCCATGTGATGAGGAGAGGCCACGAGGTGAGCGAGCAGAAGGAACCGGGCGTCTGGCAGGGCTTCAAGGCCTTCCTGATGCGCGGGAACGTCGTCGATCTGGCGGTCGCGGTGGTCATCGGCACCGCTTTCACCAACATCGTCAACTCGGTGGTGAAGGGCGTCATCAACCCGCTGGTCGGAGCGATCGGCACCAAGAGCCTCGACAGCTACAGCTCCTGCCTCAAGGGACCGTGCCGGATCGCGGACGACGGAACGGTCTCCAGTGGGGTCATGATCCTTTGGGGCTCCGTCCTCGGGGCGACGCTGAGCTTCGTGACCACCGCGGCGGTGGTCTACTTCCTGATGGTGCTGCCGATGGCGAAGTACCTGGCCCGGCAGGAGGCCCGCAGGAAGGCCAGGGAGGGCACGCACGAGATCATCGAGGTGTCCGAGCTGGAGGTGCTCAAGGAGATCCGCGACACCCTCGTCGCGCAGGGCGGCCGGCCCGGCTCGGGCCGTACCGAGGGGTAGCGAAGGCGCTTCGCAGGGCTCTTCGGGCCCTGCGGTCGGCTCACAGGTGGTGGGGCGGCTTCTCGTCGAGGAAACGCCTCAGGTCGTCGGCCGCGTCGCCCCCGCCGCGCGGCCGGTCGCCCCACCCGCGATCCGTGTCGTCCGAGGACTGCTCGTCCAGCGGATCGCCGAAGTTCAGCGCCGCCTGGGGCGCCCGCGGCTCGGGGGCGGGGGAGGTACTCATGCCCCCAGGGTACGGGGCGGCTGCCGGCGGAGGCCGGGATGCCGGGACGGTCCTGACTCGCGGAGAATTTCCGGCCGACGTCTGCTGTGCTAGGAATCATGACGTCCAGTCCGACTCCGTCGCCTGCCGCGTCCGGCGCACCGCGCCCTCGGAGGCCGCTGCGGCGGCTCACCGCCCGCGGTCGCGACGAGGTACATCGCGTCGCCACGCCGCTGGAGCTCTTCTTCGACCTGTGTTTCGTGGTGGCGGTCGCGCAGGCCGGAATCGAGTTGGTGCACTCCGTCGCCGAGGGTCATGCCGGCGAGGGCATCCTGAGCTACGCGATGGTGTTCTTCGCCATCTGGTGGGCCTGGATGAACTTCACCTGGTTCGCCTCGGCGTACGACAACGACGACGCCCTCTACCGCGTGGTCACCCTGGTGCAGATCGCCGGTGTCCTCGTGCTCGCCGCCGGGATCTCGCGGGCCTTCGAGACACACGACTTCCTGCTGGTGCTGCTCGGCTACGTGGTGATGCGGCTCGCCATGGCCACGCAGTGGCTGCGGGCCGCCCGGTCCGCCGAGGGGGCGGAGCGCACCACGGCGCTGCGGTACGCGGGGGGCGTGCTGCTCTGCCAGATCGGCTGGTGCGGGCTCGTGCTCCTGCCGGAGCCCGCCCGCGCCTGGCTCTTCCTGGTGATGGTGATCCTGGAGCTGTGCGTGCCGCTCTACGCGGAGCAGAGCCGGCCCACCACATGGCATCCGCACCACATCGCCGAGCGGTACGGGCTGTTCACGATCATCGTGCTCGGCGAGAGCATCGCCGCGGCCACCATCGCCGTCAAGACGGGCGCGGACGAGAACGACGCCCTGGGCGAGCTGCTGCCGATCGCGGCCGGCGGCCTGCTCATCGTCTTCTCCGCCTGGTGGATCTACTTCGTGGCACCCGTCCACGGCCGCCTGCGATCAAACCGCCAGTCGTTCGTGTGGGGTTACGGCCACTACCTGATCTTCGCCGCGGCTGCGGCCATCGGCGCGGGCCTGGAGGTGGCGGTCGAGCAGGCGGTCGGCAAGGCGCACATCTCCACGCTGTCCGCGTCGGCCGCGGTGACCCTGCCGACGGCCCTGTATCTGCTCACGGTATGGGCTCTGCACTCGGGCCACTTCAAGGTGGGCATCGCCCAGCAGCTCGTGCTGCCGACGACCGCCCTGCTGGTGATCTGCTGCACCTTCCTGGGCGAGTGGGCGGTCTTCGCGACCGGTGTGGTGTCGGCACTGTCCGTGGCGGTCGGGGAGACGCTGACGACCCGCCGGGCCGCACGCTCGCGCGAGGCCCGGACAGGCACGCCGGCCGCCTGACTCCCTGGTTGCCCCGGCCTGGCGAGGCGGGCGCCGGGGAGGGTCCCGCCGGGGGCAGGAGACTGGTCGCCATGACAGTTGATGCTCTGACGGATGTGACCGGCCTGCGGGTGGGGCACGCGACGCGCACCGGCGACGGCTGGCTCACCGGCACCACGGTCGTCCTCGCACCCGAGGGCGGGGCGACCGCCGCGGTGGACGTGCGGGGCGGTGGCCCCGGCACCAAGGAGACCGACGCGCTCGATCCGCGCAACGTGGTGCAGAAGGCCGAGGCGGTCGTACTGACCGGCGGCAGCGCCTACGGGCTCGACTCGGCGTCCGGCGTGATGGCCTGGCTGGAGGAGCGGGGCCGGGGGGTGCGCGTGGGGCCGGACCCGGCGCACGTCGTGCCGGTGGTGCCCGCGGCGTGCGTCTTCGATCTGGGCCGGGGCGGCGACTTCCGGGCCAGGCCGGACGCCGCACTGGGCCGGGAGGCCGTCGAGGCGGCCGCGGCGAGTGGGATCGGCGCGCCGGTGCGGGAGGGCTGCGTCGGCGCCGGTACGGGTGCCGCGGTAGGGGTGATGAAGGGCGGGGTCGGCACCGCGAGCGTCGTCCTCGACTCGGGGATCACGGTGGCCGCGCTGGTGGTGGCCAACGCGGCGGGATCGGTCATGGACCCGGAGACGGGGGTTCTGTACGGGGAGTTGTTCCAGGGGCGGGTGCTCTATCCCCAGGCGCGGGTGCACGAGGAGGCACTGACACGGCTCGCCGAGAGCGCGGCGCGAAACGCGCCGCCACCGCTGAACACCACGCTCGCGGTCGTCGCCACGGACGCGGACCTGTCGAAGGCGCAGGCGCAGAAGCTGGCGGGGACGGCCCACGACGGCATCGCGCGGGCGGTGCGGCCGGTGCATCTGCTGCACGACGGTGACACGGTCTTCGCGCTGGCGACCGGCGTGCGCGGGCTCGACTCCGCGCAGCCGCTCGCGCTGAACGAGATCCTGGCGGCGGGCGCCGACATGGTGACCCGCGCCATCGTGCGGGCGGTGCGGGCGGCCGAACCGGTCGAGACGGAAGGCGGCGGCTGGCCCGCGTACTCGGAGCTGTACGGGGGGAGTTGAGGAGCTCGCGCCGCCCGGAGCAGGCGCGCGGCCCGCGTCGAGTCCGGCGATTGTCCCGGTTCTGTCACGTGATGACCCTTCCTTCAGACGGAGGGAACCCCACCGGTCACCGGTCCCCTCTCTCTCCACGGAACGGAGCGGATCACCCACATCACACAAACCTGGAGCAGCCCGTGACAACGCCGGACACAGCACAGCGGCGCACGCTGGTGGCCAGTGCCGCCCTGATGGTCGGCGCGCTCGCCCTCACCGCCTGCACGGGCAGCGCCAGGGCCGGTGACGACAGCAAGGACGGCGACGGTGGCGAGGCGAGGAACTCGGCAGCGCGCATCGTCATCTCGGCCGAGGACGGCTCCACCGGCGCGTCCATCAACACGACCGGCGTGAAGGTCAGCGACGGCAAGCTGACCGAGGTGACGATGACGGTGGCCGGCACGGACCAGGCCGTGCCGGGGACGATCTCGGCGGACGGAGGCAGCTGGAAGCCGAAGGAGCAGCTGGAGCGGGGCACGAAGTACGAGATAGCGGCGACCGCGAAGGACAGCGACGGCAGGAATGTCGCCGCGGACTCCACGTTCACCACCGTGACGGCGGCCGACAGCTTCATCGGGACGTACACGCCGGACAACGGGACGACCGTCGGGGTCGGGATGCCGGTCTCGTTCAGGTTCGACAAGGCGATCACCGACCGGAAGGCCGTGCAGTCGCGCATCACGGTCACATCCAGCAGCGGGCAGGAGGTGGCCGGGCACTGGTTCGGGGGGCAGCGGCTGGACTTCCGGCCCCAGGAGTACTGGAAGGCCGGCTCCAAGGTCACCATGAAGATCGACCTGGACGGGGTGGAGGGCGCGAACGGCGTCTACGGAGTGCAGAAGAAGACGGTCACCTTCACCGTCGGGCGCTCGCAGGTGTCCACGGTGGACGCCGCCACGCAGACCATGACGGTCGTGCGCGACGGAAGGACCGTGCGGACGATCCCGATCTCGGCGGGCAGCCCGGAGTTCACCACGTACAACGGGCAGATGGTGATCTCCGAGAAGCTGGCAGAGACGCGGATGGACAGCCGTACGGTCGACCTCGCCGACGCGTACGACATCCCGGACGTGCCGCACGCGATGCGGCTGACCACGTCCGGCACGTTCATCCACGGCAACTACTGGTACAAGCCGTCCGATCCGCCCTTCGGCCGCTTCGGCTCCAGCCACGGCTGTGTCGGGCTCCAGGACGTCCAGGGCGGGCAGGGGGACACTCCGGCCAAGTGGTTCTACGACAACTCCCTCCTCGGGGACGTCGTGGTGGTGAAGAACTCCGCCGACTCCACGGTGGCGCCGGACAACGGGCTCAACGGCTGGAACATGGCGTGGAGCGAGTGGACCGCAGGGAGTGCCGGCTGACCGGCGCGAGCACCGGATCCGCCGCCCGGCCAGGACGCCGGGAGCCGGGCGACGGCCGCCTCACCAGCGGTCTTTGACGGAACGTCGGATCGCGTGGGAACTTCTCGCGCGGACCGGCCGTTTTCCCGGCGTACGTTTTCTCGGTTCCCGGACATGATGTCCGACCGAGGGGCTACGGTATGCACCCACAAGGTGACATGCAGCAACGCCGGGAGAAGCCTTGAGCGTTCCGTACGAGACGGCAGCGTACGAACCACCCGACTCGCCCGAGTCTCCGGAGGAGCACCTCGCGCGACTGCTCGGACGCGCTCTGAACTCGTTCGAGCTGCCCGACGAGACGATAGGGCGGCTCGACAGCGCGCTGGCACACGACAGTTCGCTGCACTCCGCGCACCACAGCGCGGGCCTGCACCAGGAGACGTACCGGCACACCTGGCTGCTCGCCGACGGCTCGGCGCTCACCCTCTGGGAGCTCGTCCACAACACCACGCCGGGCGGCGCCCCGCAGCACGAGGTGTACGTCGACTCGGAGGAGTTGCGTGCCGCGGGCTCCCGGCTCCCGCTCCCGCCTCAGACTCCGGACTTCGAACTGCCGGTGCCGGTGGACCTCTCCTCGATCCCCACGCCGCGGCACGCATACGTGCCGGACGACTCGGCGGACCACGCACGCCGGCTGCTGCGCCGGGCGGAGAACCCGGACCGGCCCGGGAGGGAGACCGCCGCGCTGCTCGCCACGGCGTGCGCCCACCAGATCACGCAGGCCTTCGGACGGCCCTGCCGTGCGGGACGCGCCGGGCTCGGCTTCTCGCTCTACGAGCACGCGTTCCTGCTCGGCGACGGGCAGGAGGTCTCCCTGTGGGAGGTGGAGCACACCGCCACACCGGACGGCCGGCACATGTGCGAGGTGTACGCGACGGAGGAGGCGGCCCGGCAGGCGATGGAGCGCAGGGCCGCGCAGCTGTCCTGAGGGCGCTACGGACGCGGGGGCGCCGTCCGAGGTGGGCGCGGCGTCCGGGGCGGGGTGCCGTCCGGGGGCGGGGGTGCCGTCCGGGGCGGGGCGGGGTGCCGTCCGAACACCTGACGTGCTGGTCGCGTAGTCGCCCTGGTCGCGTAGTCGGGTCGCCACATGCGGCGGCACGGTCCGGGCCTGACCGGGTCCCGGGCCGTGCCTCCGTCTCCGTGTCCGCCGCGCGGCGGACGCGTCGGCGGTTACGCCGCCGCCACCGGCTGCTTCGCCTCCGCCGGCACCGTGACCGGCTCGGGTCCCGGCGTGCCGGGGGCCGGCTTGCGCAGGCCCTTGAGGAGGATGACCAGTCCGGCCGTGACCGCCGTACCGGCCGCGATGGCCAGCAGGTACAGCAGCGGCTTGCCGATCAGGAAGGTGACCCAGATGCCGCCGTGCGGGGCGCGCAGGGTCGAGCCGAACGACATGGTCAGGGCGCCGGTGACCGCGCCGCCCGCCATGGCTGAGGGGATGACGCGCAGCGGGTCGGCGGCCGCGAACGGGATCGCGCCCTCGGAGATGAAGGAGGCGCCGAGCACCCAGGCGGCCTTGCCGTTCTCGCGCTCGGCGCCGGTGAACAGCTTCTTGCGGACGGTGGTGGCCAGGGCCATGCCCAGCGGCGGCACCATTCCGGCGGCCATCACCGCGGCCATGATCTTCATCGCGGAGTCGCTGGGGGCCGCGACCGAGATACCGGCCGTCGCGAAGGTGTAGGCCACCTTGTTCACCGGGCCGCCGAGGTCGAAGCACATCATCAGGCCGAGGAGCACGCCGAGGAGGACGGCGTTGGCGCCGGACAGGCCGTTCAGCCAGTCGGTGAGGGCCTTCTGGGCCTCGGCGATGGGCTTGCCGATGACCACGAGCATCAGGAACCCGACGATCGCCGAGGAGAGCAGCGGGATCACCACCACGGGCATGATGCCGCGCAGGGGCGCGGGGATGCTGATGCGCTGGATGGCGAGGACCACCCCGCCGGCGATGAGACCGGCGACCAGACCGCCTAGGAAGCCCGCGCCGATGGTCACGGAGATCGCGCCGCCGACGAAGCCGGGGACGAGGCCGGGGCGGTCGGCCATGCCGTAGGCGATGTATCCGGCGAGGACCGGGACGAGGAAGCCGAAGGCCGCGGCGCCGATCTGGAAGAACAGCGCGCCCCAGCTGTCGGCCTGGCCCCAGTCGAAGTGGTCGATGACGGACTTGGCCTCGTTGATCTGGTAGCCGCCGATCGCGAAGCCCAGGGCGATGAGCAGACCGCCCGCGGCGACGAACGGGACCATGTAGCTCACGCCGGACATCAGCCACTTGCGGAGCCTGGTGCCGTAGCCCTCGCCGGGCTCACCGGCGCGCTCGACAGGCGTTCCGCCGGTGCGGGCGGCCGCGGTGACCTCGCCGCGCTCCGCCTTGCCACGCACCTCCGTGATCAGTTCGGCGGCACGGTTGATGCCGGCCTTGACGCCGACGTCGACGGTGGGTTTCCCGGCGAACCGGTCCTTCTCCCGTACGGGCAGGTCGTGGGCGAAGATCACGCCGTCCGCCGCCGCGATGACCTCCGGGTCGAGCCGGGTGAAGCCGGCCGAGCCCTGTGTCTCGACGACGACCTCGACCCCGGCCTCCCGGCCCGCGTTCTCCAGCGACTCGGCCGCCATGTAGGTGTGGGCGATGCCGGTGGGGCAGGAGGTGACGGCAACGACACGGAAGGGGCGCCGGCGCCCGCCTTCGCGGTCGGAGTCGCCGTCACGTGCGCGGTCGGGGTCGCCGGCTGGGTCGGCGGGGCCGTCGTAGTGGGCTGCGGGGTCCGCGGCCTCACTCGCGGCGGCGGGGTCACCCGTGGCGGCGCCGGGAGAGGCCGCTCCCGGCGCCGCCACGGAGTCTGCGGGGCCGGCCTCGGATGCCGTGCCGGCTGCCGCGGCCGGCCCTCGCGCACCGGCGGTGGCGGCCGCCGGCGTCTCGTCCCCGCGGATGAGCGCCGCCGCTGCCGCGGGGTCCCCCACCTCGCGCAGGGCGTCGGTGAACTCGGCGTTCATCAGCTGCCGGGCCAGCGAGGACAGGATCGTGAGATGGGCGTCGTCGGCGCCGGCGGGCGCGGCGATCAGGAAGATCAGGTCGGCGGGGCCGTCCGCGGCACCGAAGTCGATCCCGGCCGCGCTGCGACCGAAGGCCAGCGTCGGCTCGGTGACGTGCTCGCTGCGGCAGTGCGGGATCCCTATGCCCCCGTCGAGACCGGTCGGCATCTGCGCCTCGCGGGCTGCCACGTCGGCGAGGAAACCGTCCAGGTCGGTCACCCGGCCCAGGGCCACCATGCGCTCGGCGAGGGCGCGTGCCGCCGCTTCCTTGGTGTCGGCGGACAGGTCGAGGTCGACCAGGTCCGCGGTGATCATGTCGCTCATCGCGGGCTCCTTCGCACGCGTATCGCCCGAGGGTGTGGTGGGCGGGGGCGGGAGTGGGGGTGGGGATGGGAGTGGGAGTGGCGGGAATCGGGGCAGGCGGTCGGCAGGGAGGGGACCGGCCGCGCACCGGACGATGCCGGGGACGCCGTGCGGCACGTCGTACGCACGCTCATGACACCGGCTCCTTCAGCTCGCGGTCGACCGGTACGTCGGCGGTGACCGTCACCGCCGTCGGGTCCAGGTCGCCCGGCGCGGGCATCACGCTGCCGGGCAGCTGAACGGCTGCCGCGCCGTGCGCGACGGCGGAGGCGAGGGCATCCGGACCGCTGCCCCCGGCGATCAGAAAGCCGGCGAGCGAGGCGTCTCCGGCGCCCACGTTGGAGCGCACGGCCTCCACACGCGCGGTGCCGAACCAGACACCCGCGTCGTCCACCAGAAGCTGCCCGTCGGCACCCAGGCTCGCCAGCACGGCACGCGCGCCCCGCTCGCGCAACTCCTCGGCCGCCTTCACCGCGTCGCCCACCGTCGCCAGGGGCCGTCCGACGGCCTCCGAAAGTTCCTCGGCGTTCGGCTTCACCACGTCGGGCCGCTCCCGGAGCGCCTCCTGCAGCGCACGCCCCGAGGTGTCCAGGGCGATCCGGGCGCCCCCGGCGTGTGCCCGGGCGACCAGCTCGGCGTACCAGGAAGGCGCGAGCCCGCGGGGCAGGCTGCCGCAGCAGGCGATCCAGCCGGCGCCCCGCGACCACGCGCGCACCGTGTCGAAGAGCAGCTCCCGCTCCTGCGCCGACAGCTCCGGACCCGGCGCGTTGATCTTCGTGAGGACGCCGTCCGCCTCCGCGAGCGCGATGTTCGAACGGGTCGCGCCCGCGACCGGGACCGGCGCGACCTCGATGCCCTGAGCGTCGAGCAGCTCGGCGACCAGTGCCCCCGGTGCCCCGCCCAGCGGCAGGACCGCGACCGTGCGGCGTCCGGAGGCCGCGACGGCGCGCGAGACGTTCACGCCCTTGCCGCCGGGATCCATGCGCTCGCCGGTGGCGCGGACGACCTCGCCGCGCTCCAGGGCGGGAACCTCGTAGGTGCGGTCGAGGGACGGGTTGGGGGTGACGGTGAGGATCATGCGCGCACCACTTCCGTGCCGCCGCTCTCGATGGCGGCGGCGTCGTCGGGGCTCAGCTCGTCGTCGGTGACCAGCAGGTCGACGTCAGCCAGGTCGCCGAAGCGGGCGAAGTGCTCCTGGCCGTGCTTGGAGGAGTCGGCGAGCAGCACCACGCGGCGGGCGGCCGCGAGGGCCGCGCGCTTGACCGCGGCTTCGGCGAGGTCGGGGGTGGTCAGGCCGTGTTCGGCGGAGAAGCCGTTGGCCGCCACGAACAGGGCGTCGGCCCGGATCTCGCTGTACGCGCGCAGTGCCCAGGCGTCCACGGCGGCGCGGGTCCGGTGCCGCACCCGTCCGCCGACGAGGTGGAGCTGGATGCCCGGGTGGTCCGCGAGGCGGGCCGCGATCGGCAGGCTGTGGGTGACGACGGTGAGCGAGGCCTCCAGCGGGATGGCTGCGGCCAGCCGGGCCACCGTCGTACCGGCGTCGAGGATCACCGTCCCCTCGTTGGGCAGTTCGGCGAGGGCCGCCTTGGCGATGCGGTCCTTCTCGTCGGCGGCCGTGGACTCGCGCTCGGCGAGGTCCGGCTCGAAGTCCAGGCGGCCCGCCGGGATGGCTCCGCCGTGCACCCGGCGGACGAGGCCGGCGCGGTCGAGTGCCTTCAGGTCGCGACGGATCGTCTCGGCGGTGACCTGGAACTCCTCGGCCAGCGACAGGACGTCCACCCGGCCGGCGTCACGGGCGAGCCGGAGGATCTCCTGCTGCCGCTCCGGTGCGTACATGCCCGTTCGCCTCCGCCTGTGCCCGAACGTGTGGTTTCACGAGGAACGGTACGCCCGGAATTCCGGGAAGTAAACAGGCTCGGACTTCAATCGGGCATGAACGGACGTCCGTGGTCGCGGGGATCCACGAAGTTGAGATGCGCGGGCGCACGGCCAGGGCCCGGCACCGAGGTGCCGGGCCCTGCCCCGAATGCAGCCGCCGCAGTGCGCGCAGCCGCCACCGTGCTCGCCGCCGTCTCAGTGCACCAGCTCCGGCTGCTTCTCCACCGCCGCGACCGGCTCCTGCCCAGCACCCTCCGCGTGCTGGGCGGGCCGCCTCGGCAGCGCGAACATCAGCAGGAAGATCACCAGCATCACGGCGGCGACCCAGCCCACGGCGTTCTGGAAGCCGTCCACGAACGCCGGCCCCGGCTGCCCGGTCTCCGCCACCCGGTCGTCGACCACGCCGAAGAAGACCACGGACACGAGGCCCAGCCCCAGCGCGTTGCCCATCTGCTGCACCGTACTGATCAGCCCGGACGCCGAGCCGGCGTGCTCTCGTGGCACCTCGGACAGGATCGCGTCCGTCACCGGGGCGACGATCAGGCCCATGCCCGCACCCATCACGACCAGCGGCAGAGCCATCTGCCAGGAGGCGATACCGAGGCCGTACCGCTCGGACTCCCAGATGTACAGGCCCAGCCCGGCCGCCATCACCAGGGCGCCCGCCTGGAGGACGCCTCGCCCGAAGCGCGGCACCAACTGCTGCACCGACAGTCCGGCCGCCACGGCCACGGCGATCGAGAACGGCACCCCGGTCAGCCCGGCCCGCAGCGCGCTCCAGCCGAGCCCGATCTGCATGTACAGCGTCCAGACCAGGAAGAAGACCCCGAGCGCGATCCCGAAGACTGCCTGCACGGCGATACCCGCGGCGAAGCTCTTGACCCGGAACAGCGACAGCTCGATCAGCGGGGAGCCGTCCCGCGCCGCCTTGCGCCGCTCGTACGCCACCAGCGCCCCGAACACAGCCAGCGAGCCGCCCATCGAGACGTATCCCCACAGCGGCCAGCCCAGCTCACGGCCTCGGGTGAGCGGGTAGAGCAGCATGAGCAGGCCCAGCGTGACCAGGACGACGCCGACAAGGTCCAGCTTCAGCGCGTACGGCGCCCTGGACTCGGTGATGAAGCGGCGGCCCAGGGTCAGGCCCGCGATGCCGACCGGGAGGTTGATCAGGAAGATCGGGCGCCATTCGAGGCCGAAGAGGTTCCACTCGGTCAGCAGGGCGCCGAGCAGCGGGCCGGAGACCGCGCCGAGCCCGACGACCGCGCCGAACAGGCCGAAGACCTTGCCGCGCTCGTGCGCCGGGAAGGTCGCGTGCACGATCGCCAGGACCTGCGGCACCATGAGCGCCGCCATCGCGCCCTGCAGGATGCGGGAGGCGACCAGCATCTCCGGGTTCGCGGCCAGTCCACACAGCGCGGACGCGAGGGTGAAGCCGCCGATACCGATGAGGAAGACCCGTTTGCGGCCGTGGATGTCGCCGAGGCGGCCGCCGGTGATCAGGCCCGCGGCGAAGGCGAGCGCGTAGCCGGCGGTGATCCACTGGATCTGGCTGAAGGTGGCGCCCTCGTCGCGCTGGATCGACGGGATCGCGATGTTCACGATGGTCACGTCGACGAGGTCCATGAAGGCGGCGGTCATCACGATCGCGAGCGCGAACCAGCGACGGCGATCCGGTATCGGAGCCATGGACGTGGCTGATGTGGCGGACGTGGCGGACGTGGCAGACGATGCGGGCTGGTCGGACGGCGCGGACGGGCCGGACGACACGGAAGGGTCGGAGAGGCCGGAAGGGCCGGAGAGGCCGGAAGGGCCGGACGGCACGGCAGGCCGGGGCGGAGGGGTCTCGGTGGAGGTCATGACCGCAAACTAGGTCCGCAATAGGTCAGATCGTGTCCTACTTCTGCGGCATGCTCGGACTCATGACGACGGACACCCCGGCTCGGCTCCTTCAGTTGCTCTCCCTCCTCCAGACGCCCCGCGAATGGCCCGGCGGGGAGCTCGCCGACCGGCTCGGCGTCTCCCGGCGCACGGTGCGGCGGGACGTGGACCGGCTGCGGGAGCTGGGCTATCCCGTGCAGGCGTCCAAGGGCGCGGACGGCGGCTACCGGCTCGTCGCGGGCAAGGCCATGCCGCCCCTCGTCCTCGACGACGAGGAGGCGGTCGCGATCGCGGTGGGCCTGCGGGCCGGGGCGGGGCACGCGCTGGAAGGCGTGGACGAGGCGTCCGTGAGGGCGCTGGCCAAGCTGGAACAGGTGCTGCCGAGCCGGCTACGGCACCGGGTGGCGACGCTGCAAACCGCGACCACCGCTCTGACCAGCGGCGACGGGGCGTCGATCGCACCGGAGACACTGACTGTCATGGCGTCGACGGTGGCCGGCCACGAGCGGCTGCGGTTCGCGTACCGCACCGGGGACGGCAGCGAGTCGCGGCGCCTGACCGAGCCGTACCGGCTGGTGTCCACCGGGCGCCGCTGGTACCTCGTCGCCTACGACCTCGGCCGCGAAGACTGGCGCACGTTCCGCGTCGACAGGGTGAGCGAGCCGTTCGCGACCGGCGCGCGGTTCACCCCACGGGAGCTGCCGACGGGGAGTGCGGCGGAGTACCTGCGGCAGTCGATCCGGCGTCAGCAGGAGACGTACGAGGTCGAGGTCACGTTCGAGGCACCCGCCGACGTCGTGGCGCCCCGCCTGCGGGGGTGGCTGGGGGCGCCCGAGCCGCTCGGCGAGGCCAGGTGCGGGCTGCGGGGCAGCACGGCCGACCCGCTGGAGTGGGTGGCGGTGCGGCTGGCGATGCTGGGATGCGAGTTCACGGTGCGTGAGCCGGGAGCCCTCGTGGCGTACGTGCGGGAACTGGGGGGCCGGCTCAGCCGGGCGGCGGGGTGAGGCGGGGAGTAGGGCAGCTCACGCCCCTTCAGTCCCGCCCTTCGGCCCCGCCCCGGCCCTCTCCCCACCGAAAGTCCCGCAACGCCCCCAGATTCCGGAGCGCCAGCTCCGCCGGTCCCTCCGGTCCCGTCGGCGGAGCGGATCCGGCAGCCCAGGCCTCCACGGCGACCCGCACCGCCGCGCTCGCGACGGCCGCCGTGAAGCGCAGCTCCGGCGTGACGCTTCCGGCAACGTTGTCGTCACCCTGAGTGATCACCGATGTCCTCCCCACCAGCGCCGCCACCAGCGTGTCCTCCGAGGCCCGGCACACCTCCGCCCAGACCCTTCGCAGCGCCGGGCTCGCGTCGGCCATGCGGATCAGCGTCCGCACCCACTCCCACGACGCCGCCGAGACCCCCGCCCCCGGCGTCAGCGTGTGCCGTACCGCGTGTTCGAGAGCCTGCGGGACGGACAGTCCGGCGGGAGCCGCGCCGACCGCCTCCACCCAGCGCCGCCCTCCGGCCGCGTAGAGGGGGGCGACGGCCTCCTCCTTGGAGGCGAAATAGCGGTAGAACGTGCGCGGCGCGATGCCCGCCGCCTGGGCGATGTCCTCGGCGCGGGTGGCCCGCAGCCCTTGCCGAACGAAGAGGCCCGCCGCCGCGCGGGCGATCTCCATCCGGGTCTCCGCCTTGCGGCGCTCCGTCAGGGAGGCGGACGGCGACGAGGACCGGGGGTGCTCTGCTGGGGTGGTGCTGCTCACGTCGGCAGGCTATGCCCATGTGGCACAATCTGCCATTCCGGCGGGCCACCCCGGTGTTCAGGTACGGGGTGCCCCGCCGCCCTGACATGCCCACCGACGGGCCCAGCTATGCGCGCCGCCATCGACCACGGCGTACACGCCACAAACAAGCGGAAGCACGCCCACCACAGGCAGGAGCCGGGCCCCGGCGCCCGGGGGAAGGCGCCGAAGCCCGGCTCGGGGCAGTCCCGGCGCCGGGGGGAGTGCGTCGGGACGTGGCTTGCGGTGTGTCGTGCGGCAGGTGCTGGTCACGGGCGGTGCCGTGGGTGGGACCGTGGGGGCCGCCGGTGCCCGGGGGTGTCTCCCTCGGGCCCGAACTCCCGTGCCCTGAAGTCTTGTTCCCGGGACGGGCCTTTTGAAGCGGCGTTACACAGCCATGTTCGCGCGGGCCTTCGCCCCCCGGCGTACGCCCCCGGAACGATCTCCGTGCGGCACCTGGGGCGAGCCTCATGCCGCGGCGTCGAAGCCGGTCTGACGTGCCAGCTTCTTCAGCTCCAGCAGGGCGTGCTTCTCGATCTGGCGGATGCGCTCACGCGTCAGGCCGTGCTCCTTGCCGACCTCGGTCAGGGTCCGCTCCCGGCCGTCCTCGATGCCGTACCGCATCTTGATGATGGAGGCCGTGCGCTGGTCGAGACGGCCGATCAGGTCGTCCAGCTCCTCGCTGCGCAGCAGGGTCATCACGGACTGCTCGGGGCTGACCGCCGAAGTGTCCTCCAGCAGGTCGCCGAACTGCGTCTCGCCCTCGTCGTCCACCGACATGTTCAGCGAGACGGGGTCGCGCGCCCAGTCCAGGACGTCGGTGACACGCTCCGGCGTCGAACCGAGCTCGGTGGCGATCTCCGCGGGCTCCGGGTCACGCCCGTGCTCGCGGTTGAACTCGCGCTGCACGCGCCGGATCCGGCCCAGCTCCTCGACCAGGTGGACGGGCAGCCGGATGGTGCGCGACTGGTCGGCTATGGAGCGCGTGATCGCCTGGCGGATCCACCAGGTGGCGTACGTCGAGAACTTGAAGCCCTTGCGGTAGTCGAACTTCTCGACCGCGCGCACCAGGCCGGCGTTGCCCTCCTGGATCAGGTCCAGCAGCGGCAGGCCACTGCGCGGGTAGCGCCGGGCGACCGCTACGACCAGGCGGAGGTTGGAGCGGATGAAGACATCCTTGGCCCGCTCGCCCGCGGCGACCAGGGCCTCCAGCTCCTCACGGGTGGCGTCCGCCTTCGACTCCTCGTACCCGTCGAGGACCTGCCGCGCGAACACACCCGCTTCGATGGTCTGGGACAGCTCGACCTCCTTGGCGGCGTCGAGCAGCGGTGTGCGCGCGATCTCGTCCAGATACATGCCGACCAGATCGCGGTCCGCGATCTCGCCGCCATGGGCGCGAACACTGCTGGCCGCGTCGACGGTCTCGCCGGCGGCGGACGTACGACGGGCGACGGCACGGGTTGCCATGCGTGCTCCCTTGCGATGTGAGGTCAGCGGGTGGTCCTTAGGACGCTCAGCACCCTGTCCGGTCACTGCTCGGGTGCCCTGCATCCGATGGAAACAACGACTGGAATCCGGACAGAATTCCCAACCCACCCCTCGATTTTTCTGATCATGCAGTACCCTGTCCGGCCACACGAGGAGGCCCGATGCCGACGGGGCACACAGAGGTGCAGGTCAGACCGGGAGTCGAGGGTGATCTCGCGGCCCTCACCGACCTCTACAACCACTATGTAGGTGAGACGCCCATCACATTCGACACGGCCGTCTTCACTCCGGAGGAGCGCCGCCCTTGGCTGCTCTCCCATCCGGTAGACGGGCCGCACCGCCTGATGGTTGCCACGGACGCGCACTCCCAGGAAATCCTGGGGTACGCCACATCCGGCCCGTACCGCGCCAAGCCCGCGTACTCCACCTCCGTGGAGGTCACGGTCTACGTCGCGCCGCACGCCGGCCGCCGCGGCATCGGCACACTTCTGTACCGGGCCCTGTTCGACGCCCTGTCCGGCGAAGACCTGCACCGCGCCTACGCCGGCATCGCCCAGCCGAACGAGGCGTCCACCCGGCTGCACGAGCGCTTCGGCTTCCGCTACGTCGGCACGTACCGCGAGGTCGGCCGCAAGTTCGGCCGCTACTGGGACGTGGCCTGGTACGAGAAGGCCCTGTGACGGACGCGCAAGCCCTCCAGCCGTACGGAGAGCTTGCGGTTCAGGCCAGTACCTCGAAAACGCCGCCTCAATCCCCGCAGCTCATCCGAACTGCACCGACCTCTTCGCCAGCCCCATCCAGAACCCGTCGATCACGGACTTCTGTTCCCTCAGCTCTCCCGTCGCGTCCGCCGCGCCCATGGTCACGAAGAGTGGTGCGAAGTGTTCGGTGCGCGGATGGGCGAGCCGTCCGGCCGGGGACGTGTGGGTGAAGTCGAGCAGCGCGTCCACGTCTGCGGACGCCAGCGCCTGCCGGCCCCAGTCGTCGAACTCGGCCGACCAGCCGGGCACTCCCCCGCCGGGGTGCCGCAGCGCGGCGAGGTTGTGCGTGAAGAAGCCGGAGCCGACGATGAGCACCCCTTCGTCGCGCAGCGGGGCCAGCCGGCGGCCGATCTCCATCAGCCGCACCGGGTCGAGAGTCGGCATGGAGACCTGGAGGACGGGGATGTCGGCCTCGGGATACATCTCGGCCAGCGGGACGTACGCGCCATGGTCCAGGCCCCGGTCCGGCACGTCCTGCACCGGCGTGCCGGGCGCGCGCAGCAACTTGCGTACGGACTCGGCGAGCTCGGGGGCGCCGGGAGCCTCGTACCGGACCTGGTAGTAGTGCTCGGGGAAGCCCCAGAAGTCGTATTCGAGGGGGACGGTCCGGGTGGCACCGAGGGCCAGCGGGGCCTCCTCCCAGTGGGCGGAGACGATGAGGACCGCGCGCGGGCGGGGCAGCCCGGTGGACCAGGCGGCGAGCTCACCGGGCCAGATCGGGTCGTCGGCCAGCGGTGGGGCGCCGTGACTGAGGTACAGGGCAGGCATGCGCTCCTGAGCGGCGGCGAACATGACGGCGGCTCCCTCCGGCTGACCTGACGACCGGCCAACGAACGCCCGAAGAGCTGACGAGCTCCCGAGTGCTTTAACTCTCAATCTTTATGCGGGATCTTACGCTGCATTTGTTTAAGTTTCAAGAAGAGCCTCGTAGAGTGACTCCCATGAAGCCGGCACCCGCACCCGCACCCGCATCCACACCCGCGTCCGCGCCCGTCGACGAACCGAACTGGCTCACCGACGAGGAACAGTGCGTCTGGCGTTCGTACCTCGAGGCGGCCACGCTGCTGGAGGACCATCTCGACCGCCAGCTGCAGCGTGACGCGGGCATGCCGCACGTCTACTACGGCCTGCTCGTCAAGCTCGCCGAGTCCCCGCGCCGCCGGCTGCGGATGACCGAGCTGGCGATGCACGCGAAGATCACCCGCTCCCGCCTCTCGCACGCCGTCGCCCGCCTGGAGAAGAACGGCTGGGTACGCCGCGAGGACTGCCCTTCCGACAAGCGGGGCCAGTTCGCTGTCCTGACCGAGCAGGGCCTGGAGGTGCTGAAGCGCTCGGCACCGGGCCATGTGGCGGCGGTCCGGCAGGCACTGTTCGAGCGGCTCACCCCGGAACAGCAGAAGTCCCTCGGCGAGATCATGCGGATCGTCGCCGAGGGACTTCAGCCCAGCGAGGCCGGGGCGGATCTGCCCTGGCTTCGCTGAGGTCGTACTCATCGCCCGAAGAAAGTACGCCCGGAGGGGTACGTCGGGGCGAGGCCCGTCAGGGGGTCAGTGCGCGACCACCGGAACCGGCACCTCGTCCTCGGCACCCTTGCCCGCTCCGGTCACCGCGCTCATGTCCGGGCGGCCGGCGTTGACGAGGGTCAGGGCGATCGCCGCGGCGACCACCAGGATGCCGACGGCGAACCAGATGGCACTGGTGTAGCCCTGCACCTGGCCCTCCAGCTGGACGAGCTGCTGCTGCGAGCGGGAGGTCGCCGACCCGATGTGGTCGGCGATGTACGAGGTGGTCGCCGAGGCGGCGATGGTGTTCAGCAGGGCCGTGCCGATCGCGCCGCCCACCTGCTGCGAGGTGTTGACCATCGCGGAGGCGACACCGGCGTCGCGCGGCTCGACGCCCTGCGTGGACAGGGACATCGCGGGCATGAACGCCGTACCCATGCCGAGGCCGAGCAGCAGCATCGCCGGCAGCAGCAGGGCGGCGTACGAGGAACCGATCTCCAGCTGGGTCAGCAGCAGCATGCCCACCGCGGCGACCAGGAAGCCGGGGCCCATCAGCAGGCGCGGGGCGACCCGCGTCATCAGACGTGTGCCGATCTGGGTGGAGCCGGTGATCATGCCCACGATCATCGGGAGGAACGCGAAGCCCGTCTTGACCGGCGAGTAGCCCTTCACGACCTGGAGGTAGTAGGTCAGGAAGAGGAAGAGGCCGAACATCGCGATGATCGCGAGGCCGAGCGAGAGGTAGACGCCACCGCGGTTGCGCTCGGTGATCACGCGCAGCGGCAGCAGCGGGGCCTTCACCCGCGACTCGACGAACACGAAGGTGGCGAGCAGGACGGCCGACGCGACGAACATCGTGATGGTCACGGAGTCGCTCCAGCCCTCGGACTCGGCGCGGGTGAAGCCGTAGACCAGCGCGACCAGGCCGAGGGTGGACAGAACGACGCCGGGAATGTCGAGCGGGGAGCGGTTGCGGCCGCCCTCGGGCTCACGGATGACGAACCAGGCACCGGCCGCGGCGACCACCGCGAACGGGATGTTGACGTAGAACGTCCACCGCCAGTCCAGGTACTCGGTGAGGAACCCGCCGAGGATCAGGCCGACGGCGCCGCCACCACCGGCGATGGCTCCGTAGATGCCGAAGGCCTTGGCGCGCTCCTTGGCGTCGGTGAACATCACGGCGAGCAGCGAGAGCGCGGCGGGAGCCAGCAGGGCGCCGAAGACGCCCTGGAGGGCGCGGGCGCCGAACATCATCGCCTCGTTGGTGGCGGCACCGCCCAGCGCGGAGGCCAGGGCGAAGCCGGCCAGCCCGACCACGAAGGCGCGCTTGCGGCCCCACAGGTCGGCTATCCGGCCGCCGAACAGCAGCAGACCGCCGAAGGCGAGGGCGTAGGCCGTGACGACCCACTGCCGGTTGCCGTCGGAGATGCCGAGGTCCTGCTGAGCGGAGGGCAGGGCGATGTTCACGATGGTGGCGTCGAGGACGACCATCAGCTGGGCGAGCGCGATGAAGACGAGCGCTTTCCAGCGGTTGGCGTCGGGGACGCCGGGAGCCTTGACGGCTGTTTCAGACATGGGTGTACCCACTTCGGGACTTCGGGACGGAAAAGGGGCGGGAAGGAAGACGGAAGAACGAAAGAAGAAGGGCGAGAGAAGGAGGGCGAGAGAAGAAGGGCGAGAGAAGGGAGAGAGAAGAAGGCGAACGAACGACCGGAGCCACGAGCTACGGCACGACCGGAGCCACCAGCTGACGGAACGCCCGGAGCCACCAGCCACCAGCTACCAGCTACCAGCTACCAGCTACCAGCTATGAGCCACCGGCTATGAGCCACCGGCTACGGAACAGAACGGAAGTAAACGGAAGGGGTCGGCTGTCAGGCCTGGCGCAGGTCCTCCAAGGTCACGGCCGTGCCCGGCAGGTCCGAGCGCGCCGGTGCGCGCAGACCGTCCAGGAACATCTGCAGATGCCGGTGCACGAAGCGGTCCACGCTGAGGCACGCGGCGCCGGCCGGAGGCCGGCTGAGCTGGGCGACGACGACCATCAGATCGCCGACCCCCACGTCGGTGCGGAGCTGCCCGGCCGCCTTGGCACGCGCCATCACCTCGCCGACGAGTTGCTCGACACGGCCGCGCGCGGCCAGCAGGTCGGGGTGGTGCTCGTCGAAGGTGCTGGCGATCATGGGGCACAGCGCGCTGACCCGCTCGTCGGCGGAGGCGTGCACGAAGCGCTCCAGGGCGGCGAAGGCGTCGCCGGTCTCGGCGAGTGCCAGCTCGGCGGCCTGGGCCGTACGGTCCATGACCGAGCAGACGACCTCGCGGACCAGGGCGTCGCGGTCCGGGAAGTTGCGGTACACCGTGGCGTTGCCGACGCCGGCCCGGCGGGCGATCTCGTCGAGCGGCACGTCGGGGCCGTGCTCGACGAACATCTCGCGGGCGGCGGTGACGATCCGCTCCCGGTTGCGCAGTGCGTCGGCGCGCGGCCGGGTCGCCTTGCGTCGCTCGGGGGTGGCGGTCTGCACGGCGTACTCCTCGATGAGTGGCTGACTAGGGGTGAGGGTGGTCGGGGTGAGGCCGGTCGGTGGCGCGATCCGGGGAGTGATCCCCCGTTTCGCTCGGACGTGAGGTTAAACGGGGAAACGATCCCCGGTTATTTCCCACCCGCCGAAAGAAGTCTTGTGACCCGCGTCACATAGCCCCATCGGTGCGATCACACCCCGCCTGACCTGCGCTTACTCACCGCAAACCCACGATCGGTCGGCTCCAGCGCGCGCCCGCGGCACACCCGGCACAGGGTGAATCGCAAGGGTGCAGCCGGAGACGGGTGGCTGCCTGGAGCGAAAGGTCCATGCATGCAGCCCTCCCGCCGTCGGATACGCCCGCGCCGCGCGGCCGCGCTCGGCGCCGTGACCGCAGTGACCCTGGCGGTGAGCACCTCGGCCGGCACAGGCCACCACACGGTGGGCTCGGCGACGGCGGGTGCGCGGCCGATCACCGACCTCGTCCGTTCCTCCACCCACGGGCCCTGCATGATCAGAGGCAAGGCCGACGTGCAGATGTCGGAGGGCATACCGACCCCGGGCGGCTACTCCCGCTCCACCGGCACCGTCCACGCGCTCACGGTGATGGTCGACTTCACGGACGCCCCCGGCAAGGGCGACGCACTGGACCGGTTCGACGAGTTCTTCCCCCAGACCCAGGAATGGTTTCGCACCAGCTCCTACGGCCGCCTGGACTACCGCCCGGAGACACCGATAGCCGACTGGCTGCGGATGCCGAAGTCCTTCCAGGAGTACGGCATAGAACGCGGCGCCCCCTTCGACCCCGGCTACCGGCAGCTGGTGCGGGACATAGTGGCCGCGGCCGACCCCAAGGTCGACTTCCGCGAGTACGACCTGCTGAACGTGCTGGTGACCCCGAACGCGGGCCCTTCGGCGCTGGACACGGTCCTGTCGGTGACCTTCGCCGGCAACGACGAGGCGCCCACGGCGGACGGGGTGCCCGTCGCCAACGCCTCGTTCGTCTACTCCCGCCAGGACGACGGCTCCGGCACCTACGCCGACACCGGCTACCGCGTCCTGCCCCACGAGAACGGCCATGTCTTCGGCCTCCCCGACCTCTACACCCAGGAAGGCGGGGGCGCGGTCGGGCACTGGGACATCATGAGCGAGGACTGGGGCGCCAACAACGACCTTCTCGGCTGGCACAAGTGGAAGCTGGGCTGGCTGGACGCGGCCCAGGTGCACTGCCTGTCCTCCCCCGGCACCACCGAACACACGCTGACCCCCCTGGCCCTCACGGGCGGAGCCAAGCTGATCTTCATACCCATCGACCGCCGCACCGGGTACGCCGTCGAGCTGCGCACCCGCGGCGGCAACGACGAGACCGTCTGCCGGCCGGGCCTGCTGATCTACAAGGTCGACGCGGAGGTGGACACCGGTCATGGCCCGGTGCGGGTGTACGACTCCCGCCGCGACAGCGGCGGCTGCACCCGCAGCCCGAACGTCCACGCGGAACTGTCGGACGCCACCTTCACCCCCGGGGAGACCTTCGAGGACCGGGAGCGGGGCATACGGATCGTGGTCGCGGGAGCGGACATGGAGGGGAACCACACTGTGCGGGTGACACGACGGTAGGGCGACGGCAGCGGGCAGGCCGGCTGCGGGGGCGTGACCTGACGCGAGGCGAACCCGGTTGCGGAGCGAGACCTGACGCGAGGCAAACCCGGCTGCGGGGCGAGACCTGACGCGAGGCAAACCCGGCTGCGGGCCGGGCCGCACGCGAGGCAAGCCGGAAAGCCGGAAAGCCGGAAAGCCGGGAAGCCGGGAAGCCGGGAAGCCGGGAAGCCGGGAAGCTGGGAAGCTGGGCAGGACCGCGCGCGGGGCGAGGGGGGACGCGAGGCGGGGCCGGACACGGGGCGGGAAACCGCAGTTACCGTAGGCCTGCCGCGATCGCCGCATCGGAGACGCGATCGCCGTACGTGCCGTACCGGAGAGAAGATGCCCGCCAACCCCACCCTGACGGAGGCCACCGCCCCGGCCGTGCCGGACGAGGCGGTCACTCCGCTGATCCGCGGGATCGCCGTACTGCGGCAGCTGACGGAGGCGGGCGGCACCCTGAGCCTGAGCGCGCTGGAACGCGCCACCGGCCTCGCCCGCTCCACGGTCGACCGCATCACCTCGACCCTCGCGCACATGGGTTACGTCCGCCTGGACGGCCGCGACGCGGTCCTCGCCCCCCGCCTGATGGAGCTCGGCAACGCCTATCTGGCCGCCCTCCGCCTGCCCGCCCTGCTCGGCGCCCGCGCGGACGCCCTCGCCGACGAACTGGACGAGTCGGTGTCCCTCGCGGTCGCCGACGGAGACGGCATCCGCTTCATCCACCAGGCCACCCGCCGCCGCGCGATGTCCCTGAGCTTCCGCATCGGCGACCTGCTGCCCGCCGAACGCACCGCGCCGGGGCCGCTGTTCGCGACGGAATGGACGGCCGAGGACTGGAAGCGCTGGCGGGCACGCCGGGCGGCGGAGCCGCAGAACCACGACTTCCCGGCCGTACCCGCAGCCGAACACCCGCTGCCCGCAGAGGAGTTCACGCGCCGCTCGGCCGAGGCCCGGCGGAACGGATGGACGCTGGACGACCAGTTGATCGAGCCGGGCCTTGTGGCGGTGGCGGTCCCGGTACGCGACCCCCGTACCGGCCGGATCGTGTGCGCGGCGAGCGTCGTCAGCCACACCAGCCGGCACACCGCGGCCGGCCTGCGCGACACCCTGCTGCCCCGGCTGCGCGCGGCGGTGGCGGCGATGGAGGAGGAACTGCGCACGGCGCCCCGCCCGGAGCCCGCCCCGGCCCCCTCGGGGCTCGCGACCTGGACGGGCGCGTCGAAGCAGGAACTGGGCCGGGAGTTCGTGGAGTCGCTGGCGCGCGGCCTGACCGTACTCACCGCGTTCGGCGAGGGCCGGGCGGAGCTCACCCTGACAGAGGTGGCGAAGGCGACCGGCCTGGCCCGGGCCACCGCACGCCGGGCGCTGATCACCTACGAGCACCTGGGCCTGGTCGCCCAGTCCCGCCCCGGCTCCTTCACCCTCACCCCCCGGGTCCTCGGCCTCGGCTACCCCGCCCTGTCCCGCACCTCCCTCCCCCACATCGCCGCCCCGCACCTCGCGGCACTCTCCGAGCGCATCCACGAGTCGACGTCACTCGCCGTGCTGACGGCCGCCGGCGACGAGATCCAGTACACGGCGCGGGTGGCGACGGCGCGGGTGATGAGCGTGAACATCACCGTGGGCACCCGGCTGCCCGCGTACGCCACCTCCATGGGCCGCGTCCTGCTGGCGGACCTCCCGCCCACCGCCCGCACCCCCGGCCCCCTGCACCCGCTCACCTCCCGCACACTCACCGACCCACGGGCCCTGTCCCGCACCCTGCAAGAGGTCCAGGACCAGGACTACGCCCTGGTCGACGAGGAACTCGAGGAGGGCCTGCGCTCCCTGGCGGTACCGGTCCGCGACCGCACGGGCCACGCGGTGGCGGCCCTCAACACAGCGATGCACACATCCCGGCACACCCTCGAGGAATGCATCACCACCCTCGTCCCGGCTCTGCGGGAGACAGCGGACGCGATCGAGGCGGATCTGCATGTGGTGGGGCGGTTCGGAATCGTGGGGGTCAGTTAGCGGGGCGGGGGTACTTCGCGCGGTGCCGGGGGACTGCTCGGGCGCCAACGCTCGAGGCGCTGGGCCACGGGCTGATCGCCGGCCTTCGGGGCACGATGCTGCGCACTGATCGCGGGGACTTCGGCACCCGGGGCACGATGCTGCGGGCTGATCGCGGGGACTTCGGCACCCGGGGCGCGATGCTGCGGGCTAATCGGGGGGACTTCGGCACCCGGGGCGCGGGGCCATGAGCCGGCCGCGGGGCCCTGCGGTGCCCGGCGGGGCGGGGCCGCGGGCGAGTCGCGGGCTGCGTCGCCCCTGCGCGGGCGGCCGTCCGCTGCGGTATTCCGTTACCGGTGCACGGCGGCTGAGCTGCGGGCTTCGCAGGTGACCGTGGCAGATACCGCACGGTCACCCGGCCCACCCGCCTGGCCAACCCCTGATCCGGTACTCTGTGGACCGAGCACCCTGATCCAGGTCAGGGACAGCTGCGCCTTCGTAGCTCAGGGGATAGAGCACCGCTCTCCTAAAGCGGGTGTCGCAGGTTCGAATCCTGCCGGGGGCACCAGCCAAAAGGCCCCGGACCGATCATGGTCCGGGGCCTTTGACATCCAGCTTTGACATCAACGAGCACGGTCACTGACGACCGGGGCGCTTCCTGAGCAGCCGGTCCATGTGGCTCATCGCCTCGCGCTGGGTGTCCTGGACGACGTGCGTGTAGACGTCCATGGTGATGCTGATCTGGGAGTGCCCCAGGATCTCCATCACCACCCGGGGCGCGACCCCAGCCGCCGTCAGGAGCGTCGCTGTGCCGTGCCGGGCATCGTGCAACCGGATCACCCGGAGGCCGGCGGACCGGGCGACGCGGGTGAAGGAGCGGTAGACGTTCCGCGGCTCGACCGGGCGGCCAGTGCGGGTGGTGAAGACGTAATCCGACTCACGCCAGGTCTCCCCCGCTTTCGCCCGAGCCGCAGCCTGCCGCATCCGGTGCCAGCGCAGGGGTGCGATGCACAGCGCGGGCAGCGGGACGGCCCGACGACGACGGCTCTTGGGATCGTCGTCGTAGAGGACGCCCCGACGGCGCTGCGTCTGCTGGCGGACGTAGAGGACGCGGTTCTCCAGGTCGAGGTCCGACCAGCGGAGACCGACGATTTCACCCCGGCGGAGGCCCATGGCGATGGCGAGCACGAAGGCCGCATACAGCGGGTCTTTGCGGGAGGCCGTCAAGAAGTTGAGCGTCTCGTCGAGGGTCCATGGCTTCAACTCACGGTTGTCGGTGCGCGGCGGCTCGACGAGCTTGGCGACGTTGCGCGTGATCAGTTCCTCACGGCATGCGGAGGACAGCGCCGACCGCAGAACGCGGTGCGACTCCTTGGCGGTTGCCGCAGTGGTCTCCTTCTCCAGGCGGACGAGAAAGCGACGCACGTCGGCGACGCCGAGGGATTCGAGCCGCTTGGCCCCGAGCAGCGGCACCATGTAGAGCCGAACATGCGCTTCGTACTTGTCGTAGGTGCTGAGCTTCCGGCGGGGCTTGATGACGTTGTCCAGCCAGTACGGCAACCACTCAGCGAGCCTGGCCGACCGGGTGGGGACAGGCACGCCCTGGTCGACCTTGTCGAGCAGCTCCCGGCGCTTGGCGTCGCACTCGGCCCAGGTCTTGCCGTAGGCGAACTTGCGGGCACGGGTGCCGTCCGGCTGGAGGACGTAGACCGCGCACTGGAAACGGCCGTCCTTGCGCTTGGTGATGGTGCCGGCCCCGTTGGGGTTCCGCTTGCGTTGCTGCGCCATCAGGCAGCCGCCTCCAATTCGTGGGTGATGTACTCGCGGACAGCCCGAGCCGGAATGCGACGGCAGCGGCCGATGGTGATCGAGGGCAGACGACGGGAGCGGATGAGCTCGTAGACCGTGGAGCGGCCGAGCTTGAGCCGCGCCATCACGTCGGGCACCGTCAGCAGTTCGTCGTCATGCATGGGTGGGCTCTCCTTCCGTTCCGGGGGCGGGTTCGAGGGATGCGGCGAGCCAGGCCTCACCAGCGCTCAGGCCGGTCCCGGCGAAGACCCAGTGAGCGAGGACGAGGGTGGTTTCGCCGTCCTGCGGTGCGGGTGGGGTTGCTTGGGCGCGGCGCCATTCGGCGCGGGCGTCGCGGAGGGCGCCGAGGGTGGTGGAGTAGCGGCGGGACTTGGTGGAGAAGTGGCCGCGGAAGCCGAGCATGTGGGCCCAGGCCCGCAGGCGGAGGTCTGCCAGCTCGGGGCGCGCGCCGAGGGTCCAGGCGGTGCGGATCAGGCGTCGGGCGTGGTCGGTGATTCGGGCTCCGGCCAGCTCGGCGAGGAAGCGGATCGGCCGGTCAAGGGTGCCGGTCGCCGTCTCGGCGCCTTTGGTGGCGTACTTGGCGATGTACGCCGCTACGGCCCGTTCGGTCAGCTCCTGGCCGTCGTCGAAGTCGGCGGAGCGGATCGGGCGGACGTCGAGCTGACGGCCGAACGTGAAGCTGTGAGCCCGGCCGTCGACGTTCGGTCCGCTGACGCGTGCGGCGGATGCGGCTGCGCGAATGGCATCGGTCAGCAGCTCGGCCGTTGCCCAGGCCGGAGGAGCGGTGTCGCCGCCCTCGGGGCCGTCGAGGCGGATGACTGCGTGGAAGTGGACGGCGCCGCGCTTCTGGTACTCGGCCACCTTGGCGAAGGAGATCCGGGCGTGGTCGCGGAAGGCGCGCTGGGTGAGTCCGGCGCGCTTGGCGACTTCCCGGCGGAGGTAGATGAAGAAGCGCCGCCACAGGGCCCCGGCCTGAGCGTTCCAGAGCACGGCCGCTTCGTAGTCGTAGGTGTCCGGGTCGAGGGGCGTGCCGAGGTCCTGGTCTGTGTCGTCGTGCCGGGCACCACAGCGGCAGGGCCGTCCGCTGGAAGGTCGGTTGTGGACCGGGCCGAAGCTCGGGGCGGTGAATGTGGCGAACACGCGAGGGTGGACGGCGACCTGTTCGGGCGTGCCCTTGCCGCCGCGCAGTCCGGCGGTGATCAGGTGGTAGGTGTCGCGACGGTAGGTCTCGGCGCAGGCCGCGCAGCGCGTGGCTCGGCGGTTGTTGCAGCGGACGAGGAGCTGACCGGCGGGTAGGGCGGCGGAGTCGAGGTAGTGCAGGACGCTGCCGATCTCGCCGGTCGTGGTGTCGACCGCGTATTCGGTGCGGTGGCCGTCGAGGCGGACGGGGCGGGTGCAGCCGCCCAGCGTGGAGAGTTGGCGGGCCAGCTCGGGCATGGTGCCGAGGGAGGCCAGCATGGAGAGTTCCGCCAGCGGGGGCGGAGTCTGCCGGGTGATGATGGGTCTTCCTTTCGGCTGTTTCGGCGGTTGGGAGGGTCGGCCCCGGGGCGGCGGGATGCTTGGCGGCTTGTTGCCGCCCCGGCGGCCGGTCAGCGCTTGTTCGCGCCGTTGACGAGGGAGCGCAGGACGACGGCGGCGATGGCCACGGACACGGCCGAGACGGCGACGGCCGCCAAAAGCGCCGTGAGGACGACGCCGACGACGACCACGGCGGCGACCGCGCCGACGCCGACCCCGACGAACGGGGCGATCGGGCGGCCGGCGGAGGGGGCCGGGGCGTGGTCCTGCGGGATGTGGGGGGTGATGCTCGGGACGTGCGGGGTGTTGGGCAGCTTGGGGCGGAACATGGCTGGACTCCTTGTCGGTCGGGGTGTCATTCGCGGGTGCCGTTGACGACGTCGACCCCGGAGCGGGTGCCGGACTCGATGGCGGGGGCGAGGAAGGTGTGCGAGAGCCAGAAGCCGAACAGGGCGATCACGACGGCGACCCAGAGGCGGATGCCGAGGAACTTGATGGCGGCCCAGGCGATGACGCCCAGGACGAAGACGAGCGGCAGAGAGACAGTCACAGGGGTCTCCTCAGCGGACGCGGCAGCGGTGGGTGCGGGCGGCCAGCTCGGCGGCGGCGCGGGTGTCGTAGTCGGTGGAGAAGCCGCAGCGCGGTGCCGTGCAGGCGGCGGTGTGCTTCTCGCGGCCTCGGCCGTCGTAGTAGGTGGCGACCTGCACGGGGCCGATGCGGACGACGCGGCGGAAGCGGCGGTTGGCGGGCATCAGAGGGTCTCCTTGTCGGTTTCGCCGGTGAAGTCGGTGACGTGGTCGGCGAGCCAGCGCAAGATCTCGTCGCCCTCGTAGGTGTCGGCGGCAAGGATCACTGGCTCGGCGATCAGCACGGCTTCGGTGAGGCGGTTCTGTCGGGTCAGTTCGGCAGCGCGCTTGAGCGCGCGGAGCGTGGACGGGCGCACGGTGGAAGGTCCTCCGGGGTCAGGTGAGTTGGGCGGCGATCGCTTCGGCGAGCGGCATCGGGACGCCGAGCCGGGCGCGCAGTGTCGAGGTGTCGATGGGTGTTCCGGTCCGGGCGCGGTGTTCGTCGGCGACCTTGCGGGCCATGGCGACGAGGGCGGGCGGCACCGGGAAAGGTGAGGACGGAGCCGACGCGGAGGAGGCGGCAGGGAGTTCGGTCGCTGTGGAGGGCGGTTCGACTTCTGCGGCGGTAGGTTCCGGCACTGCTGCTGCCGAGGGCGGTTCGGATGCCGTTACCGCAGCCTTGGTCGGCTTCGGTGCTCCGTGGGCGAGCAGGGTGCCGCCGAGGAAGGCGACCGCGGGCCAGCCCGCGACGAGGATCCGCAGCCAGGCCGGTACGTCGTCCAGATCGAGCAGTCCGGCGGTGGCGACGTTGGCGCCGAGGGAGGCGGCCAGTGCTACGAGGAACCAGCACCACCCGGCCGCTTTCGCCTCGCCGGAGCGGAGTCGCCGCCAGGCAGCCACCATCAGCAGGTCGACGGAGACCGGGTAGGCCCACGCCTTCCAGCCGTCCTGTCCGGCGGCCAGCGCCAGGTCATGCAGGTGAGCGAAGGACAGCGCGGCGGCGATCAGCGCTTGGACGAGTACGGCGTCCACGCGGATGGGCAGGGCGCGCACGGCTACTCCTTCCAGTTCCAGGCATGGGTGGGGTAGGGACTTGGCGCGGGACGGCCGCGCCGACCGTTGGAGCGGGGTGGGCTACTCGGTGACCGGCTGAGGAGTGGCCACGGGACCGGACTCCTTCACCGGCACGGGGGGTGCGTACGGCCGGAACGCTGCGAGCGCTGGAACGTCCGGAGCGAGGTGCGCCGTGTCGCGGCAGGTGGCCGCAGCGTCGGCGAGGGACACGTACGGAGTACGGATGCGAGACCAGCCGCCGGACGTGTCACCGACGACGGCGAGGCCAGGCAGCTCGGCAGCGATGGCACAGGCGGCCGTAACCGCCTCGGGGGCGATGTCGCCGAGCGCCATCTTGGCGGAGGCTTCGTCGTTCACGCGGTGGCAGACCCGGCCGGTCAGCTGGGCTCGGAGCATGGTGGCGCCCTTGCCCAACTCGGCGCCGAACCGCTGCCCGCAGACCTCAAGGTAGATGCCGGCCGCGCGGCCGAGCTGGGCGAGCCGGATGAGCTGGGTGACCATCTCGTCCCGCCGCTCTTCCTCCTTCTTCGTGGCGACGAGGAAGAGTTCGGCCACTTCGTCGATGAACAGCACAATGGGTGCCGGGCGTTCGTCCTCCGGCAGGCCCCAGACGTCGGAGGTGATCTCCTCGGCCGGAGTGCCGGGCGCGATGCCCTGCCGGGCCTTGATCAGGTCGTATCGGCCCTCCATTTCCTTGACGAGTACGGGCAGCAGTTCGGCCGCCTGCTCCGGGTCGGTGGCCAGGGCGGAGAGCCGGGGGGCGAACGGCGACAGCTCCACACCGCGCTTGCAGTCGATCCCCACGAGCACCACCGGCTGAGCGGCCAGCCCTGCGAGCAGGTTCCGCAGGTACATGGACTTGCCGGACAGCGTGGCGCCGAGCACGAGTTCGTGAGGTACGGCCCGGTAGTCCCGGACGAAGGCGGTTGCGTCCTCCCGCAGGGCCACCGGCACCCGGAGCGGACCGGCGTCGGTCCGGCGGGGCATCCGTACCTTGCGCAGGACGTCGTAGCCGACGAGCCGCAGTTCCACGACTCCGGGCTTGACGTCCCGGACGTACACGGCGTGCACGCCCCACGCGTGCCGCAGCCGTTCGGCCGAGGCTGCCACGTCCGCCGGTTCCTGCCCCGGAGCCAGGCGCAGCCGGAGCCTCAGGCCGGTCGAGGTGGGCCGGATCATGCCCCGACGCGGAGGCACCGGCCGGACCTCACGGCGAGTGGTCGCCTTGACGGCCAGGGCCCGTAACCGGGACGGCTCGACCGTCAGACCGCACGCGTCCATGGTCGAGGAGTACGAGGCCAACAACCGGGCCACCGAGACGGGCAGCCCGACCGTGGACCAGTACGCCGCCGGGTGAGCGTGCCGGGCGTAGGCCGCGCCGCCTATCGCAGCGAGCGACCCGCCCAGCTCGGCCCACGTCACCAGGTCAGCCACGACGATCAGCCCGCCTGGTCCATCGAGAAGGCGCCCGGAGCAACGGCGGTGGCCCGATAGGCGATGCCGTGCCGCTGCTGGCCGTTGAACACGCTCTGCCAGGGTCGGGCGACGAGGCCGGGCAGCGAGACCGGGGCGCCGACGGTCAGGCCGTCCGTCACACCGCTCTCGGGGATGGTGACCTGGATCAGCGACGACTCGCCCTCGTCGATGTAAACGACGCCGACGGTCATCAGTGCCTCACCGCTCACGGCGTCCTTGGCGATCTCGCCGGTCTGCCGGTCGCGCACCTTCGGCGCCGGGGCTTCGGTGAGCAGGATCGTTGCGGTCGAGGCGTCAACGCGGATCACGCGCACAGATTTCTCCTTCTGAGTCGATCAACCTGCCACCTGACAAGTTGACTTAGCAAGTCCGAAGCTAGGGATACCAGGTTGACTTGTCAAGTGCGAACCGAGCGGCAGTTGAGAGGAACTGTCCGCGGATTAGGGTCAGTTCAGGCGGTAGGTGTCTTCGAGCTCCTGCCGGTCGGCAGGCAGCAGCACGTCAGAGACTTGCAGCGCCTGACCGGAAGCGTCGCATGCCACGACCAGCACACTCAGGACGGGAACGCCGTCCGGAAGGTCCAGAAGCTCGGCTTCGGCACGCTCGGGCAGCCGGGCCGAGACCCGTTCCGTCACGTGGTCGAAGCGGACCTTCTTCCGAGCCTCCAGATGCGCACGGGTGCCGCCGCTCAGCGCTTCGGCACTCTCCAGCTCGGTCCCTTCGACCAGGCCGGCCGGGAAGTACGACGAGACCAGCTCAACCGGTTCGCCGTCGTCCGCGACAAGGAAACGGCGCATGAGGATCTTGGCCCGCTTGGGCAGCCCGAGCACGGAGGCGACTCGCGCCGGCACGGGGACGTAGCCAACCTCGACCAGCCGCCCTGGAGCCTGCGACTCGTCGCGCGCGAGCGCTTCACCCCCCCTGCGGTCCTTCTGCTCGACCACGGCCGGGCGGCCACGCACGATGGTTCCGTACCCCTGCCGGGACTCAAGCCAGCCGTCGCGCTTCAGCAGCTCCAGCGCCCGGACGACGGTGGGACGGGACATCCCGAAAGCTTGCACGAGTTGGTTCTCGCTGGGCACGCGGGTGCCGGGCGGGTACGTGCCGTCCTCGATGCGGCGCTGAATGGTCTGAGCGAGGCGAACGTACTTCGGTGCCTCCACGTCATACGCCATGTGTGCCGCCGCCTGTCGAGATTGGCCAAGTCAACTGGTCAACCAGACTAGCGACGATTCCGCCGGCGCAGTACCAGCGGAGGGTATTGCGTTCATGACGGCCAGGCATCGGCCATCTCGAAGGAGACCACTGTTCCGCCGAAGCGACTGGGCCCGTGATGCCAGGAGTCGGCGATGGAGTCGACCAGGAGCAGCCCGCGTCCGTGCGCGTCATTGGCGTCGGGGCGCCGCAGCCGCACGCTCGCCGGAAATCCCGGGTTGTGCACCTCGACGCGGAGTGCAGCACCCTCCCGGAACCACTCCACCCGGACGACCCAGGGGTCGTCGGCGCGACCGTAGGAGATGGCGTTGGTGACCAGTTCCGAGATCATCAGCACGCAGTCGTCGACCGAGCAGCTCGGGTTGTAGGGAGCGATGAACTTCCGGAACCAGCGCCGGGCCCGAGGCACGGACTCCGCGACAGGGTGCAAGGTCATCGCCCCGAGTCGCGGTGAGTCCTCAGAGGGATAGCGGTCGATCTCGTAGTTGGCCATCCGTGCTCACTCCTTGCCGCTGCCGTCGCAGTCGGGGCAGCGCCGCTTCGATGCGGCACGGGTGCGGTCGGCGGCGGTGGCAAGCGCCAGGGTCGTACGCGAGCCGACGCGCTTCCATCCGCGCCCTCGGCAACCCCGGCAAGGTAAGTGCGTGCCCTGATCCGGCCGCCGACTCGTCACACCGTGCCCCCTTCCGATGAAGTGGCCTTAGCCACTTTTTGGATAGTGGCATTAGCCACTTCGCGACGCAAGCGGTTCGCCTCAACTGGCTGGCTGTCCGTCAGGAGAGCGGGTAGCCCTGCTCGAACGCCCAACGCAGCGGCGGATAGGTGGCTTCGGCGAACTCCAGCGGCCGGTCCTGGAGGTCGTAGACGACGTGATGCACGACCAAAACGGCAGACCCGGCGCCGAGTTGTAGGTCAGCCGCCTCCTCGTCCGTCGCCGTCCGGGCACACATGCGATCCTCGGCGTAACTGCCCTGTCGCCCAGTCATGTTCTCGACGTACATCAGGGTGCCCTCCTGGATCCTCTCGGGTTCCAGCAGCTTGGGCGCGCGCTGACCGACATCCGGCGAGAACCACGAGGTGGACAAGGTGATGGGCCCGTCCTGGTTGTTGGTCACCCGCCGACGGTGAACAGCCCGACGGTCCTTCACCAGGCCCAGTGCCTCAGCCACGTAATCCGGCGCCTCCAGCCAGCCGGCCGACGTGATGACCGCGTACTCGCCGGGCGTGTAGATCTTCCCCGTCTGCCGAGCGCGGCCGTACAACTCACGAGCACGCCGGTTCACTTCGAGGCTCCGCACGTACGTGCCCGAACCCTGCCGCTTCTCGACAAGCCCCTGATGACTCAGCGCCTCCAGCGAACGAGCCGCCGTCGGCCTGGACACTCCCCAATCCGCCGCCAGTTGGCGCTCCGAGGGAACCTCATCCCCTGGCCGCAAGTCGCCCCGAAGAATCTGATCGCGGATGTAGTGCGCGATCTGGAGATACTTCGGCTGAGCCTCCTCGATCTTGGGCATGCGCCCTCCTCGTCCAGCGCCGCACCGGCGGCAAAGTGGCTATGGCCTCTAGCCACTATAGGGTGAGTGGTCAATACCGGACCCCGTAGTCTTGGCCCCATGACGCGGTTGATCGTCGCAGCAGGAGGAGGTGGCGACGCAGTCGCCGCCGCAATGCTTGACGCCGCCCTCTACGGCGACGACAACGGCCGGGCGGTGATCCTCACGTACGCCTGGGACCGCCTGCTGATCGACCCGGTACCGGGCCCCCGAGGACCCGAGAACTTCACCGGCCTTGAGCCCATCACCCCAGCCGTATGGAAAGTGCCGGCGCAGGCCCGCCCGATCGCCCCGGCAGGCTCCACGCTCCCCCGGCTCGCGGCAGAGCTCCCGCCCACTTTCGCACTGCTCGATCCAGGACACGGCGCCGAAGGTGTCACACGCCAACTTGAAGAGCTAGTCGGCCACTTGCAGCCTGAGTCGATCGACCTCCTGGACGTGGGCGGCGATGCACTGGCGCAGGGTGACGAGCCGACGCTGAAGAGCCCACTCGCGGACGCCGTCACACTGGCGGCGTGCGCCCAGGTGAACGCGCCCATCCGGCTGCTGATCGCAGGCCCGGGACTGGACGGGGAACTCCCACTCGACGACATGCGCGGCCTGCTCGGCCCGGTTGTCCACACCCTCACAGCCAGGGATGTGGAGCCGGTCAGCTCGGTCCTGGAGTGGCACCCGTCCGAGGCGACCGGGATGCTCGCGGCAACGGCCCGAGGAGTACGGGGCACATGCGAAGTCCGGGATGCAGGACTTCCCATCCCCCTGACCGACGAGGGCCCGACGATCCACGAAGTCGACCTGGACGAGGCCCTGAGCCGCAACCAGCTGGCCCGCACGATCATGACGACGGCCGCCTTGGACGAGGTCGAGGCACTCAGCCGCGAAGTGTGCGGCTTCTCGGAGATCGACTACGAACGCAACAAGGCCCTATGGCTGAAGGAGCAGCGGCCGACGCAGCTCGCCGCCGAATCGCTGCTGCCCCAACTCGACCAGTTCGAGGCGGAGGCACGAAGCCGCGGAGTCACCCACACGACGTTCCGCCGACTCACAGAAGCGCTGAACCTCGACGGCACCCAGCGCGAGGCCCTACGCCAGCTGCTCATCAACAGCAGACCGGAGCAGTACGCCGCCCCGCTGTGGCGCATCACAGCTGCCAGCACCGACCACACAAGCCCGGCACCATGAGTGCGTTCAGCAGCGATCCGGACCTGCACGTGCAGGACGCCACTGGCAACGGCACGGAAGTCGACGTTGCCACCAACCTGCTCAACGGCGACATCCGTCTCTCGATCCTCTGGACGCAAGAGATCCTGTTGACCGCCGACGCAGCCGAGCAAGTGGCCACCGCTCTTCAACGAGCCGCAGCACAGTCCCGCGGCATCACAGCCGCCACAGCAAACCGGTGCGAGACACAGCCGCCGATTGAGTAACAACCTTCCTTACGGGTTCAAGGCCCGCGCACGGCGCGGGCGCGCGCCGCCTCTGCGGCGCGGCCTGCCTCCTGTCTGCGCCCCGGCTGGCCGCGCCCGGCGGCGCGCTCGGCGGCTGCGGGCATGAAGGGGGGAGACACCCTCTGTGGCTGGGGCGGCCGGCTCCGCGGCTTTAGGCAGCCACTTTGGGGCGAGCCTCTAAGATCATGGCCCCAACGTCGTGCTTTACCGGGCAGGTCCACAGACTGCCCGACTCGCCATCAGCTTACGGGGCCATGATCACTCGCCCCAAAGCAGCTCCAGCCCAAAGCCACTCCACCGACCTCGATCCTGGCTATTGGCTGACAGCGGCATCGATTCAGGGCAAGATCCTTGCATGACACCGGCGCAGTAAGCGGCTACCAACGTGCCAGCGAAGCGCTGACCAAGACAAGAATAGAAGGCGAGAATTGCAGTGGCGGATCCCGCACAGTTTGGACACGATCGGCTGGCACACCTGCTTTCAGATCGCCTGTTGAGCGTGCCACGATTTCAGCGAGGGTACTCCTGGGAACCGTCCAATGTAACTGAATTTTTGGATGACCTGAAAATCGCTAGAAGTGAGTCCCAGCCGTACTTTATGGGCACGGTTGTCCTTGCTGATGACGCTGCAGACCCTAGTCGACAGAGCATTGTGGATGGCCAACAACGCCTTACGACCACGGCAATCTTGGTGACAGCGGTACGCGACAGGCTTCGACAGCTAAATAAGCTCGAACCAGCCAACGTGATCGACAAGAATTTTCTTCGCACTTTCGACCTGGAAGAAGAAGACAACGTAACACGGTTGAAGCTTAACGCGGAAGATGTCCGCGTTTATGAGGGAATTCTAGCTGGTGAAGTACCGGCAGACGGCAAACATCCGATCGTTACTTGTTACAGTATATGCCTCTCTCATCTGATGGAAATTGCACCATCCGAGGCTCACTATAGGGACCTAGTCAATGTAGTGACGCACCTGGATAAGAGCGTGCAAGTGCTGCTCGCTGTGGCTTCCGGACTCCCCGAAGCGTATGTGATTTTCGAGACGCTCAACGACAGGGGTGCCGATCTTACCACCGCAGACCTTCTGAAGAA
The DNA here is from genome assembly GCF_044548465.1 of Streptomyces sp. NPDC052023. Lineage (NCBI taxonomy): Bacteria > Bacillati > Actinomycetota > Actinomycetes > Kitasatosporales > Streptomycetaceae > Streptomyces > Streptomyces sp. NPDC052023. Next base: position 6,363 of record NZ_JBIUBW010000027.1, on the reverse strand, counting down.
TTACTTGTTTAGTCAGTCCAGGGCTTACTTGGACCATGTCGAGCAGCAGTGGTCAGTAATCGCGAGCGCGTTTGACAAACCCGAGGACCTAGTCAAGTTCATCAGGCATGAGCACTCGTCACGCGAAGGGAAAGTGACGACACGCAAGCTCTACAAGGTACTGCAGTCGAGTATCGGAAGGGGGCAGAAGAGGGTTCGTGACTACGTCGGGCGCCTTGAAGACGGACTGCAGCCGTTTACTGCAATCCGAGAACCCGATAGCGAATTCTGGGGCCGAACCGATGTTGACGTAAGGGATTCACTTCTGGCTTTCCGTAGGTTTGGATTCGAATCCAGCATGCCTCTCCTTTTGGCCATTCTTAATAGCTGGGAGATCACACCAGCGGCCAAGATGGTAAATAAAATCGCTGGCTGGTCTGTTCGGGCGTGGTTCGCTGGACGACTCGGTGGCGGAACTGCAGAAGAGGCATTCAGCGACGCTGCCGTGGCAGTTTCTTCCGGACAGTCGAAGACTCAGGATCATGTTTTCGAGTCTTTGGCCAAACTAATCCCCACAGATCAGGAATTTCGTCAAGCTGTAATTTCATCAGGTGCTGTGAGTACAGGGAGGGCTAAATACCTACTCGCACAACTGGAACGTCAGCGCTTGGCTCAACTTGGCGTGAGTGTTGAAGCACAGCCGGACTGGAGTGGTAAGTCGGTATCTGTTGAGCATGTTCTAGCAAGAAGCTCAGCACCAGCCGACTTCTCTTCGTCGGCGGACTATGAGCGCTTCCAGGCTGGCAAGGATAGCTTGAAGAATTACACCCTGCTTGAGCGCACTCTGAATCGAAAGTTGGCAGACAAGTCTTTTACGGAGAAGGCGCTCCAGTATCGACAGTCGAAATTCCTTCTCACGCGTGAGCTTGGGGAGAACACCACCTGGACACTTGCCGATTCCGACGCCCGAGCAGTGGAGCTGTCCAAGCTTGCTGTCGCAGCATGGCCCTACAGATAGGAGGTCATGAGCGTGGCAGGGCTGCTCCATCGGTCGCCGGAGAAGGACTTTCTATAGAGGTCACTCCGTTGGAGTCGCTGCATAACTCATGACACTCAGAGCTGCCCTGGGCGCAAGCCGCGCGCGCAGTCCGCTGTCGGGTAGGGAGGACAGTGGCCGGCGGATTGCCGCTCACGATAGCGGTACGCCGGTCGACAGGTCTGGTGGAGACGGGCCGACCGGCCGGATACGTCGCACACGAGAGACCCTGTGCCCGAACTGTTCCGCTGACACCACCCTGAGTCAAAGGACGGGCCGTCTCTGGGCCGTGCGACGCCACGCGAACCACAACCAACAACGACAGAAGCCGACCCTAGGTTAGCAATAGTCCTCGCCGACCGGTTGTCGATCGCAGCAAAAGCGTGCCTACGCCCGCGCACCACACCTCAACGAAACTGTAGGCAAGAGACAGTAGTCACCATTGCATATACCATCACAGCCATAGAATCAGGGCAGCGATAAGTAGAAGCAGCAAGAATGGGACGGCTATCGCCTTCCGTAGCTCTCGCTCCCCCTTGCCGGGAAACATCGGGTCGTCACCTTCGTCGGTGAACCTTGTGGGTCCGCTGGCCGTGCTTGTCAGGATGTCACCGGCTTCCCTAACGATCGCAGCCGCAGACTTCACGTCGCCGGAGTCCTTCAACATCGCATCCAACTTAGAAAGCATATCAGGCGAAGCGACTGCAAGGCGCCGCACTTGCCGTTTGGTCTCCTCGTCGATTGCCTCGTTCTTGATGATCGTCTGATAGACGCTTCCATTATTCGTTTGGATATACTGGTCAATTGCGGGAATCTCCGTCACTGCCACCCCCTGCGCACTCCGTATTGCTTACAATCGACGGCGCGCTATCCCAGGTGAAGCTAAATGAGGACTCACAGCCACCCTTAGATCGTGACTGGCCGAGGGGGCCCGCAAGAATAAGCGCCACCAGAACGGCCGCAACGGCTGAAACGGTGGCCACACCGATTCTCGCGAACGGGTTAAGCGCCTGACCTACCGTCTTGATAAGAGTAGGCCACTTGTGCGTGACCCACAGGACAAAAACGACGCCAACAATAGCGAAGACGAGTAAGCGATCGCGTACGAACTCAGCAACGTACTCATCCGATGAGAGTTGCACTGTGTACTCGACAAGCTCAACGGCTTCGGGGAGCGCATTAGGGAAATAATACCGAATCAGCTGGACACCGAATAGGACCAGCAATATCGCCAGGATGACGCGAAGAACCGCGTAGATCGTGTCAAGCAATCCCGACGGTATGCCTGTCGGAAGTCTCACCGCTTACCGTCTCGGTAGTTCGTCTGCGAAACCGTTCCATTGTTAGTCTGAATATATTGCCCAGCATTGATGGACGCGTCCCGGTGGGGAATTTCGTTCGCTAGGGGCGTCGTCGGCGTCGGGCTGCCCGATCCGTCATTACTGGTCGAGTCTGGCCGGGTCGTCGCGGGGTCACCGGCCGAGCGCGATCGCGTCCACCGCACAGTGATGACAGCAGCTCCGAGCGCGAACACTCCACCAACGATGGCTGCAATGATCTCGGTCATGATGCCTTCCCCCTGAAAGTGCTCGAACTGATCAGCAAAGACCGCTGAGGAGCAGCAGCTGTCGAACGCCACCGATGGTCAACGACCGACGCGACCCCCGGAGGCATCCATGAGATGTCTGCGGTAGCAGTCCCGACACCCCCTGGGTCAACAACCGCCCTCCCCGCTCTGAGTTTGACACATTGCAAGCGAGCCAGTTATAGGATCCCGTCGAGTACGTGTCGAAGTGGCCGGATCTTGTGTCACGGCCTCCGAAAACGAGCAGGTCAGCGGCGGTCCTCGGCGCCCTGCCCCAGCGCCTACTAAAGGTTGTCCCGCAACTCGGGCCCGGTCTTGGCGCGGGCAAAGTGTCCGCTTCTGCGCCCTTCGCCCTCGTGTGACAAGTCGACTCGAATCATCCCGAGTCGGCGCCGTGGATGGCCGTGCGGTCGCCCTCAATGGGATTGCGGGACAACCTTTAAGCACTTCGGCGTTCGGAACGTGCCACATCGTGCGGTCAACCACGGTCAACTACGGCTCGCCGTAGCTGAGACGCGCTGTTCACCTGGACTGCCGCTACCGCCGCAGTGACCCGGGCACCCCCGGTGCTGATCACGTCCGCCCTTACAAGGTTGCGGTATCCGATCCGCAACCGCGGCCCATGAAGTCAGCCAGTAGCCTGCGGCCATCACTCCGCCGACCTTGGAGGCTCTGTGGCCCATGCTGCTCTCACCGAACCGGATCGGCTGTGGTCGGCGCAGGAGGTCATGGCGCGTCCCAGCCCAGTGCCGGCGGCGGCCGGGGTCTACGGGTGGCACTTCGACAAGGCTCCCTGCGCAGACCTTGCTGACGGGCGCCTGCTCTACGTTGGTATAGCCCCGAGACACATGGCGAACCGGACGAGCACACAGAACCTGCGCAAGCGCGTGCGGTATCACTACCGAGGCAATGCAGCCGGATCAACGCTTCGCCTCACCCTTGGTTGCCTGCTCGGGCTTGAGTTGCGCCGCGTAGGCAGCGGGAAGCGCATGACCTTCGGCAAGGCAGGGGAAGCCGCCCTCAGTCAGTGGATGGCGGAGAGCGCCCGAGTGTGCTGGATCGAGCATGACGAACCGTGGACCATGGAGTCGGAGCTCATCTCTCAACTCGACCTGCCTCTGAACCTCGACCAGAACCGTCACAACCCGTTCCACGGCCGCCTCAAGGAATTGAGATCCCAAGCCCGCCAGCGAGCAAGGGAGTTGGAAATCAGCGCATAGCCCGTGGGGCTGACATCACCAACTGACATCAACGGCGGCGAACGACGGTGCACCGAAGCGGCTACAACCGGATCGGCGAGCGGCCAGCAGGCCCCGTTCCGGCACGCCGCGCCGCGCTGCGATCGAACTCCTAAAGCGGGTGTCGAGGACCGACGTCATTCCTCGCGGTACTGAGCGAACACCTGCTGTTGCTCGTCCCGCCAGCTCCAGTTAGCCGGCCGGGAGAAGGGCAAGCTTCGGGCAAGGCCGGAGAACTGGTCGGATGGCTCCCGGCTGGCCTTGTTCACCACGATCGCCGAGAGCATCGCTGCTCGTCCGTCTTCGTTGCGGTGGAGGCAGACATCCTTGAGCAGGTAGGTCATGACTCCGCGGTGAGGCGGGATGGAGTCGAAGCCCTGCGCCGCCAACTCGGCGCTCAGCTCCCCGTACGTGATGGTCTGTCCCTGCCGGGCCCGCTTCCGCAGGATCTCCACGGCCGCTTCGACCGCTGCCGGGTACTCCGGATCCTTGATCCTCACTGTCCCTCCCCCACCGCGTGGACGCTGCTCAGCCTGCGCATCGTACCGGCCAGGCACCGCCCCGTACTCCTAGAAGCGGGCGAAGAGGTCGTGCCAGAACCGTGCCAGATCGTGCAGGGAACCACGGGGAATGACGGGGACCAGGGCGCCAGCCAGTCAGGCCCCAGGGGCAGTCCGCCGCAGGCCGACGCAGCAACTGCCGACAGAAGACCCAAGCTTCCCAAGCTGAGAGCGCGAGTTCGATTCTCGTCACCCGCTCCACGCGAAACCCCCAGGTCATCGACCCGGGGGTTCTTTGTTGTCTAGACCGGTGGGCGGCTGGCGCACCACAACCGCACCATTAGCTCCCGGCTAGCTTCCGGTGGACTCCTCGTCGCGGTGCGCTGGGTTGTCCTTAACGCCATGCCTAAGCCCGGAGATCGAACGTGCAGACCGGCACGCTCAGGTGCGACGGTGCGCGGCCCTCAGCCGGTCAAGCAACGGTTCCGTCCGGCTGGCGACCCCGGGTCGGCCTGAACCAGACGTACAGGGTGCGGGCGAAGCACAGGATGGCGAGGGGGAAAGCGATGCTGTAGATGCGGATTCTGTTGTCGTGAGACTCCTTTTCCTTCTCCTGCATCTCCTCGTAGGTGCCGCCGCCGTCGTTTCCGCTGTAGTCGGCACACCTCTGGCCAGGGGTCATCGTCTCGCCGCCGCAGTCCGGCGCCGCGTTCGGGTCGAATCCCAGATTCAAGACGAGGGATACGATTGCGAATATCAGAGCCCCGATCCCTATCAGCGCCGGAAGGCAACCGGGTACGTACTGACCACCCGACTCACCTCGCTCTGGCTGTCTCCCCGGTACACCGTTCTGTGGTGCCGTCATGTCGCTCCCCCATCATTGCGCGCGGACTTGTCCGTCTCATCCGCAGTCGGCACGCGTCCTCAACGACCGGCGTCTCTCGGCCTGAAGCACGTTTTTTACCATGGGGGACGACGGCGCATGATGTGTTCTCGTCACGTCGGCCCCTCGGCTTGAGATCCTGGTCCGCAACCGAGGCCGCTTGTTTCGGAGGTGGAGTGATGGCGGGGACCTGGGCCGGAGTGCGGGAGCGCGTGCTCGCCCTGCGGAAGGCTCCGCGCTGGAGGGCAGTGTTCGGTGCCGACTTCCAGGGCCACGGCCACAACTTCGAGCTGCTGCCCGTCCTGACCGAGGAGCAGCTGCGGGCGGTGGAGCGGCGGCTCGGAACCGAACTCCCCGAGGAATACCGCACGTTCCTCCTGGAGGTGGGGGCCGGCGGTACGGGCCCCGACTACGGGCTCTTCCCGATGAAGCCGGTCGGGCCCGGCGCCCGGCCGGCCACCGGCCGCTGCGCGCTGCCCTTCCGCCCCGAGCTCACGGCCCAGCTCGACGAGCACGAGTGCGCAGAGCCCCAGCGGGCCGACCACCCGGACGACGGTGCCTTCGCCGCCGTGTACGCGCCCTGGGAGGCTCGCCACGAGGAGCTGTACGACGCGCTCACCGAGGGCACACTCTGCATCAGCTCCCAGGGCTGCGCGTACTACTCGCTCCTCGTGGTCACGGGCCCCCAGCGCGGCACCATGTGGGACGACGTACGAGCCGTCGGCGAAGGCGTGGTGCCGGTCGAACGGGGCGGCAAAACGCGGCACGTGTCGTTCGCGGAGTGGTATCTGGACTGGCTCGACGACGCGGAGTGCCGCGCCTGGGACAAGACGGTCGACCCCCCGTCCCGCCCGCAGTTCATCTCCGACCAGTGACTGTCCGGCGAGTCATGGCCACACGACCCCCGAGACGGCTCGACCATCCGCCGGGCCGTCTCAGTTCCCGTCTCGTTCAGGCCCGTTCACCTCGTTCAGATGAGACCCGGAGCCGTCCCCGCGGCGGTGGCCAACCGCCCATGAACGCAGGTGAACGGCCCCGTACAACGCTCTGAGGGGCCTCGTGTTCTTCGGACAGGGATCTGACTGTCTATTTCACGCGACGGCTCGCAACTTCACATGTTCGGCGTGGACTTCTCGGGGAGG
>NZ_JBIUBW010000026.1:0-94273 GCF_044548465.1 Streptomyces sp. NPDC052023 | reverse complement strand
GAGCTCACGCTCGAGATGGTCACCGACGAAGAGCGCGACTACATGTACGCGGAGTACGCCAAGGACCCGCGCATGCGCGCCAACATCGGCATCCGCCGGCGCCTCGCCCCGCTCCTGGACAACGACCGCAACCAGATCGAGCTGTTCACCGCGCTGCTGATGTCGCTCCCCGGCAGCCCGATCCTGTACTACGGCGACGAGATCGGCATGGGCGACAACATCTGGCTCGGCGACCGCGACGCGGTGCGCACGCCGATGCAGTGGACGCCGGACCGCAACGCGGGCTTCTCGTCCTGCGATCCTGGCCGCCTGGTCCTTCCGGCCATCATGGACCCGGTCTACGGCTACCAGGTCACCAACGTCGAGGCGGCCATGGCGTCGCCCTCGTCGCTGCTGCACTGGACCCGCCGGATGATCGAGATCCGCAAGCAGAACCCCGCCTTCGGGCTCGGCTCGTACACCGAACTCCAGTCCTCCAACCCGGCCGTACTGGCGTTCCTGCGGGAGCACGGCGACGACCTCGTGCTGTGCGTGCACAACTTCTCGCGCTTCCCGCAGCCGACCGAACTCGACCTGCGGGCCTTCAGCGGATGCCACCCGGTCGAACTGATCGGCGGGGTGCGCTTCCCGGCCATCGGTGAACTGCCGTACCTGCTCACCCTCGCGGGGCACGGCTTCTACTGGTTCCGGCTGCGCAAGGACGCCGCCTAGACAGCCCGGGGCGGGGCGGTTTCTCCCGTCCCGCCCGGGGCACGCATCAGTAACACCCCGTCCGCCCGCGTGAGCCGACACCGGCTGACAGCGCCCTCGAGGGCGAACCGGAGAAGGGGAAAGGACGCACGCCATGTCGGAAGCCGTCACCCGCCCCGCCACGGCCGGCCCCGGCCTTCTCGCGTCACTGGATCCGCTGCTGCGGGACTGGCTGCCACGGCAGCGCTGGTTCGCCGGCAAGGGACGTCCGGTCACCGGGTTCACGCCGGTCGCGGCGACCGAACTGCTGCCGGCCGGCGGCAAGCTCGGCCTCTACCACCTGCTTCTGCGGGTCCAGCAGCCGTCCGCACCGGTCCAGGGCACCGGCCACGCCGCCGCCCCGGCCCCCGGCGACTGCTACCAGCTCCTCATAGGAGTGCGCGAGGCGCTGCCACCCCGGCTGGCACCCGCGCTGATCGGTCACGTCACCGACGGCCCCCTCGCCGGGCAGACGGTGTACGAGGCCCTGTACGACCCCCGGCCCGCCGAGGTGCTCCTGGAGGCGCTCCGCACCCAGGCCCGCATCGGCGACCTGCGCTTCGAGCGGGACCCGCACCGGGAGATCCGGCCCGGCCTGGTCAGCCGGGCGGTCACCGCCGAGCAGTCCAACTCCTCGGTGATATACGGAGATACGTTCATTCTGAAGCTGCTCCGCCGCATCGTGCCCGGCGTCAACCCGGACCTGGAGCTGCCGCTCGCGCTGACCCGCGAGGGCTGCCCCCGGGTGCCCGCGCCGACCGCATGGCTGGGCGCGGAGCTGGCCGGGCAGTCGTACGTCCTCGGCGTGCTCCAGCCCTACGTCCAGGGCGCCACCGACGGCTGGGAGCTGGCCCTGCGCGAGCTGGCCAAGGGCGAGGACTTCAGCGCCGAGGCGCGCGCCCTCGGCCGGGCCACCGCCGAGGTGCACACGGCACTGGCCCGCGCACTGCCGACCGTGACCCTCGGCCACACCCAGCTGCGCTCGATGGTCGACGGCATGCTCGCACGCCTCGACCTCGCCGCACAGGCGGTGCCCGCGCTCGGGCCGTACGTCCCGGGACTGCGCTCCGCGTTCGAGGCGCTGGCGGACCTCGCGGCCGAGGGCCACACCTGGACCGCCCAGCGCGTCCACGGCGATCTGCATCTCGGGCAGTGCCTGCGCTCGCCGGCCGGCGAGTGGTCGCTGATCGACTTCGAGGGCGAACCGGCCAAGCCGCTCGCCGAACGCCGGATGCCGCAGCCCGCCGTGCGCGACATCGCCGGGATGCTGCGCTCCTTCGACTACGCGGCCCACTCCGTGCAGCCGCCGGTGCCGGGCTGGGCGGAGCACTGCCGGGCCGCCTACTGCTCCGGGTACGCCGAGGCGGCCGGCCGTGATCCGCGCACCGACCCGGTGCTGCTGCGTGCCCATGAGACCGACAAGGCCGTTTACGAGGTCGTCTACGAGGCCCGGCACCGCCCCGACTGGCTCCCCGTGCCGCTGTCGGCGATACGGCGTCTCGCCTCGACCCAACCGACCTGACCCTCCCAGGAGGCTCCGCCCGTGACCCCCCGTACCACCTCCTCGTCCAGCGGTTCCGACCCGAACATCACGGCCGGGGAGACCACGGCCCCTCAGGAGAAGGCCGCCGTGCCCAAACAGGCGACCGCGCCGGAGGAGACGGCCGCACCGACGACGACGGCGAAGACGACGCCGAAGAAGGCGACCACGAAGAAGACCGCGGACGAGAAGACTGCCGCGAAGAAGGCGGTCACGAAAAAGGCGGTCACGAAGAAAGCCGCGGTGAAGGCGGCCACCGGCAAGACGGCGGCCGCTTCCGAGAAGGCGGCGGCGAAGAAGGCGCCCGCCAAGAAGGCTGCGCCCGTCAAGAAGACCGCGGCCGGGAAGAAGACCGCGCCCGTCAAGAGGACCGCGGCCGGAAAGACCGTCGCGAAGAAGGCCACGGCCAAGACGGCGGCGAGTACGACAGCGCCAGCGAAGAAGACCGCCGCCGCGAAGAAGGCCACGGCGGCGGAACGGCTGACCACCGCCGCGAAGCGTGCGTCCGCGAAGAAGACCGCGCCCGCCAGGAGCGCTGCGACGGCCGCGAAGGCTCCGGACGCCAAGCCCGCCGCCCCGGCCGAGGCTGCCGCCGCCGAGAAGGCTTCCCCCACTCCCCTCTCCCCCGCCCTCGGCCCCGCCGACCGCGGGCGTCTGCTCACCGGCGCCCACCACGACCCGCACTCCGTCCTCGGCGCGCACCCGGCACCGGACGGTGGCGTGATCTTCCGCGTCTTCCGCCCCTACGCCCTGTCCGTCACGGTCGTCGCCGGCGACCGCAGGGCCGAGCTGCACGACGACGGCGACGGCTTCTTCTCCGCGCTGCTGCCGCTCACCGAGGTCCCCGACTACCGGCTCAGCGTCGCGTACGGGAGCACGGTCCAGGACACCGACGACCCGTACCGGTTCCTCCCCACCCTCGGCGACCTCGACCTGCATCTGATCGGCGAGGGCCGGCACGAGCAGCTGTGGCGGGCGCTGGGTGCCGAGCCGATGACGCACCAGGGTGTGACCGGCACCCGCTTCACGGTGTGGGCGCCGAACGCGCGCGGCGTGAGCCTGGCCGGCGGCTTCAACTACTGGGAGGGCACCGGATTCCCGATGCGCTCGCTGGGCGGCACCGGCGTCTGGGAACTCTTCGTGCCCGGCATCGGTGAGGGCGAGCTGTACAAGTTCGAGATCACCCGGCCCGACGGTTCGAAGACCCTGCGCGCCGACCCGATGGCCCGCCGCACCCAGTCCCCGCCGGACACCTCGTCCATCGTGACCGCTTCGCGCTACGAGTGGGGCGACGCGGCGTGGCTGGAGCGGCGCGGAGAGGTCCCCGCGCACGAGGCGCCGTTCTCCGTGTACGAGGTGCACCTCCCCTCCTGGCGCACCGGACTGACGTATCGTCAACTCGCGCGGGAGCTGCCCGCCTACGTCAAGGACCTGGGCTTCACCCATGTCGAGCTGATGCCGGTCGCCGAGCACCCCTTCGGCGGCTCCTGGGGCTACCAGGTCACCGGCTTCTACGCGCCCACGGCCCGCCTGGGGACCCCGGACGACTTCCGGTACTTGGTCGACGCCCTGCACCAGGCGGGCATCGGCGTCCTCATGGACTGGGTGCCGGCCCACTTCCCGCGGGACGACTGGGCGCTGGCCGAGTTCGACGGGCGCCCGCTGTACGAGCATGCCGACCCGCTCCGTGCGGCCCATCCCGACTGGGGGACGCTGGAGTTCGACTTCGGCCGCAAGGAGGTGCGCAACTTCCTGGTCGCCAACGCGGTCTACTGGTGCGAGGAGTTCCACATCGACGGGCTGCGCGTGGACGCCGTGGCCTCGATGCTCTACCTCGACTACTCGCGCGAGCCCGGCCAGTGGACGCCGAACGAACACGGCGGCCGGGAGAACCTGGACGCGGTGGCGTTCCTCCAGGAGATGAACGCGACGGTGTACCGCCGGGCGCCCGGCGTCGTCACGATCGCCGAGGAGTCCACGGCGTGGGACGGCGTCACCCGGGCCACCCACCACAAGGGCCCGAGCGGATTCGGCGGCCTGGGCTTCGGCCTGAAGTGGAACATGGGCTGGATGCACGACTCGCTTCAGTACATGAGCAAGGAGCCGGTCCACCGCAAGTACCACCACCACGAGATGACGTTCTCGATGGTGTACGCGTACAGCGAGAACTACGTCCTGCCGATCTCCCACGACGAGGTGGTGCACGGCAAGCGGTCGCTGGTGTCGAAGATGCCGGGCGACTGGTGGCAGCAGCGCGCCAACCACCGTGCCTACCTGGGCTTCATGTGGGCCCACCCGGGCAAGCAGCTGCTGTTCATGGGGCAGGAGTTCGCGCAGGGCGCGGAGTGGTCCGAGGCGCACGGTCCGGACTGGTGGCTGCTCGACCCGCAGTACGGCGCCGAGGCCGACCACCGTGGCGTGCGCGACCTGGTCCGCGACCTCAACGCCGTCTACCGGCACTCGCCGGCCCTCTGGCAGCGCGACACCCATCCCGAGGGTTTCCGGTGGATCGTCGGCGACGCCGCCGAGGACAACGTCCTGGCCTTCCTGCGTCATGACGCCACGGGCGCCCCGCTGCTGGCGATCAGCAACTTCTCCCCGGTGGTCCGCCACGACTACCGGGTGGGCGTCCCCGACGAGATCCCGGCCTGGCACGAGACCCTGAACACGGACTCCGCCCGCTACGGCGGCAGCGACGTGACGAACCCCGACCCGCTCAAGCCCGAAGCCCTCCCCTGGCACGGCCACCCGGCGAGCATCCGGCTGACGCTGCCGCCACTGGCGACGGTCTGGCTGCAGCCGTCGTAGCCGGCGCCGCGCCCGCCCCACCGCCCGGCCGTCCGGTTCGGGTGGTGGAGCGGGCGCGCCATGCCGGGGGCCCGTGGCTGCCCTCCAGGGCCGTCAGGCGGACGCCGGGGACGGCTCGGTCAGGCCTCGCGGCAGCGGGCCCGTGTGCAGTACGCCCAGCCGTTGGGTCGCGCGGGTCAGGGCGACGTACAGGTCGCTCGTGCCGTACCGGCCCGGCTCGACGACCAGCACGGAGTCGAACTCCAGGCCCTTGGCCTGACGCGGCTCCAGGAGGACGACCGTGTGCGTCAGGTCCGGCTCGGCGCCCGCCGTCACACCGTCCAGCTGGGCGGCGAGCCGCCGGTGCAGTTCGCGCGGTGCGATGACGGCCAGCCGCCCCTCGGCCGGGGTGAGCTCCTCGACCGCCTTCGCGACCGCCCCGGGCAGGTCGTCCGTCGCGCGGATCCACGGACGTACCCCTGTGGACCGCACGGAACTCGGCGGTTCGAAGTCCGGGTCCTGCGCCCGTACGACCGCCGCCGCGAGGTCCATGATCTCGGCGGGCGTGCGGTAGTTGACGCCGAGGCGGGTGTGCTCCCAGCGGTCCTGGACATAGGGCTGGAGGATCTTCGACCAGGAGCCGGCCCCCGCCGCCTGTGCCGTCTGCGCGGGATCCCCGACCAGCGTCATCGACCGCGTCGGGCTGCGGCGCATCAGCAGCCGCCACGCCATCGGCGACAGCTCCTGCGCCTCGTCGACGATGATGTGCCCGAACGCCCAGGTACGGTCGGCCGCCGCCCGTTCCGCGGCACTGCGGTGGTCGTCCTCCTCGTGCCGCTCGGCGAACCGCTCGGCGTCGATGATGTCGTGCGCGGACAGCACCTCCGAGCTGTCGGGGTCGCCGTCCTCCTTGTCCTCGAACTCGTACGTCCGGGACGCGTAGGAGACGTCCAGCACGCCCTGCGCGTACGACACCTGCCGCTCCCGTTCCCGCTCGGCCCGCGCCCGCGCCGCGCGGTCGTCCTCGCCGAGCAGCTCGGCCGCCTCGTCGAGCAGCGGCACGTCCGCGACGGTCCACGCCCGCGTCACCGGCCGCCGGATCGCCGCCGCGTCGGCGTCCGCGACGTACCCCTCGGGCGCCGCGAGGAAGTCGGCGACCAGCCGCTGCGGAGTCAGGACCGGCCACAGCTGGTCGATGGCCGACCAGACTTCCGGGTTCTCGGCGATGTCGTCGCGGATCTGGGTGATGTCACTGGGGTCGAGGAGGTTGGAGCCGTCGTACGGGTCGGTGCCGACCCGCTCGGCGTACAGCTCGGTGAGCGTGTTGAGGATGTGCCCCTCGAAGTGCTCGCGCGCGGCGTTGTGCGGCAGCCTGGCGGCCCGGGTCCGCTCGCGGGCGACGCCGACGAGGCCGTCGTCGAGCATCAGGATCTCGCGGTCGTGCTCGATGGCGATCACCGGGTCGGGCAGCGCCTGCCGGTCCCGGACGACATCGGCGAGCACGTCGGCCATCGCCGCGCGGCCCTTGACCGCGGCCGCCTCCGGGGTGTCGGCCGCCGTCGCCTTCACGCCGGGGAAGAGCTCACCGACCGTGGCCAGCAGCACGCCCGTCTCGCCCAGCGAGGGCAGCACCTCGCCGATGTAGCCGAGGAAGGCGGGGTTGGGGCCGACGATCAGGACGGCCCGCTTGGCGAGCAGTTCCCGGTGCTCGTACAGCAGGTACGCCGCCCGGTGCAGGGCCACCGCCGTCTTGCCGGTGCCGGGGCCGCCCTCGACGACCAGGACACCGCGGTGCGGGGCACGGATGATCTCGTCCTGCTCGGCCTGGATGGTCTGCACGATGTCGGTCATCCGGCCGGTGCGCGCGGAGTTCAGCGCGGCCAGCAGGACCGCGTCCCCGCTGGGGTCCTCGTACCCGGTGCGGGTGTCGTCGCCGACGTCGAGGAACTCGTCGTGCAGGGCGGTGACGCGACGGCCCTCGGTGGAGATGTGCCTGCGGCGGCTGAGCCCCATCGGCGTGTGCCCGGTGGCCAGGTAGAAGGGGCGGGCGACCTCGGCCCGCCAGTCGATCAGGATCGGGGTGCGCTCGGTGTCGCCGGCCCGCAGGCCGATCCGGCCGATGTGGTGGCCGGCACCGGAGGCGAGATCGATCCGGCCGAAGCACAGCGAGCCGTCCACCGCGTTCAGCGCGGCGAGCAGCCCGGATCGCTCGGCGACCAGGATGTCCCGCTCCAGGCGGGCCTGCATCGGCTTGTCGCCCTGCGCGAGCGCGTCGGTGACGGATGCCTCGGCGTCGCCACGCAGCACGTCGACGCGCGCGTACAGCCCGTCGATGAATTCCTGCTCGCGGCGCATTTCATCGTCTGGAAAGTCTACGTTTGACGAATCCATGTTTGACAATTCCGCTCCCGCCCGCATATACTGTGCTCACTGGTCTTCTTCGCGACCTTATTTCCTGAAGTCGCGAACCATTGAATATACGCAAAGAAATCCCCCGGGCGCAATTGCCCGGGGGATTTCTTTGCTTCGGCAGAGCTACTCCGGCACGTCCGCTCAGGGCGCGGTGCGGTTCACAGCGCGTCCGCGATCTCCTCCAGGAGCCGGCGCTTCGGCCGGGCCCCCACCATCGACCGCACGGGCTCACCGTCGCGGAAGACGATGAAGGTCGGCATCGACAGCACCTTGTAGGCGCGGGTGATCTCCGGATTGTGATCCACGTCCAGCTGCACCACCTTCAGCCGCTCCCCCTCCTGAGCCGCCAGCGCGCTCAGGACCGGCGCCATCTGCCGGCACGGAGGGCACCAGTCGGCGGTGAACTCCACCAGCACCGGCAGCTCGGACCCGATCACCTCCGCCGCGAAGTCCGCGTCCGTCACTTCGGCCACACCCGCAGCCTTGCTCAACGCTGCCCTCCCAGTTCGCACACAGGTTCCGGGCCGCCCGGAACCGTCGCGTCGGCGGCCAGCCGGTCGCGCGCCCGCTCGGCCCGCGCCAGCTGCGACCCCACCTGGGCCCGCACGGACTGCAACTCACCGATCAGGGCGTCGAGTTCGTCCAGCTTGCGCCGGTAGACCGCGAGCGAGGCGGGGCAGGAGTCGCCCTCCGGATGCCCGGCCCGCAGGCACTCCACGAAGGGCCGCGTCTCCTCCAGGCCGAACCCGAAGTCCTGCAACGTCCTGATCTGCCGCAGCAACTTCAGGTCCCGCTCGTCGTAGTCCCGGTGGCCCTTCGTGTCCCGGCGCGCGGGCAGCAGCCCGCGCGCCTCGTAGTACCGGAGCGTGCGCGTGGTGGTCCCGGCCCGTTCGGCCAGCTCGCCGATTCGCATGCCCACGAACGTAAGCCTTGACGTCGGCGTCAAGGCAACGCACCGACGTCAAGGCGACGGGAGGCCGGGCAGAGGTGGGCCCGGGCGGCTGAGCGACGGGGGGAGCAACTCAGCCGCCCGGGCGTGTGAGGGCAGCAGCCCGCGGAGGAACGAGGGATCAGGCCTTCGCCAGTTCCTTCTCGCCTTCCACGTCGCCGTCTCCGCGCTGCTCCGGCATCTCCGCCTCGCCGTCGGCGCCGCCGCCGTGGCCGTCGTCCAGCAGCGTCTTCTCGTCGAACGGCAGCCGGCCCGCGAGCACCTCGTCCACCCGCTCCCTGTCGATCTCCTTGGTCCAGGTGCCGATCAGCACGGTGGCGACGGCGTTGCCCGCGAAGTTGGTCAGGGCGCGGGCCTCGCTCATGAAGCGGTCGATGCCGACGATCAGGCCGACGCCGTCCACCAGGGCGGGCTTGTGGGACTGGAGCCCGCCCGCGAGGGTGGCCAGACCCGCGCCCGTCACACCGGCGGCACCCTTCGAGGCGACCAGCAGGAACAGCAGCAGCGGGATCTGCTCGCCGATACCCATCGGCGTGCCCATGGCGTCGGCGATGAACAGGGACGCCATGGTCATGTAGATCATGGTGCCGTCGAGGTTGAAGGAGTAGCCGGTCGGGACGGTGATGCCGACGACCGGCTTGCTGACGCCGAGGTGCTCCATCTTCGCGATGAGCCGCGGCAGCGCGGACTCCGAGGAGGAGGTGGACAGGATCAGCAGGAACTCACGGCCCAGGTAGGTGAACAGCGTCAGGATGTTCAGGCCGGAGACGAGCCGCAGCAGCGCGCCGAGCACGAGGAAGACGAACAGCACGCAGGTGACGTAGAAGCCGAGCATCAGGACGGCGAGGCTCTTGAGGGCGTCGAGGCCGGCGGAGCCGGTGACGGCGGCGATCGCGCCGAAGGCACCGATCGGGGCGGCCCACATGATCATCGCGAGGATGCGGAAGACGAGCCGCTGGATGTGCTCGATGCCGCGCAGGATCGGCTGCCCGGCGGAGCCCATGGCCTGCAGCGCGAAGCCGGCGAGCAGGGCGATGAGCAGGGCCTGGAGCACCTCGCCCTCGGTGAAGGCGGAGACGATGGTGGTCGGGATGATGCCGAGCAGGAAGTCGCCGGTGCTCTTGGCCTCCGCGTCCACCTGCGCCTGGCCCGTCTCGCGGACGGCGTCGGTGAGGGCGAGGCCGGTGCCCGGGTCAATGATGTTGCCGACGACCAGGCCGATGGCGAGCGCCACCAGTGACATGACCAGGAAGTAGACGAGGGCGATACCGCCGACCGCGCCGACCTTGGCGGCCTTGCGTACGGAGCCGATACCCAGCACGATCGTGCAGAAGATGATCGGCGAGATCATCATCTTGATCAGGTTCACGAAGCCCGTGCCGATCGGCTTCAGCTCGACGGCGAAGCCCGGAGCGGCCAGGCCCACGGCGATGCCGAGCGCGACCGCGACGATCACCGCGATGTAGAGGTAGTGGGTGCGGTCCCGCTTGGCGCGGGGTGTGGCAGGTGCCGTGTCGGCTGCGCTGGTCACGACTGCCCTCCTTGACGACGTCATCGGCATCACCGGCGTGCGGCTCACGTCCGGGGGAACGTCCGGGGCGGTGCCCGCGGACGAAGGAATGCCGTGACTATCTCCCGAGCTGTGAGGGCGGTCACCCTTCCGTTCATTTAGTTCACGCTTAACCGTCGGGGCACACTGACGGCATGCGCATCCCGGTCCCGAGAGCCCGTAGCCTGGCCGGCCAGCTGTTCGCCATGCAGGCCGTGCTGATCGCGGTGCTCGTCGCCGGTTACGCGCTGTTCACCTACGTCAGCGACCGCAACCAGGCCGAGGACGCGGCGGGCCGCCAGGCGATGGCGGTGGCCCGCGCGATCGCCGACTCCCCGTCGGTGCGGGAGGCGATCCGCACCTCCGACCCGACGGCACCGCTCCAGCCGTACGCCCTGAGGGTCATGCGCGACACGGACGTCGACTTCGTCACGATCATGGACCCGCGGGGGATCCGCTGGACCCACCCCGACCCGGCACAGATCGGCGGCCGCTTCCTGGGCCACATCGAGCCCGCCCTGCGGGGCGCGTCCTTCACCGAGACCTACACGGGCACCCTCGGCCCCTCCGTCCGCGCGGTCACCCCCGTCCAGGACGGCCGGCGCATCGTCGGCCTGGTCAGCGCGGGCATCCGGGTCGAGGCGATCACCGAGCGGGTCCGGAGCCAGCTCACCGCCCTGATCGGCACCGCGGGCGGCGCCCTGGCCCTCGGCGCCGTCGGCACCTACGTCGTCAACGCCCGCCTCCGCCGCCACACCCACGGCATGAACGCGACCGAACTGAGCCGGATGCACGACTACCACCAGGCCGCCCTGCACGCCGTGCGGGAGGGACTGCTGATGCTCGACGGCCAGTACCGGGTGGCGCTGATCAACGACGGCGGGCAGGAGCTGCTCGGCATGCCCGGCGACGTGGTGGGCCGCTCGGTGGCCGACCTGGGTCTGCCGGCGCCGCTGACGGGCGCGCTGCTGTCCGCGCAGCCACGGGTGGACGAGGTCCACCTGACGGCGGACCGGGTGCTGGTGGTCAACACGTCACCGGTGTCGGGCGGCGAGCGGCGCGGGACGGTCGTGACGTTGCGGGACGTGACGGAACTCCAGTCGCTGATGGGCGAGCTGGACTCGGAACGGGGTTTCTCACAGGCGCTCCGCTCCCAGGCGCACGAGGCGGCGAACCGCCTGCACACGGTCGTGTCGCTGATCGAACTGGGCCGGGCCGAGGAGGCCGTCGCCTTCGCCACGGCGGAACTGGAACTTGCCCAGGCCCTCACCGACCAGGTCGTCGCGGCGGTCAACGAGCCGGTGCTGGCGGCCCTGCTGCTCGGCAAGACGGCGCAGGCGAACGAGCGGGGTGTGGAGCTCGTGGTGTCGCAGGACAGCGCACTGGACGACGGGCTGCTGCCGCCGTCG
Organism: Streptomyces sp. NPDC052023; assembly: GCF_044548465.1. Classification (NCBI taxonomy): domain Bacteria; kingdom Bacillati; phylum Actinomycetota; class Actinomycetes; order Kitasatosporales; family Streptomycetaceae; genus Streptomyces; species Streptomyces sp. NPDC052023. Next base: position 82,898 of record NZ_JBIUBW010000026.1, on the reverse strand, counting down.
CTGCCCGCACGGGACCTGGTGACCATCCTCGGCAACCTGATCGACAACGCGGTGGACGCGGCGCAGGGCAGCGCACGGGCGCGGGTGACGGTGACGGCGTACACGGCGGGCGGCGAGCTGGTCCTGCGGGTGGCGGACACCGGTGAGGGCCTGGCTCCCGAGCACGCCGAGCGGGCCTTCCAGAAGGGCTTCACGACGAAGCCGTCCGGGCCCGGGGGACGGGGTCTTGGCCTCGCCCTGGTCCGGCAGGCGGTGCACCGGCACGCGGCGACGCTGTCGGTGTCGCAGGCCGGTGACGGAGGAGCGGAGTTCGAGGTGCGGTTGCCGCTGTCGCAGGAGGTCCGGGTGGGCGGCGGGTCCGGTCTCACGGCGGACGCCGCCGGTACGGGCGCGGGAGATCACGCATGACCCAGGAGGAACCGATCCGGGTGCTGGTCGTCGAGGACGACCCCGTGGCCGCGGACGCGCATGTGCTGTACGTCGGGCGCGTTCCCGGCTTCGTCGCCGTGGGGAAGGCCCACACGGGAGCGGAGGCACGGCGGGCCCTGGAGCGCACGCCGGTCGATCTGCTCCTGCTGGACCTGCACCTGCCCGACGTGCACGGGTTGCAGCTGGCGCGGTCGCTGCGGGCGGCGGGCCATCACGCGGACGTGATAGCGGTGACGTCGGCCCGGGACCTGGCGGTGGTGCGGGAGGGGGTGTCGCTGGGCGTCGTGCAGTACGTCCTGAAGCCCTTCACCTTCGCCACACTTCGGGACCGTCTGGTGCGGTACGCGCAGTTCCGGGGCGCGGCGGGCGAGGCCAGCGGCCAGGACGAGGTCGACCGCGCCCTGGCGACGCTGCGGGCACCGGGCCCCGTGGCGTTGCCCAAGGGCCTGAGCGGACCGACGCTGGAACGCGTGACCTCGGCGCTGCGCGAGGGCGAGGAGGGCCTGACCGCGGCCGGAGTGGCCGAGGCGGTGGGCATCTCCCGCATCACGGCCCGCCGTTACCTGGAACACCTGGTGGACGCGGGGAGAGCGGGCCGCAGCCCGCTGTACGGACAGGTGGGACGGCCGGAACTGGTGTATCGGTGGGTGCGGGAACAGCGGAGTTAGACAGCAGAATGTCATGTCAATCCGACGCAGACGCATTGACCTGACTAGACCACTCCTCATACGTTCACCGGGCCACAACCCCAGGCCACAACGACGTAGGCCCCAGGAGGTCATGCTCGTGCGCCCCAAAGCCTCCCTCCCCGCCGTCCTCGCCCTCGCTGTCGCCGCCGCGGGCACCCTCACCGCCTGCGGCGGGGGAGCAGGCAGCGATCCGGACACGGTGAAGGTCTCCTTCAAACAGTCCACGGACAACTCCGTCAAGGTGATGGACACCTTCCTCGCGGACATCAAGAAGCAGTTCGAGAAGGCCAACCCCGGCAAGAAGGTCGAGCTCGTCCCGATCAAGGCCCCGGACTCGGAGTACTACACCAAGCTCCAGCAGATGCTCCGCTCCCCCAAGACGGCGCCGGACCTGGTCTACGAGGACACCTTCCTCATCAACTCGGACATCACCAGCGGCTACCTCAAACCCCTCGACCCATACCTCGCCAAGTGGCAGGACTGGAACCAGTTCATCGACACGGCGAAGGCCGCGGCCAAGGGCGAGGACGGGAAGACGTACGGCATCCCGGACGGCACGGACACCCGGGGCCTGTGGTTCGACAAGGCCGTCTTCGAGAAGGCCGGCCTGCCCGCCGACTGGCAACCGAAGACCTGGGACGACGTCCTGGAGGCCGCCCGCACGATCAAGCGGAAGGTCCCCGGCGTCACGCCCCTCAACGTCTACACCGGCAAGCCCGCCGGCGAGGCCGCCACCATGCAGGGCTTCCAGATGCTGCTCTACGGCACGAACGACGGCACGGCCGACCCGCTCTACGACGAGCAGTCCAAGAAGTGGATCGCCGGCAGCAAGGGCTTCAAGGACGCCCTCACCTTCGTCGAGACGGTCTACAAGGAGAAGCTCGGCCCGGACGTCGCCGACGCCCTCGACCCCAACTTCGCCACCCGCGTCCGCGGTGAGCTCCTCCCCGAGGGCAAACTCGGCATCAACCTCGATGGTTCCTGGCTCCCGCAGGACTGGCTGGAGGGCAGCGGCCACGAGTGGCCCGAGTGGTCGGACAAGCTGGGCCTCGCCGCCATGCCCACCCAGAACGGCCAGGCACCGGGGAAGGTGAGCATGTCCGGCGGCTGGACCTGGGCGATCCCCGCCAAGGCGGGCAACCCGGACCTCGCCTTCGAGTTCATCAAGACGATGCAGACGAAGGCGAACGCCCAGAAGTGGTACGTCGCCAACTCGGGCATCGCGGTCCGCGAGGACGTCGCCGCCGACCCCGCCTACGTCGAGGCCCAGCCCGGCATCAAGTTCTTCACCGACCTGGTCGCCACCACCCACTACCGGCCCGCCTTCCCGGCATACCCGAAGGTCTCCACCGCGATCCAGGAGGCCATGGAGGGCGTCACCACGGGCGAGATGTCGGTCGAGGAGGCGGCGAAGGCCTACGACGAGGAACTGAAATCGGCGACGGACGACCAGGTGATCCAGAAGTGAGCCGCAGTTCATGACGACAGCCCCCGCGACGGGCCCCGGTCCCGGCCTCACCAAGAGGCCGGGACCGGTCCCCCCGGACTCCGCGCCGAAGCACCACCCGCTCTCCCGTTCCCTGCTGCGGGTCCTCCCCCTGTCCCCCGCCGTGGTGCTGCTGCTCCTCTTCCTGGCAGGGCCGATCGGGTACTGCGCCTACATCGCGTTCACCGACCTCCAGCTGACCGGCCAGGCGGCGGAGTCGTTCATCGGCTTCGAGAACTTCCGTACCGCGTTCGGGGACGAGGCCTTCCTGAACGCGGTGTGGCTGACCCTCGTCTTCACGGTCGTCTCGGCCCTGATCGGCCAGAACACGCTGGGGCTCGCGCTGGCGGCGCTGATGCAGCGCGCGTCGAAGCCGATCCGCACCCTCACCGGCGGCATCGTCATCACGGCGTGGGTCCTGCCGGAGGTCGTCGCCGGCTTCCTCCTCTACGCCTTCTTCCGCCGCGAGGGCACCCTGAACGCCATCCTGGACTGGCTCCATCTCCCCTCCCAGAACTGGCTGTTCACGCTCCCGATCCTGGCGGTGTCGTTCGCGAACGTATGGCGGGGCACGGCGTTCTCGATGCTGGTCTACTCGGCGGCGCTGGGTGAGATCCCGAAGGAGATCACGGAGGCCGCCGAGGTCGACGGCGCCGGCGGCTGGCGCCGTATGTGGCACATCACCCTGCCGATGATCCGCCGCTCCATCGGCACGAACCTGATGCTGATCACCCTCCAGACCCTGTCCGTCTTCGGCCTGATCTGGGTGATGACCAGGGGCGGCCCGGGCGGCAAGAGCCAGACGCTCCCGCTCTTCATGTACGAGGAGGCCTTCCAGAAGAGCATGATCGGCTACGGCACCGCGGTAGCCCTGCTGCTGCTCGTGGTGGGCTCGCTGTTCTCGGTGATCTATCTGCGCCTGCTGCGGACGGAGGTCTGACACCCCATGGCCCGGACTCCCTCTTCCCGCAGCACCACGCACCGCCTGGCCGCCGACGCCGGCCTCCTGGTGGTGGCCGCGGCGTTCTGCCTCCCCCTGCTGTGGGTGATCCTGTCGGCGCTGGACCCGAGCGCGGGTCTGCGGGTGAAGCTCCCGGACGGCGTGACGACGGCCAACTTCGAAGCCGTCCTGACGCCCGACATCACCTTCACACCGCTGCTCAACAGCCTGCTCCTGTGCGGCGGCGGCACGCTGCTCACCGTGGCCTGCGCCGCCCTCGCCGCCTATCCGCTGTCCCGCTTCCGCTCCCGCCTCAACCGCCCGTTCCTGCTGACGATCCTCTTCGCCACGAGCCTGCCGATCACGGCGATCATGGTGCCGGTGTACGCCCTGTTCGTGCAGGTGAACCTGATCGACACGATGCAGGGCACGATCTTCTTCTTCGCCGCCTCCCAACTCCCCTTCGCCATCTGGCTGATGAAGAACTTCATGGACGGCGTGCCGAAGGAGCTGGAGGAGGCGGCCTGGACGGACGGCGCGTCCCCGCTCCAGTCGCTGCTGCGGATCGTGCTGCCGCTGATGGGGCCGGGCGTGGCGGTGGTGACGGTGTTCTCGTTCGTGATGATGTGGGGGAACTTCTTCGTCCCGTTCATGCTGCTGCTCACCCCGGACCAGATGCCGGCGGCGGTGAGCATCAACGAGTTCTTCGGCAATCGCGGGACGGTGGTGTACGGGCAGCTGGCGGCCTTCTCGATCATCTACTCGACGCCGGTGATCCTGCTGTACGTGCTGGTGGCGCGGCGGCTCGGCAGTGGATTCGCGCTGGGCGGGGCGGTCAAGGGGTGAGGCGGCCGGGGTGTCCGTACGCCGGGCACCGGGGAACCGTATGTTCCTACAATCGGTGATCCTGTCCGAACGGACCGTAGTCAGGACACCCCGGCACCTCTAGCTTGTGGCCCGTGCGCCAACCCCCAGCCAGACCGAACCAGCCCTCCCCGTCCAATCCCCCGTTCAACGCCCCCGCCGCCCGGCGCCTGCGTGCCGGCCTCGGCATGGGTCCCGAGCACGTGGCCTACGGCATGCGCTCGTCGTACGGGCTGCCGTACGTCACCCCGGACCTCGTCATCGCCTGGGAACGCGGGGTCACCCACCCCAGCAGCCCCGAACTCACGGCCCTCGCGGGAGTGCTGTGGTGCTCGCCGGGTGAACTCATCGGCCGTCCCCGCACCCTGCGCGAGCACCGCATCTCCCGTGGCCTCGCCCCGGAGGACGTCGCCCGCGGTGTCGGCCTCGAACTCCCCGCCTACCTGCGGATGGAGGAGAGCGGCAGCTGGCGTGGCAACGAGCGGCAGTCCGCCGCCCTCGCCGACGTCCTCGGCCTCGAACTGCCCGACTTCGTCGCCGTCACGGGCCGCGAGGACAAACTCGCCGACCTGCTGCACAGCGCGGTGACCACCCGCTGGCAGGCCTACGTCCGCCCGGTGGGCAAGGCGGTGCCCCTGGACCGCGCGGTCCTGGAGGCCGCACTCCAGGAACTGCACCGCGAGTACCAGGGGCAGATGGTCGCCACCCTCAGCTGGGGCGGCGGCAGCCAGGAAACCAGCGACAACGGCCGCGAGTTCCTCGACCGGATCATCGACCACTTCTGGACGGCCGTGGAGCACAGCGGGCCGCCCCGGCGCTGAGGGGACCCGGAGCGGGCCGTGGTGGCGCGCCGCGGCCCGGAACCGGCCCGCGGTGCCCGCCGCGGCCTGGTGCCGCAACAGGCAACGTTCGCCCCGTCGCGGCACTAGAACACCGACTCGGCCTCGTCCATCCGGTCCTTCGGCACCGTCTTCAGCTCGGTGACCGCCTCCGCCAGCGGCACCATCACGACGTCCGTACCGCGCAGCGCGGTCATCCGGCCGAACTCCCCACGATGCGCCGCCTCCACCGCGTGCCAGCCGAAGCGGGTGGCGAGCACCCGGTCGTACGCCGTCGGCGTGCCGCCGCGCTGGACGTGGCCGAGGATGACCGGCTTGGCCTCCTTGCCGAGGCGGCGCTCCAGTTCGTACGCCAGGGCCGTACCGATGCCCTGGAAGCGCTCGTGGCCGTACTGGTCGATCTCGCCCTTGCCGTAGTCCATGCTGCCCTCGGTGGGGTGGGCGCCCTCGGCGACGCAGATGACGGCGAACTTCTTGCCGCGCGCGAACCGCTCCTCGACCATCTTCACCAGGTCGGCGGGGTCGAAGGGCCGCTCGGGCAGGCAGATGCCGTGCGCACCGGCGGCCATGCCCGACTCCAGGGCGATCCAGCCGGCGTGGCGGCCCATGACCTCGACCACCATCACCCGCTGGTGGGACTCGGCCGTCGTCTTCAGGCGGTCCATCGCCTCCGTGGCGACCCCCACCGCGGTGTCGAAGCCGAACGTCCGGTCCGTCGACGAGATGTCGTTGTCGATGGTCTTCGGCACGCCGACCACCGGCAGACCCGCGTCGGACAGCATGCGGGCCGCCGTCAGGGTGCCCTCGCCGCCGATCGGGATCAGGGCGTCGATGCCGAACTCGTGGATCATGTCGGACGCGTTCTCGCATGCCTCGCGCAGCCGGTCGCGCTCGAGCCGGGAGGAGCCGAGGATGGTGCCGCCGCGGGCCAGGATGCCGCTGACCGAGTCGAGGTCGAGGCCACGGTAGCGACCGTCCAGCAGGCCCGCGTAGCCGTCCTCGAAGCCGATCACCTCGTCGCCGTACTGGGCGACCGCTCGGTGCACGACCGACCGGATCACGGCGTTCAGGCCGGGGCAGTCGCCGCCTGCGGTGAGAACTCCGATGCGCATCGTGCTGTGTCTCCTGCTCGCTGTTGATACCGGTGAGCCACTGCCGATTGTTTCACGTCCCTCAGGCGCGCAGCGCGACGACACCTTGACGGGCGCCTTATCTAGGCCGAGGGGTATTGTCAAGAGGGTTCCGCTCGCCCCGGCGGGCGATTTTTGCGATCTGAGGGCCCCGGGGGCCTCCGATTCGCCGCTGAACAGAAGATTCACCCGCATCAACCCCCGCTTCAGACGAAACGGAGAGCACGCGTGACGCGCAGCGTGTACGTGACCGGTATCGACCGCGGCGACGGCCGCCAGGTCGTCGAACTGGGGGTCATGGAGCTCCTGACCCGGCAGGTCGACCGGGTGGGCGTCTTCCGCCCCCTCGTCCACGACGGTCCCGACCGCCTCTTCGATCTGCTGCGCGCCCGCTACCGGCTGTCGCAGGACCCGGCCACGGTCTACGGCTTGGACTACCAGGAGGCCTCCGCCCTGCAGGCCGAACGGGGGACGGACGAACTGGTGTCCACGCTGGTCGACCGCTTCCACCGGGTCGCGCGGGACTACGACGTCGTCCTCGTCCTCGGCACCGACTACGCCGACACCCAGTTCCCGGACGAGCTGGCCCTCAACGCCCGGCTCGCCAACGAGTTCGGCGCGTCCGTGATCCCGGTCGTGGGCGGCCGCAAGCAGACCACCGAGTCCGTGCTCGCCGAGACCCGCAACGCCTACCGCGCCTACGACGGGCTCGGCTGCGACGTCCTGGCCATGGTCACCAACCGGGTCGCCCGCGAGGACCGCGACGAGATCGCCGACCGGCTCGCCACCCGGCTGCCCGTCCCCTGCTACGTCCTGCCCGACGAGCCCGCCCTCTCCGCCCCGACGGTCGCCCAGATCGGCCACACCCTCGGCGCCAAGGTGCTCCTCGGCGACGAGTCGGGGCTGGCACGGGACGCGCTCGGGTTCGTCTTCGGCGGGGCCATGCTGCCGAACTTCCTGGCCGCCCTGACGCCGGGCTGTCTCGTCGTCACCCCGGGCGACCGCGCCGACCTCGTCGTCGGCTCGCTCGCCGCGCACAGCGCGGGCACCCCGCCGATAGCCGGCGTGCTGCTCACCCTGAACGAGGTGCCGAGCGACGACGTCCTCACCCTCGCCGCCCGCCTCGCCCCGGGCACCCCGGTGCTGTCGGTGTCCGGCAACAGCTTCCCCACCGCGGAACAGCTGTTCTCCCTGGAGGGCAAGCTGAACGCGGCCACCCCGCGCAAGGCGGAGACCGCGCTCGGGCTGTTCGAGCGGTACGTCGAGACCGGCGACCTGCTCAAGCGGGTGAGCGCGCCGAGCAGCGACCGCGTGACGCCGATGATGTTCGAGCACAAACTGCTGGAGCAGGCCCGCTCCGACCGCCGGCGGGTCGTCCTGCCGGAGGGCACCGAGGAGCGGGTGCTGCACGCCGCCGAGGTGCTGCTGCGCCGCGGGGTCTGCGACCTCACCCTGCTCGGTCCCGTCGACCAGATCCGCAAGAAGGCCGCGGACCTCGGTATCGACCTCGGCGACTGCCGGCTGATCGACCCGTCCACCAGCGAGCTGCGCGACGCCTTCGCGGAGAAGTACGCCGCCCTGCGCGCCCACAAGGGCGTGACCGTGGAGCTGGCGTACGACGTCGTCTCCGACGTCAACTACTTCGGCACCCTGATGGTCCAGGAGGGCCTCGCCGACGGCATGGTGTCGGGGACCGTGCACTCCACGGCCGCGACCATCCGCCCGGCCTTCGAGATCATCAAGACCAAGCCGGACGCCTCCATCGTCTCGTCCGTATTCTTCATGTGCCTCGCCGACAAGGTCCTCGTCTACGGCGACTGCGCGGTCAACCCCGACCCGGACGCCGAGCAGCTCGCCGACATCGCCATCCAGTCGGCGTCCACCGCCGCCCGCTTCGGTGTGGAACCGCGGATCGCGATGCTGTCCTACTCCACGGGCACGTCCGGCTCGGGCGCCGACGTCGACAAGGTGCGCGAGGCGACCGAGCTGGTGCGGCAGCGGCGTCCCGACCTCAAGATCGAGGGGCCGATCCAGTACGACGCCGCCGTCGAGCCGAGCGTCGCCGCGACCAAGCTGCCCGGCTCGGAGGTGGCGGGGCAGGCCAGCGTGCTGATCTTCCCCGACCTGAACACCGGCAACAACACCTACAAGGCCGTGCAGCGCTCGGCCGGCGCGATCGCCGTCGGCCCGGTCCTGCAGGGTCTGCGCAAGCCGGTCAACGACCTGTCGCGCGGCGCGCTCGTCCAGGACATCGTCAACACCGTCGCCATCACGGCGATCCAGGCCCAGACCCCGAGCGAGAAGGCAGCCCAGCTGTGAGTTCCACCCGCGTCCTCGTCCTCAACTCCGGCTCCTCGTCGGTGAAGTACCAGCTGCTCGACATGCGCGACAGCAGCCGGCTCGCGGTGGGCCTCGTCGAGCGGATCGGCGAGCAGACCTCCCGGCTGAAGCACAGCTGTCTCGCCACCGGCGACACCCGTGAGAAGACCGGGCCCATCGCCGACCACGAGGCCGCGCTCAAGGCGGTGGCCGAGGAACTCGGCCGGGACAGCCTGGGCCTCGACTCCCCCGAACTGGCCGCGATCGGTCACCGGGTGGTGCACGGCGGGCTGTTCTTCACCGAGCCCACCGTCATCGACGACGAGGTGCTCGCCGAGATCGAGCGGCTGATCCCGGTGGCCCCGCTGCACAACCCCGCCAACCTCACCGGCATCCGCACCGCCCAGGCGCTCCGCCCCGACCTGCCCCAGGTCGCCGTCTTCGACACCGCGTTCCACACGACGATGCCGGAGCCGGCCGCGCGCTACGCGATCGACCCGAAGATCGCCGACCGGCACCGGATCCGCCGCTACGGCTTCCACGGCACCTCGCACGCCTACGTCTCCCGCGAGACCGCGCGGCTGCTGGGCAAGGACCCCTCCGAGGTCAACGTCATCGTGCTGCATCTGGGCAACGGCGCCTCCGCCTCGGCGGTCGAGAAGGGCAGGTGCGTGGACACCTCCATGGGGCTGACGCCTTTGGAGGGGCTCGTGATGGGTACACGCTCCGGTGACCTGGACCCGGCCGTCATCTTCCATTTGGCCCGCGTCGGCGGAATGGACATGGACGAGATCGACACTCTCCTCAACAAGAGGAGCGGTCTGTTCGGCCTGTGCGGGGACAACGACATGCGGGAGATCCGGCGCCGGGTCGACGAGGGCGACGAAGAGGCGGCACTCGCCTTCGACATCTACATCCACCGCCTGAAGAAGTACATCGGCGCCTATTACGCGGTGCTCGGCACGGTGGACGCGGTGGCCTTCACCGCCGGTGTCGGCGAGAACGCGGCGCCCGTGCGCGCGGCGGCCGTCGAGGGCCTGGAAGGGCTCGGCCTGGCCCTCGACCCGGAGCGCAACGCCGTACGCGGAGAGCAGGCGCGGCTGATTTCGCCGGATTCCGCGCGAGTGGCGGTGGCCGTGGTACCCACGGACGAGGAACTGGAGATCGCGACACAGACCTTTGCACTGGTCGGAAAGAACACCTGAGCAGCACCGCGCCCATTTGTATCTTCCGCCAGACGGAATATTCCGTAGCGAAACAAACCGATAGGATCGCCCCATGCGCCGTTCGAAAATCGTCTGTACTCTCGGCCCCGCGGTCGACTCCCACGAACAGCTTGTCGCGCTGATCGAGGCGGGCATGAACGTTGCCCGCTTCAACTTCAGCCACGGCACGCACGCCGAGCACCAGGGGCGGTACGACCGCGTCCGTGCCGCCGCCAAGGAGACCGGCCGGGCCATCGGTGTCCTCGCCGACCTCCAGGGCCCGAAGATCCGGCTCGCGACGTTCGCCGAGGGACCGGTGGAGCTGGTGCGCGGTGACGAGTTCGTCATCACCACCGAGGACGTCCCAGGCGACAAGACGATCTGCGGTACGACCTACAAGGGCCTGCCCGGCGACGTCGACCGCGGCGACCAGATCCTCATCAACGACGGCAACGTCGAGCTGAAGGTGCTGGACGTCGAGGGCTCCCGGGTGCGGACGATCGTCATCGAGGGCGGCGTCATCTCCGACCACAAGGGCATCAACCTGCCCGGCGCGGCGGTGAACGTCCCGGCCCTGTCCGGGAAGGACGTCGAGGACCTCCGCTTCGCGCTGCGCATGGGCTGCGACCTGGTCGCCCTCTCCTTCGTCCGGGACGCCAAGGACATCAACGACGTCCACAAGGTCATGGACGAGGAGGGCCGGCGCGTCCCGGTCGTCGCCAAGGTGGAGAAGCCGCAGGCGGTGGCCAACATGGAGGACGTCGTGATGGCGTTCGACGGTGTGATGGTGGCCCGTGGCGACCTGGCTGTCGAGTACCCGCTCGAGAAGGTCCCGATGGTGCAGAAGCGCCTGATCGAGCTGTGCCGGCGCAACGCCAAGCCGGTGATCGTCGCGACCCAGATGATGGAGTCGATGATCACCAACTCCCGCCCGACCCGCGCCGAGGCCTCCGACGTGGCCAACGCGATCCTGGACGGCGCGGACGCGGTGATGCTGAGCGCGGAGTCCTCGGTCGGCGCCTACCCGATCGAGACCGTCAAGACGATGTCGAAGATCGTCCAGGCGGCCGAGCAGGAGCTGCTCTCCAAGGGCCTGCAGCCGCTCGTCCCCGGCAAGAAGCCGCGCACACAGGGTGGTTCGGTGGCCCGTGCGGCCGCCGAGATCGCCGACTTCCTCGGCGCCAAGGGTCTGGTGGCCTTCACCAAGTCCGGCGACACGGCCCGGCGCCTGAGCCGCTACCGCGCCATCCAGCCGATCATCGCGTACACCACGGACGAGTCCACCCGGAACCAGCTGACTCTGAGCTGGGGCGTCGAGTCCCACGTCGTGCCGTTCGTGAACAGCACGGACGAGATGGTCGACCTGGTCGACCAGGAGGTCGCCAAGCTCGGCCGCTACAACTCCGGCGACATCGTGATCATCACCGCGGGCTCGCCTCCGGGCGTCCCGGGCACGACGAACATGGTGCGGGTGCACCACCTGGGCGGTGCGAACGACTGAGGCCCCGGCACCTCGCACGAACTGTGGCCCGGCCCCCGCGCAGGCGGGGAAACCGGGCCACAGCTCTTTGTGCGGCTCCCGAACGGGCTTGTGGGGATGCTCAGTCGGTGGTGTACACATGCATCCCGGGGATGGTCAGGGTGCCGCCGAACTGGGCGGCCTGCGTGACCTTCACCTTCGTGAAGTAGATCTCGGGGAGGTTCAGCGGGGGCGGATTCTCCGGGCTGAACGTGAGCGGGATCAGGCCGAGCAGGTTGCCGGAGATGCTCTCGGTGTACATCACCGTCTCGCCGTCGGTGATCGTCGACTCCGAGCCCTTCTCCGCCTGCACGTGATACGTCTTGCCGATCTGCTTGTCCCTCACCAGCTGGTGCAGATCGCCGATCAGGGTGCCACCCGAGATGACGTACTTCAGCACCTTCTTGGTCTTGCCGCTGGCGGTCCGCACCTCGACGACGCCCTGGTAGTCCGCGCCCTTCAGGTGCAGGTAACTGGCCTCCAGGTACCAGGGGTCGTCCGCCACGGCGATGGGGTTGTCCACGCCGCTTTCGGCATCCGTGGCCTTGGGGCAGTCCTCGGGGTCCAGCGTGGAACTGGCGGACGGGCTCGGCGTGGTGGTGGCCTCCTCGGTCGGCTCGGCGGACCCGGTGGCCTCGTCGGCCGCACCCCCCACGGCGTCCTCCACCGTGTCGGTGACCTTCCCCGCGGTGTCCTCGACGGCGTCGGACGTGTCCTTGCCGCTGTCGGAGCCACCGGAGTTCCCGGAGTCACCCGAGTCACCCGAGTCACCCGAGTCGCCGGAACTCCCGGACGGGGCCTGTGATCCGGAGCCCCCACTCGGAGTCGCGGAGGGGGACGGCGCCGGGCTCTCGGAGTCCTCGGCTCCGCCGCCGGCTATGCCCTCCACGACGCCGGTTATCGCGTCGCCGATGGTTTCGAGTACGCCCTTGTCGCTCTCGGACGCCGACGGGCTCGGCGCGGCCGGCTCGGTCTCGTTCCCCTTGTCCGTGCCGGGCGCCGAGGACGAGGGGACCGGCTCGGGCTGGGCCCCGTCGTCGGAACCTGAATCCGACGAAGGGTCCTGGCCCGGCGTTCCCGACCCGTCCGAGGAGCCGGCGCCGGAGGACGCCGAAGGGCTCGGCTCCGGCTCGGCGGACTCGCTCTCGCTCGCCGAGGCGGAGGGCGAGGGCGTGGCCGACGCGCTCTTCTCGGGGTCCAGCGCCGCGACACAGTCCTTGAACTGCTCGGCCTGGTCGGCGTACTCGTCGGCCGACAGGCTGTGGGACGACGGCTGTTCGTCGGCGAGCGCGAGCTTGGGCGTGAATCCCATGCCCATGAGCACTGCCGTCGGCATCGCCGCCAGGGCTATCGCCTTGCCGGCCGGCATGTGGAACCTGGTGAACAGCGGCTTCCTGGGTGCCGCGTGACGCGGCCCGGTTCTCAGACGCGGCCCGTCTGCTTCGGCCACGTGGGCCACCTCGTCAGCCGGCACTGTGCCTCCCGTTCGCCCCGTTGGCCGGGCTCGTTCCTGACAGGTCGTTCGGCTGTCCCATCGCGTCCTCGTCCGTCTCGGGGATCGCGTGCGCGGGGCCGCCGTCCACCTCTTCGGTGTCCTTCGCCGTCTCCGGCTCGGGCGGTGTGCCCGGCGCCCATGCCACCGCCAGGGCGCCGCCGATCATTGAAAACAGGAACCCGATGACGAAACCACCGAAGTTGGACACCGGGATGGATACCAGGGCCAGCAGGATCGCCGCGACACCGGCGAAGATCTGGATGTGCTTCTGGAACCACAGGGTGAAGCCCAGCACGACGAGCAGCACGCCGATGATCAGGGATCCGGCGCCCGCGGTGGTGGACATCGCCAGCGTCAGATGACCGATCTGGAGGTTCGCGTACGGGAAGTACATGATCGGTAGACCACCGATCATGACGAACAGGCCGGCCCAGAACGGCCTCGTACCCCGCCAGGCGCGGAACTGCAGTCTCCGGCGGGTGAACTGGCCGTCGGCGGCAGGAGTCTCGGCGCTCATGGAAAACAGCTCCCTGGTGCGGCGTTGCTGTGGTGAGGGTGTCTTGCGGTGTGGGGGGATACGCGCGGCGCGCGGAGAGTGGGGCGGGCGGGGGCCCCGGTTCGGCTCCCCCGCCCGTCACCGAGTGCTTAGTAGCACTCCTTGCCGGGGCCACTGCCGGTCATCAGCTTCATCTTCAGACCGGGCAGCGTGAAGGTGCCGGCCGTGGTCGCCCAGGCCGTCTGCTTCACGTCTGTCAGCTTGGCCGACTCGGCCTGCTGGGCGAAGCCGTACGGGTTCGCCTTCTTCTGCGCGATCTCCGACTTCTTCATGCCTGGTCCGCGGCTGATCTCACCCGCGGCCACACCGATGTCAATGTTCCTGAACTGGGCGTCCGCGCCCAGGTCTGCGACGTCGATGTACAGGTTGTCGGCAGTCACCTGCTGCTTCGCGTCGGAGCTCTCACCCGCGGTCAGCTTCAGAGTGACGGACCCGATGAACGGGATACCAGGAGTCACCACTGACTGGCACATGTTTTCGATCCGGGCAGTCTCGAAGACCGAAACGGCCACGGGGTGATGAGCCTTGCCACCGGTGAGGGTATAGCCCTCGTCGATGGCGCCGTACTGCGAGAAGCCCGTGCCGTTGAGCTCCTTGGCCTTCACCTTGAACGACTGACCCGACACACTGAACGACGCGGCGAGAGCACCCTGCGCGAGAGCGACACCTATGCACGCCGTGGCGGCGACGCTGGGCACCATGACCACAGCGAACCGCTTCCATCTGGTCCCACCACGCACTTGGGACTCCATATTTCCTCCTTCTCGGACGTACATCTCCTGGCCCGGCTCGCCCCCGAAGGCGGCGCCACCGGACAGGGATGGGAGAAGTGCTACGTCCTCGGGAAGGAGAGCGCCCGCGCTCGGCGGCGCACAACGGCGCCCGAATCACCGGCGATCACCCCCGAGCGACAACCACTGGTCGCGCCTGACACGCATCACGCACAACCTTGCTGGACAGGCTTCGCCGGAGAAGCGAAGACCCCCCTGCCCGAGAGCCGGCGTCAGGGACGTCGGCTCTGCTCGGTGGGGACCCAGGAAGTCCCGCGGCCCGATTGGATGTCGGGTACGGGGAATGGACCGAGCGTCGCCGATCGTGGTGCATTCTCGCCGCCCGCACAAGGGGGTTCGTTACTCGCTAGTAACGGCCGGATAACCGAACAACGACCAGCCGGACTCGCTCAGCGACTCTGGGTGCCTGCCTCGGGCAGGACAAAACTATTGATCGCTGGACAGAATCCGACAGAAAAACGGCCGTGACTTACTCGCAGTAACAGCGGCCGCGATTACCAAGATTTGGCAAAGCGCGGCCGCCCTGACGCCCTGTCGGACGACGTCCTCACGCAGGGTTCACGGGCCCGGACGGTCAGCGACTGACCGGGGATCCGGACCCCGCACCGCTCAGAACAGCGCGCGCGCCAGCGCGCGCCGAGCCGCGGTCACCCGCGGATCGTCCGCGCCGACCACCTCGAACAGCTCCAGCAGCCGCAGCCGTACGGCATCCCGGTCCTCACCCGCCGTACGCCGCACCGCGTCGATGAGCCGCCCGAAGGCGTCCTCCACATGACCGCCCACCAGATCCAGGTCGGCGGCCGCGATCTGCGCCTGCGCGTCGGCCGGCTTCTCGGCCGCCTCCTTGCGCACCTGCTGCGCGTCCAGACCCTGCACCCGCTGGAGCAACTCCGCCTGCGCCAGACCCAGTTTGGCCTCCGGGTTGGCCGGGTCGTCGGCGAGGACGTTCTTGTACGCCTGGATGGCACCGCCCATGTCACCGGCGTCCAGCGCCTGCGCGGCGGCGTTCAGTGCGGCGTCGTAGGGACCCACCGGCGCCTGCGCCGGCGCCTCGCCGCCGCCCGGCTCGGCCTCCGGGTCGACGGTCAGACCGGTCAGCCCGAAGCGCTGCTCGGCGACGGTGACCAACTGGTCGAGGGTCTGCCGGATCTGCGCCTCACCGGCCGCACCCTGGAAGAGCGGCAGCGCCTGGCCCGCGACGACCGCGAAGACCGCCGGGATCCCTTGGATCCCGAACTGCTGCATCAGCATCTGGTTGGCGTCGACGTCGATCTTGGCGAGGAGGAAGCGCCCGTTGTACTCGACGGCGAGCCGCTCGAGGACCGGGCTGAGTTGCTTGCAGGGCTCGCACCACTCGGCCCAGAAGTCGATGACGACCGGGACCTCGGTGGAGCGCTGGAGGACGTCGCGCTCGAATCCGGCCTCATCGACGTCGATGACGAGATCGGCCGGGGAGACGGCCCCGCCGCCGCCCTCGCGCGCCGCTGCGGCGCGCGCCTGCTCGGCCTTCGTCTTGGCCTCCTGGGCCGCCTTGACCGCGGCGAGGTCGACGACGCCGCTCATGGACATGTTCCGTGGCTGCATGCGTCTATCCTCCCCCGTTCCCCGGGCGTCTGTGAAAAGCGCCCCCGAAGCCGTGCGTGTGTTCGGCGCCGGGTCCCCACCCCACGCCTGTGGTCGTCGCTCGCATCAAGGACGAAAGCCCCCGTACGACACGGAAGTAGAGGCCATCCACGAGCTTTCGCTACGAGTCGTAGCGTAACGGCAGGGGACGCTCCGGCGACACCCCGCCCTGGTGATCTCCCTCACTGCGGCGCCCATACCGCCGCATCCGGTCCCGGATATGGTCGAGGGATGCAGAGCCGCACCCCCGCCGGCCGCACGGGACGCCCGCGCAGCGCCGCCGCCGACACCGCCATCCTGGCCGCGACCCGGGCGGCCCTGGTGGAACTCGGCTGGTCCAAGCTCACCTTGGGAGACGTGGCGACGCGCGCCGGGGTTGCGAAGACGACGCTCTACCGCCGCTGGGCGGGCAAGAACGAGCTGGTCGTCGACGCCGTGGCGGAACTCTTCGACGAACTGGCCCTCCCCGACCGTGGCAGCCTCGGCGCGGACGTCGAAGGCGTGGTCCTCCAGCTCGCCGCGATCCTGGACCGCCCGGAGGCCAAGAGCGGCCTGATGGCGGTGGTGGCCGAGTCGACGCGCGACGAGGCGCTGCGCGAGCGCATCCGCGCCACGATCGTGGACCGCCAGAAGCGTCTGGTCACGGTGGGCCGGGCCCGGGCGCAGGCACGCGGTGAGCTGCCGGTGGAGTCCGACTCCGGGGACGCGGCCCGCACCGCGGACCTGATCTTCGACATGGTGGCGGGCGCGGTCGTGCACCGCTCCCTGGTCAGCGCGGAACCGGCGGACGCGGAGTGGGCGCGGTCGTTGACGCGCGTGCTGTTGCTGGGGCTGGCGGGGGCGGCGGCTGCCGAAGGGGCGGCCGTGGAAAGCGCGGCAGCGGAGGGCGCGGCGGGAGGCGAAAGCACGGGCCCGGCGCGCCCCGTACCGGGAGAACGCGACGCTGCCACGACGTAGTCCTGCCGTGGCCTGCCGGGATTCACGACGGACAGCCGGCGACAGCGGTCCGGGCTCCCGGCGACTGCGCCGGGGAACGGACCGCTGTGCAGGCGGCTGTCCCAGGGGCGGCCCTAGAAGCCGGCGGGCTCGGTGTACACGCCCCACTCGTCGCGCAGGGCGTCGCAGATCTCGCCGAGGGTGGCTTCCGCGCGGACGGCCGTCAGCATCGGCTCGATCATGTTGGAGCCGTCCCGTGCGGCGTCGAGCATCGCGGCGAGTGCCGAGGTGACGGCGGCTTCGTCGCGGCCCGTGCGGCGTGCGGACAGCGCGCGCACCTGCTCGCGCTCGACCTCGTGGCTGACCCGGAGGATCTCCAGGTCGCCGGTGACGGAGCCGGTGTGGGCGTTGACGCCGACGACGCGCTTGTCGCCCTTCTCCAGGGACTGCTGGTAGCGGAACGCGGACTCGGCGATCTCGCCGGTGAACCAGCCGTCCTCGATGCCGCGCAGGATGCCGGACGTGATCGGGCCGATGGGGTGCTTCCCGTCGGGATGCGCCCGCAGGCCGCGCTCCTTGATCTGGTCGAAGATCTTTTCGGCGTCGGCCTCGATCCGGTCGGTCAGCTGCTCGACGTACCACGAACCGCCCAGCGGGTCGGCGACGTTGGCGACGCCGGTCTCCTCCATGAGGACCTGCTGGGTGCGCAGGGCGATCTCCGCGGCCTGCTCCGAGGGGAGTGCCAGGGTCTCGTCCAGGGCGTTGGTGTGGAGCGAGTTCGTGCCGCCGAGGACCGCTGCGAGCGCCTCGACGGCGGTGCGGACCACGTTGTTGTACGGCTGCTGGGCCGTGAGGGAGACACCGGCGGTCTGGGTGTGGAAGCGCAGCCACTGGGCCTTGTCGGACTTGGCGCCGTAGACGTCGCGCATCCAGCGGGCCCAGATGCGGCGCGCTGCGCGGAACTTGGCGATCTCCTCGAAGAAGTCGACGTGCGCGTCGAAGAAGAAGGACAGGCCGGGGGCGAAGACGTCGACGTCCAGGCCGCGGGAGAGGCCCAGTTCGACGTAGCCGAAGCCGTCCGCGAGCGTGTACGCCAGCTCCTGCGCGGCCGTCGCGCCGGCCTCGCGGATGTGGTAGCCGGAGACGGACAGGGGCTTGTACGCGGGGATGCGCGTCGCGCAGTACTCCATCAGGTCGCCGATCAGGCGGAGATGGGGCTCGGGCTGGAAGAGCCACTCCTTCTGGGCGATGTACTCCTTGAAGATGTCCGTCTGGAGCGTGCCGTTCAGGACGGACGGGTCGACGCCCTGGCGCTCCGCGGCGACCAGGTACATGCAGAAGACCGGGACCGCCGGGCCGCTGATCGTCATCGACGTGGTGACGTCGCCGAGCGGGATGTCACGGAAGAGGACGTCCATGTCGGAGGCCGAGTCGACGGCCACCCCGCAGTGGCCGACCTCGCCGAGGGAGCGCGGGTCGTCGGAGTCGCGGCCCATCAGGGTCGGCATGTCGAAGGCGACCGAGAGGCCACCGCCGCCGGCCGCGAGGATCATCTTGTAGCGCTCGTTGGTCTGCTCGGCGTTGCCGAAGCCGGCGAACTGCCGGATCGTCCACGTACGCCCTCGGTAGCCGGTCGGGTGCAGGCCCCGCGTGTAGGGGTACTCCCCCGGCCAGCCGATGCGCTCGAAGCCTTCATAGGTGTCCCCGGGCCGGGGCCCGTACACCGGCTCCACGGGGTCGCCGGAGAGCGTGGTGAAGTCCGCGTCGCGCTTCCGCGCCGCGTCGTACCGGGCCTGCCAGCGTCGGCGGCCCTCTTCGATGGCGTGAGCGTCCATGCCTTCGAATTTACTTGGACGTCCTAGTAAATGTCGACAGCTGGCCGGTGATTTATCAGGACGCCCGAGCAATCGGGTGAACGGCTGCCGCCGCATCCATGTGCCCGTGTGTACGGCGGCCGTCGTGCAGCGTGTCGCTACGCCTTCACCGGGGCGGGCGCGTCCTGCGCGACCATGGCGTCGAGCTGGCGTGAGATCTTCCGCTCCACGAAGAACGCGGCGGTCGGGATCGTGCCCGCGAGCAGGACCCAGACCTGCTTGGCGATCGGCCACTTCGCCTTGGAGCCCAGGTCGAAGGCGAAGATGAGGTAGACGACGTACAGCCAGCCGTGCGCGATGGAGACGACCTGCGTGGCGTCCGCGGCACCGTCCATCTTCAGGCCGTACTTGGCGATCATGCACAGGCACAGCAGGACCAGGAGCACACCGGTGACGTAGGCCATGACGCGGTAGCGGGTCAGCACGCTCTTTTTCATGCGAACGAGCGTAACCGCCGGTTCCGGGCGATCTTCCTTGGGGTCACTGCTCCTTGAAGTCGCTCGCGGCGACCCGCAGGGGGCGGAGCATCGCGAAGATCTCTCCGCATTCCTCGGCGTCGTACACGCCTAGGCCGAAGTCCATGGCCATCAGGTCCCGGGTCGCCGCGTCGACGACCTCGCGGCCCTTCTCGGTGATCACGGCGAGGGTGCCGCGGCCGTCGTTGGGGTTGGGGCGCTTGGCCACCAGGCCGGACTTCACCAGGCGGTCGACGGTGTTCGTGACGGACGTCGGGTGCACCATGAGCCGCTCGCCGATCTTGGACATCGGGAGCTCGCCCGCCTTGGAGAACGTGAGCAGGACCAGCGCCTCGTAGCGCGCGAACGTCAGGCCGTACGGCTTGACCACCGCGTCGACCTCGGCGAGCAGGATCTGGTGCGCCCGCATGATCGAGGTGATCGCGGCCATGGACGGGACGCTGCCCCAGCGCTGCTTCCAGAGCTCGTCGGCGCGGGCGATGGGGTCGAAGGGGAGGCTGAGCGGCTTCGGCACGTCACCAGACCTTACCCGCCGGTCATATCGTGGTCAGCCCTGTCTCGCGTTTCGGTATGTGTGATGCCCGCGGCGGCCCGCCGGCGTTCGGTGGGGCTTGCTGTAGTGCCGGTGGGTGGCGGGTGGGTGAGGCCCTCGCGCCGGTGCCTGCGGCGGCCTGCTCGCGTTCGGTGGGGGTTGCTGTAGCGCGTTCGGTGGTGGGGTGGGGCGGGGCCGCGCCGGGGGGTGTCCGTCCTCGGAACGGCGCGGAATCGGTCTCCTACCGAGTCGCCGGGTTGACGCGCCGATCGGTGCGGGCGGACACCCCCCGGCACGGCCCCTTCTCGCCGTACGCGACTGCGGGTCCGCGGGGCTGCGCCCGGGGGCATGCCCACCTTCTCGGCGGAGGCGGGTGCGGATCCCGGGCGGGGGGCCGGCGGGCATGCTCCGTGCGGGGCCGCTTCGTCAGCGGCGGGTGGTTCTGCGCAAGTGGTGGCGGATCGCTCGTTGGGCCACCGGGCCCAGCGCCTCCAGTGCCGCCACCAGCGCGCCCAGCTGTTCCAGGGCATCCAGCGCCGCTGTCGCGCCCTGGGGGTTCACGCCCTCGTACAGTTCGACGCCGACGAAGGACGCCGCCACCGCCCGTGCGAGGCCCCTGGGGTCCGTGAACTCGCCGAAGGGGGTGTCCGCCAGGACTCGGGTCAGGGCCTTCTCGATCTCTGTGATCCACAGGTCGAGGCCCGCCGCGGTGGCCGGGGCGAGGGTGGGGTGGGTCTGGGCGCCGGCCAGGAGCTGGCCGAGGAGGGCGACGTGGCCGTTCTGACGCTCGTGATCGTGGATCTCGCGGCCCACGGCCAGCAGCTCGGAGAGCGAGGCCACGGAGGCGATGCGCAGGCGGTAGCGGGAGACCGCCTGTTCCGCGCCGTAGCGGCAGGCTGCCGCCAGGAGTTCGTCGACTGATCCGAAGTGGTAGAAGACCAGCGCCTGGTTGACGCCGGCGGTGGCGGCGATCGTGCGGGCCGAGGTCTTCGCGATGCCCTGTTCCGTGAGGGTGCGCAGCGCGCCTTCGAGGAGCTTGGTCTTCGTCTCGAGGGACTTCGCCGTTTCCGGGCTCACGCTCGGGACTCCTCGCGGACCGGGCGGAGGCCGGGCCGGATCCCGCAGGTGCGGATGTCCGTGTACGTCGCCGCGAACGTGCCCTCGTAGCCGAAGAGCGGGCCGAAGTGGTCGTTGACCACCCTGACCTGGATGCGGAAGCGGCCGGTGGAGTCGTCGTAGGACTCGCGTACCTCCGCGGTCGCGCCGATCAGGCCGGGGATCCGTACGTCGACGGGGCCCTCGCGGAAGCGGTGGACGCCGGAGCGGATCAGGAGCGAGCCGTCGGGCTCGGCGCCGAAGTGGAGGTCGGCGGCGAGGTGCTGGTGGGTGCCCAGGTAGTCGAGGATGCGGTCACCCTTGGGGCTGAGCACCATCTGGGCGTCGAAGCGGCGCCGGCGGCCGGGTAGGTCGAAAGTACGCACGAACGTCACCGTCTCACGGCCGAAGCTGTCGGCGTACGGCACGTTCTCGATGGTGAAGGGGACGTCGCGGCCGGTCCGCGGGACGAGGATGTTGCGGGTGGCGCCGAGGGCCAGGAACGGCTTGACGTGGGGTCCGCCGTGCCAGATGCGGTGCATCACGCCCCGGCCGGTGCAGGCCTCGCCGGTCGCCAGGCCGACCGAGAAGCGGCGCTGGAGTTCGGGGTGGAGGCGGTCGAAGCCGGCGCCCATGACCGCGGCGAAGATCGATGTCATCGCGGGTTCTCCAGCGTGCGCAGCAGTCGCGGGGCACGCGCGTGCGGGGGCGGGGTGCGCAGGCAGCGGCGGGCGGCCGGTGTGCAGGGCAGGGGGGAGGCGAGGACCGCGAGGCAGCCGGCCACCACCAGCAGCAGGGGCCACAGGTACGCCATCGGTGCCGCGAGGGGCCCGAACAGGCCGAGGAGGGATTCGGCGCCGAGGCCGGTGCAGGCGAGCGTGAGCAGGAGCGCGCGTACCGAGAGTTCCGCCAGCCAGTGGCGCAGTGCCCGTTCCGGCGTGATGCCGCGCTCCAGCCAGAGGCGCAGGCGGTCGAACGACCATGCCGTCGCCCAGCCCATCAGCGGGCGGAACAGGGCGCGGTCGGCCAGGGTGCCGAGGGTGCCCCAGCGGGGGCGGTAGTCGTAGCCGGTGAGGAAGCGGATGCCGTCGCCGTCGGGGACGTAACGCCAGTAGCCGCGGCCCTCCGCGAGGAGTGAGAGGGGGTGTGGGGAGGCGAAGCGAAGGGCCGAGGTGCGGGTGCCGTCGGGGCGCTGCCGCTCGCCGGCCGAGATTCCGGTGCCGGCGACGGTGAGGAAGGGCAGCACGCGCGTGGCGTAGCGGAAGTGCTGCGGTTCGCCCTCCGCGCGCGGGAGGTGGTCGATCTCGGTGAAGCGCAGGTCCCAGCGCTGATGCCGGGAGGGGTGCTGGGTGTGCGTCCAGAGGGTGTCCAGGTCGGCGCGGATGCGCGTCTCGATGTAGAGACCTTGCCCCATGTTCTCGTTCCCCCAGTTCAGCGCCTATGTTGAGCGAGTGCTCAAGTGGTGTGGGCATGACGGTACAGGAGTTTGAGCGATCGCTCAAAGGGCGGTCGTGAGAAAACCCCGACCCTTGGGGGCCGGGGTTTGATCCGTCGCGCGGGTGTCGTGCGGCTACTGCGCCAGGTGGCGTTCCACCGTGTCGACCTTGGACGTGAGACCGTCGCTCACGCCGGGGCGGATGTCCGCCTTCAGGACCAGGGACACGCGCGGCGCCCGCTCCTCCACGACGGCCACGGCACGCCTGACGACGTCCATGACCTCGTCCCACTCACCCTCGATCGACGTGAACATCGCGTCGGTACGGTTCGGCAGGCCGGACTCGCGGACCACGCGGACGGCGTCGGCGACGTACTCCCCCACGTCCTCGCCGACGCCCAGGGGCGTCACGGAGAAGGCGACGATCACGCGTTCACGACCCCTTCCTTGCGGGCGCGCTCCGCGATCACCGCGTCCTCGGACTCACGGCGCAGCTTGCGCTCGGCGAAGAAGCCGCCGCCGGGAAGGACCGAGAGGACGAAGTAGAGGGCGGCCGTGCCGAAGCTCCACCTGGTGCGGTTCCAGGCGTCCGCCCAGAAGATGACGTACAGGATGAACAGGACGCCGTGGACCGCGCCCATCACGGGGACCGCGTTGAATTCCGTGGTCCGCTTCAGCACCGAGCAGACCAGCAGGATGAGGAAGGACACGGCTTCCGGGGCCGAGACCAGGCGGAGGCGGCGGAGGGCGGTGGCGGTCTTGAGATCCACAAGTCACCTTCGGTGGGAGAATCGCTGACGAGGCGTGTCGCTTTGTGAACGGACGCACAAACGCTCCGCCATTGTGGCAAACGGCCGCACGGGCCGGGGGCCGGGGGGTCGGAGTGCGACCCCTAGGGGCGCGGTCGGGGTCCGTCCAGGGCGACTGACTCTGTCGGCGGAGCCAATCGGCCGATACCTTCACATCCGTGGCGATGTTCCGACTTCAAGGCAGCAAGGTGCTGGCCGTCGACATGACCGGGGACGCCGTGAAGGCGAAGAACGGGTCGATGGTCGCGTACGACGGGCAGATGGCCTTCAAGAAACTGAGCGGCGGCGGTGAGGGCATACGGGGGATGGTGACCCGGCGCATCACCGGTGAGCAGATGACCTTGATGGAGGTGAAGGGGCAAGGGACGTGCTGGTTCGCGGACCGGGCCTCGGAGATCAACCTGGTGCGTCTCCAGGGCGACACGCTGTACGTGGAGTCCAGCAATCTGCTCGCGACCGACGGTGGGCTGCGGACCGGCACGTCCTTCACGGGGATGCGTGGCGCCTCGCAGGGCAACGGGCTGTTCACGACGACCGTCGAGGGGCACGGGCAGGCGGCGATCATGTCGGACGGGCCGGCGGTGGTGCTCCGGGTGAGCGCGCAGTACCCGCTGACCGTGGACCCCGGGGCCTATGTGGCGCACCAGGGGAGTCTGCGGCAGTCGTTTCAGTCCGGTGTGACCTTCCGCACATTGATGGGCGAGGGCGGGGGCGAGGCGTTCCAGATGCGGTTCGAGGGGGACGGGCTCGTGTACGTGCAGCCCAGTGAGCGGAACACGATCGCGGGGGATGTGTGACATGGGCTTCCGCGAGGTCAATTCGAAGATGGTCGAGGCGACCGTGAGGCCGGGCGAGCGGCTGTTCAGTCAGCGCGGCGCCATGCTCGCCTACAAGGGCGAGGTGTCCTTCACACCCAACACGAGCGGCGGCCAGGGCGGCGTCATGTCGATGATCGGGCGCCGGGTGGCGAACGAGGACACACCGCTGATGACCGTCGAGGGCAGCGGCACCGTGCTGTTCGGGCACGGCGGGCATCACGTGCAGGTGATCAACCTCGCAGGGGACACCCTCTGCGTCGAGGCGGACCGGCTGCTCGCCTTCGAGGGCAGCCTCCAGCAAGGGACGATGTTCATGGGCTCCCAGGGCGGGGTCATGGGGATGGTGCGCGGGCAGGTCACCGGGCAGGGTCTGTTCACGACCACCCTCAAGGGGCACGGCGCGGTGGCCGTGATGGCCCACGGCGGTGTCTTCGAGATTCCGATCAGCCCGCAGCGCCCCGTCCATGTCGACCCGCAGGCCTACGTCGCCCACCACGGGGACGTGCGCAACAAGCTGTCGACCGCGCTGGGCTGGCGGGACATGGTGGGGCGCGGCTCCGGCGAGGCGTTCCAGCTGGAGCTCAGCGGCAGCGGTGCGGTGTACGTCCAGGCCTCGGAGGAGAAGCTGTGACCTACGGAACCCCGGGCGCCGGGCCCGTCGTGCACGACCCGGCGACGCTGCCCGCCGACGACAACGTGAACGCGTACACCTTCTGCGTGGAGCTGAAGGGGAGCCGCTGGTTCCTGCAGAAGGGGAAGATGATCGCGTACTACGGCTCGATCGACTTCAACGGCGTGGGGCACGGGCGATTGGACCGTCTTGTCCGTACGTCGTTCCATTCGCCACTGCACGCCGCGGACTGGGTCGTGGCGGAGGGCTCGGGGAAGATGCTCCTCGCCGACCGGGCCTTCGACGTGAATTCCTACGATCTGGAAGACGGCAACCTGACCATTCGCTCGGGCAACCTCCTCGCTTTTCAGCCAACTCTCGCGCTGAAGCAGTCGATCGTGCCGGGCTTTCTCACGCTCATCGGAACCGGGAAGTTCGTGGCCGCATCTAACGGTCCGGTGGTGTTCATGGAGCCGCCGATCCGGGTGGACCCGCAAGCGCTTGTCGGCTGGGCCGACTGCCCCTCACCGTGCCACCACTACGACCATGGCTACATGACGGGCGTAATGGGCGGTCTACGTGCGATGACGGGCCTTGGCGGGGCCTCCGGGGAGGAGCACCAGTTCGAGTTCGTGGGAGCCGGTACGGTCCTGCTCCAGTCGACCGAGACCCTGATGGCCGAGCAGGCCACGGGGACGGTCCCGCACCAGGCCGGCGTGCCCGGTGGTGGTGGGGTGACCGGAGGGCACGGAGCGCAAGCCGGCGCACCGCGCCTTCCCGGACAGCTGGGGGACCTCCAGCGTCGCTTCGGGCTGTGAGCGGTAGTCTGCGGAGTGTGACGTCGAACGCGTGCGCACTGTCACACCACCCTCAGTAGTTCACATTTCAACCTCTTAGGTAGACTTCATTCATGGAGACCGAGACGGCCACGCGCTGGCTGACCGATGCGGAGCAGTGTGCCTGGCGCACCCACCTGGAGGTCAACAGGCTGTTGACGTACCAGCTCGAAAAGGACCTGCAGCCGTTCGGCCTGACGATGAACGACTACGAGATCCTGGTGAATCTCTCAGAGTCGGACGATTTGCGAATGCGGATGAGCGACCTCGCCTCCGCGACCCTGCAGTCGAAGAGCCGGCTCTCGCACCAGATCACGCGTATGGAGAACGCCGACCTGGTGCGGCGGGAGAATTGCGAGTCCGACCGCCGCGGGTTGTACGCGGTGCTCACCGACCACGGCATGGAGACGATGCAGAAGGTCGCGCCCCACCACGTCTCGTCCGTACGGCGGCACTTCATCGACCTGCTGCCCCCGGAGTCCCTCACGGAGCTCGACAAGGCGCTGAGGCCCATCGCGGAGCACCTGCGCGGGCAGCGCGGCCGTCCCTGACCAGGAGGCCCTAGGCGAGCGGCAGGCGGAGTTCGAACCGGGCTCCGCCTGCCGGCGCGTCATGGACCGTGAGAGAGCCGCCGTGCCGGGCGGCGACGTCGCGGGCGATGGCGAGGCCGAGACCCGCGCCGCCCTCGTCCCGGCTGCGCGCGTCGTCCAGCCGTACGAACCGCTCGAAGATCCGCTCCCGGTCCGCCGGGGATACGCCGTCCCCGTCGTCCTCGACCTGGACGACCGCCCGGTCCCCGTCCGGCCGGACGGCCACGGTGACCGCCGCACGCGCGTGCCGCTGGGCGTTGTCCAGCAGATTGGCCAGCACCCGCCCCAGTTGCCCACGCGATCCGGCCACTTCGAGGGAGTCCGCCTCCACCGACACCCCCTGGCGGCCCGAGGCCTGCTCACGGGCGAGCTCGGCGAGGTCGACCCGCGCGCCGGTGGGCCGCTCCCCCGCGTCCAGCCGTGCGAGCAGCAGCAGATCCGCGGCGAGTCTTTGCAGTCGTACGGTGTCCTCGACCGCGCCGTCCAGGTCCAGCAACTCCGGATGCGCGGCGGCCACTTCGAGCTGGGTGCGCAACGAGGCGATGGGGCTGCGCAGCTCGTGCGAGGCGTCGGCGACGAAACGCCGCTGGCGTTCCACCGAGCTCTCCAGCGCGGCCAGCGTCTCGTTGGTGGTCCGGGCCAGCCGGGCGACCTCGTCGTGGGTGCCCGGTTCGGGGACCCGCCGGGAGAGGTCCTCGGAGGCGGTGATCTCCGCCATCTCGCTGCGGATCCCCTCCACCGGGCGCAGGGCGCGTCCGGTCACGAGCCAGGTCACCCCCGCCACCACGCCGAGCAGCAGTGGGAAGCCGATCAGCATCACGGTCTGCGCGGTGCTCACGGCGTTCTGCTCGGCGGCCAGCGGACCGCCCGCGTACACGGTGTAGGTGCCCTGGCCGGGGACCTCGACCCGCACCTCGGCGAACCGGTAGTCCGCCTGCTCGCCGTCGATGGTCGCTGAGCCGTCCGTGAGGGACGCCTCCTCGGCGATCTCGCCCGGCTGGAGGGTGGCTCCCGCGACGTCGTCGGAATCGTCGGAATCATCGGATGGGCCGGAGTCGTCCCCGTCGTCGTCACCGGAACCGGCGCCCGGTTCCCGCGTCGGTGGCGTCTGCGGCCGCGGCCTTACGGCGTCGGTGCCCGTGCCGCTGATGTGCTCCAGGTCCTCGCTGGCCGCGACCAGGGTGCCGTCCTCGGCGACGACCTGGACGGGGCGGTCGTCGTCGTCCAGGGACAGCCTGCCGGCGCGCTTGCCGCCGGCCAGGTCGGCCGCGACCGCCCGCGCGGAGCGCTCCGCCTCGGTGCCGGCCTGCTCGGTCAGGTTGGAGTAGAGGGACAGCAGTACGGCCGCGCCCGCGGCGACCAGCGCCACGGCGACGACGAGGGTGGCACCGAGCGTGGCCCGCGCCCGCACGGAACCGAACAGGCGTCTCATCGCGGCGCCTCCAGCCGGTATCCGGCGCCCCGGACCGTCCGGATCAGCCCGGCGCCCAGCTTGCGCCGCAGCGCACTGACGTACACCTCGACGATGTTCGGATCGCCCTCGTACGCGAAGTCCCAGACGTGCTCGAGGATCTCCGCCTTGGAGACCACCTCGCCGGCCCGCACCGCGAGCTGCTCCAGCACGGAGAACTCCTTGGCGGTCAGGGCGATCTCGTCGTCGTCCCGGGTCACCCGGCGGGCGGCGGTGTCGACGCGCAGCGGGCCGACCGCGAGGACCGGCGAGGCCCCGTGCTGGCCACGGCGGCGCAGCAGGGCCCGGACACGGGCGACCAGGACGACGTACGAGAACGGCTTGGTCAGATAGTCGTCGGCGCCCGTGTCCAGACCCTCCGCCTCGTCGTACTCCCCGTCCTTGGCGGTGAGCATCAGGATCGGTACGTCGTTGCCGGCGGCGCGCAGGGTGGAGCAGACCCGGTAGCCGTTCATGCCGGGCAGCATGATGTCGAGGACGATCAGGTCGTACGGCGACTCGGCCGCCCGGTGCAGGCCCTCCAGGCCGTCGTGCACGACGTCCACCGCGTAACCCTCTGCCGTCAGGCCCTTGGCCAGGGACAGCGCGAGACGTCTCTCGTCCTCCACGATCAGCAGCCGCATGCCCCCAGGGTCCCAAACGGAACCTGAAGCGATCTTCAGGCGGCTTCAGCGTGGCTTCAGGGGGCGGACGGCAGCGTGGTGGACGTCGGAACGACAAGCCCGATCCGGGCGCACCCAATCCGGGGAGGAATCCCATGAAGCGCAACATCGCCATCGCCGCCGTGGTCGCGACCGCCGTGATCGGCGGTGGTACGACACTGGCGTTCGCGGGCAGCGGCGGCGAAACGCCGGGTACGCCGAAGGCCCCCGCGTCCGCCGACGCGGTGCACGCCGGTCAGCGCGACGACGACGGCGACGACCGGGACGACGACGGTGCCGGCGCGCGGGGCGCGAACCCGAAGGTGACGGCCGCGCAGGCCGTCGAGGCGGCGCTGAAGGCTCAGCCGGGTACGGCGGTGTCGGTGGACCTCGACACGGACGACGACAGCGACGACGGCGACGACCGGCGGGGCTGGGAGGTCGAGGTGCTCGGCCAGGGCACGACCTCGTACACGGTGCACGTGGACCCGGCGTCGGGGAAGGTGCTCGGCACCTCGGCCGACCGTGACGACGACCAGGACGACGACCGGGACGACCGGGCCGCGCTGAAGGGCGCCCAGGTCACCGCGGTGGAGGCGGCGAACGCCGCGTCCGCGAAGGGGTTCGTCACCTCGGTCGACCTCGATGACGACGACCGGGCGGCGTCGTGGGGCGTGGAGACCCGCGGCACCGACGGCAAGCACGACGACTGGAACGTCGACCTGAAGTCGGGGAAGGTCACGGCGGACCGGGACGACGACAGCGGAGACGGCCGGAGTGACGACCAGGCCGACGACCGTGCGGACGACAAGTCCGGCGACCGGGGCGACGACGGCGCGGACGACCACGCCGGCGACCAGGGTGACGACCGCGCGGACGACTGACCGTCCGTGGGGCGGGCGTCCTCCGGGGGGGCCGCCCCCGGAGGACGCCCGCCTACGGCCCTGAACGGGCCTCGTCCTCAGGCGCCGGACGGGCCGTGGGCCCGGGCCGGCCTGGAGACGCCCGCCCGGCCCTGCGCTCACGCCCCGTCCGTCACCCCCGCCACCAGTTCGTCCGCCGCCCGGTAGGGGTCCAGCTCGCCGGCCACTATCCGCTCCGCCAGCGCGCTGAGGCGGCGGTCGCCGTGCAGGTCCGCGATGCGTTCGCGCAGGGCCGTGACCGCGATGGTCTCGACCTCGCGGGAGGCCCGGGACCGGCGGCGCTCCGTCAGGACGCCGCGTTCCTCCATCCAGGCGCGGTGCTTCTCCAGCGCCTCCACGACCTCGTCGACTCCCTCACCCCGTGCCGCGACCGTCTTGACGATCGGTGGGCGCCAGTCGCCGGGTGCGCGGGATTCGCCGAGGCCGAGCATGTGGTTCAGCTCGCGGGCCGTGGCGTCGGCGCCGTCGCGGTCCGCCTTGTTGACGACGTAGACGTCGCCGATCTCCAGGATTCCGGCCTTGGCCGCCTGGATGCCGTCGCCCATGCCGGGCGCGAGGAGGACGACGGAGGTGTCGGCCTGCGAGGCGATCTCCACCTCCGACTGGCCCACGCCCACCGTCTCGACCAGGACCACGTCGCAGCCCGCCGCGTCCAGTACGCGGATCGCCTGCGGCGCGGCCCAGGCGAGGCCGCCGAGGTGGCCGCGGGTGGCCATGGAACGGATGTAGACGCCGGGGTCGGAGGCGTGCTCCGACATCCGGACCCGGTCACCCAGCAGGGCGCCCCCGGAGAAGGGGGACGACGGGTCGACCGCGAGGACGCCGACCCGCTTGCCCTGCTTGCGGTACGCCGTCACCAGCGCCGACGTCGAGGTGGACTTCCCGACGCCCGGGGAGCCGGTGAGGCCGACCACGTACGCCCCGCCGGTCAGCGGGGCCAGCGCCTCCATGACCTCCCTGAGCTGTGGGGACGCCCCCTCCACCAGGGAGATGAGGCGGGCCACGGCACGCGGCCGGCCCTCCCTCGCCTGGGCCACCAGCGTGGGGACGTCCTGCATCACAGCTCCGTTCAGATCACCGACTCGACAGACCGACAGACCTACGTCCGTTCAGGACTTCGGTACCCGCACGATCAGCGCGTCACCCTGGCCGCCGCCACCGCACAGCGCGGCCGCGCCGACCCCGCCGCCGCGCCGCTTCAGCTCCAGCGCCAGGTGGAGTACGAGACGGGCGCCGGACATCCCGATCGGGTGACCCAGCGCGATGGCCCCTCCGTTGACATTCACCATTTCGGTGGACACCCCGAGGTCCTTCATCGACTGCACGGCGACCGCGGCGAAGGCCTCGTTGATCTCGATCAGGTCGAGGTCCGAGACCTCCATGCCCTCCTTCTTCAGGGCGTGCCGGATGGCGTTGGACGGCTGGGACTGGAGCGAGTTGTCGGGGCCGGCGACATTGCCGTGCGCGCCGATCTCCGCGATCCACTCCAGGCCGAGCTCCTCGGCCTTGGCCTTGCTCATCACCACGACCGCGGCCGCGCCGTCCGAGATCTGCGAGGACGAGCCCGCGGTGATCGTGCCGTCCTTGGCGAACGCCGGGCGCAGCTTGCCCAGCGACTCGGCGGTGGTGTCGCCCCGGATGCCCTCGTCCTGGCTGAAGAGGACCGGCTCGCCCTTGCGCTGCGGGATCTCGACCGGGGTGATCTCGGCCTCGAAGACGCCGTTCTTCTGTGCGGCGGCGGCGCGCTGGTGGGACAGCGCGGCGATCTCGTCCTGCTCCGGGCGGGCGATGCCGAGCCGGGTGTTGTGCCTCTCCGTCGACTCGCCCATCGCGATGTTCTCGAAGGAGTCGGTCAGGCCGTCGTGGGCCATCGCGTCGAGCATCTGCACGGCGCCGTACTTGTAGCCCTCGCGGGACTTCGGCAGCAGATGGGGGGCGTTCGTCATGGACTCCTGGCCGCCCGCCACGACCACGTCGAACTCGCCGGCGCGGATGAGCTGGTCGGCGAGGGCGATGGCGTCGAGGCCGGAGAGGCACACCTTGTTGATGGTCAGCGCCGGGACGCTCATCGGGATGCCGGCCTTGACCGCGGCCTGGCGTGCCGGGATCTGCCCCGCCCCGGCCTGGAGCACCTGGCCCATGATCACGTACTGCACCTGGTCGCCGCCGATACCCGCACGGTCGAGGGCGGCCTTGATCGCGAAGCCGCCGAGGTCGGCTCCGGAGAAGGACTTCAGCGAACCGAGCAGCCGACCCATCGGGGTGCGGGCACCCGCGACGATGACGGACGTCGAGCCGTTCTTTGCAGAAGACATGAGCTGCGATCCCCTTCCGGCCTGCACTGGCCGAGGAGTGAACGAGGGTTTACTTCGAATGTACTGAGCGGTACTCCACCCCGTCATCGGGCCGTCGGTGTGATCGCGCGCACGTTGCGTAACCACCTCCGGAGCGCTGCACTGAATCCATGCTGACGCGAATCGACCACATCGGGATCGCCTGCCACGACCTCGACGCGACCGTCGAGTTCTACCGGAACACCTACGGCTTCGAGGTGTTCCACACCGAGATCAACGAGGAGCAGGGCGTACGCGAGGCCATGCTCAAGATCAACGATACGTCCGACGGCGGTTCCTCGTACCTGCAGCTCCTGGAGCCGACCCGGGAGGACTCCACCGTCGCGAAGTGGCTCGCCAAGAACGGCGAGGGCGTGCACCACATCGCCTTCGGTACGGCGGATGTCGACGGGGACGCGGCCGCGATCAAGGACAAGGGCGTACGCGTTCTGTACGAGGAGCCCCGGCGCGGCTCCATGGGGTCACGGATCACCTTCCTGCACCCCAAGGATTGTCACGGTGTACTGACAGAACTGGTCACATCGGCGCCTGTTGAGTCACCTGAGCACTGATGCTCGTACATAGGGGCCGGTAGGGTTGGGGGCGGTCGTCGCTTCCAGACGGGCGACCGGGTCCTGTCGCCTGTGACGGCAGGACCGCCGGGGTCCGGGTTTCGGGGGACGAGCGTCGGGGCAGCAGCCCATGCTCCGTCGTTGATCTGACACCATTCCCCGGGGGCCCCGTTCGGCGGATGGACGGAGCTCGTTTGGAGAGACTTGCGACCAGGGGACGGATGGGACCGCGCAGTGCGGGGCTACGAGAGCCAGGAGCGAGAGCCGGCGGCTGACGTCGATCACCTCACTCGGTTCGAAGCCGAGATGAAACGGCTGAGGACCGAGCGGGAAAAGGCCATCCAGCACGCCGAGGACCTCGGCTACCAGGTCGAGGTGCTGCGCGCCAAGCTGCACGAGGCGCGGCGCACGCTCATGACGCGGCCTGCCTATGACAGCGCCGACATCGGCTACCAGGCCGAGCAGTTGCTGCGCAATGCCCAGATGCAGGCGGACCAGATCCGGGCGGACGCCGACCGGGAGCTGAGTCAGGCCCGGGCGCAGACCCAGCGGATCCTCCAGGAGCACGCCGAGCAGGCGGCCCGGCTCCAGGCCGAGCTGCACGCCGAGGCCGTCTCCCGCCGGCAGCAGCTCGACCAAGAGCTCGCCGAGCGCCGCCAGACCGTAGAGTCCCACGTCAACGAGAACGTGGCCTGGGCCGAGCAGCTGCGTTCCCGCACCGAGCAGCAGGCCCGGCGCCTGCTGGAGGAGTCCAGGACCGAGGCCGAGCAGGCCATGGCCGCCGCGCGTGCGGAGGCCGAGCGGCTGACCGCCGAGGCCCGCCAGCGTCTGCAGAGCGAGGCCGAGGCCGCCCGCGCGGAGGCCGAGCAACTGCTGCGCCGGGCCCGTACGGATGCCGAGCGGCTGCTGAACGCCGCCTCGACGCAGGCCCAGGAGGCCACCGAGCACGCCGAGCAGCTGCGGACGTCGACCGTCTCGGAGTCCGACGCGGCCCGTCGCCAGGCCGCCGAG
Organism: Streptomyces sp. NPDC052023; assembly: GCF_044548465.1. Lineage (NCBI taxonomy): Bacteria > Bacillati > Actinomycetota > Actinomycetes > Kitasatosporales > Streptomycetaceae > Streptomyces > Streptomyces sp. NPDC052023. The sequence goes on along the minus strand of NZ_JBIUBW010000026.1, from coordinate 50,051 downwards.
CTCAGCCGGGCCGCCGAGGCACGGATGACCGAGGCCGAGGAGGCGCTGCGCAAAGCGCAGTCCGAGGCGGAGAAGCTGGTCACCGAGGCCAAGGAGGCCGCGGCCAGGGCCCTCTCCGGCGCCGAGGCGGCGAACGAGACGCGCACGCGCACCGCCAAGGAGCAGGTCGCCCGGCTCGTCAGCGAGGCGACCAAGGAGGCGGAGGCCACCAAGGCGGAGGCCGAGCAGGTCGTCGCGGACGCCCGCGCCGAGGCCGAGAAGATCGTCGCGGAGGCGGGCGAGAAGGCCCGTTCGGCCACCGCCGAGGAGACCGCGAGCCAGCTGTCCAAGGCGGCGAGGACCGCCGAGGAGGTGCTCAACAAGGCGTCGGAGGACGCGAAGAAGACCACCAGGGCGGCCACCGAGGAGGCCGAGCGCATCCGCCGCGAGGCGGAGACCGAGGCGGACCGGCTGCGCGCCGAGGCGCACGACATCGCCGAGCAGCTCAAGGGCGCGGCGAAGGACGACACCAAGGAGTACCGCGCCAAGACCGTCGAGCTCCAGGAGGAGGCACGGCGGCTGCGGGGCGAGGCCGAGCAGCTGCGCGCCGAGGCGGTCGACGAGGGCGAGAAGATCCGCGCGGAGGCCCGCAAGCAGGCCGTGGCGCAGATCGAGGAGGCGGCCAGGACCGCCGAGGAGCTGCTCGCCAAGGCGAAGGCCGACGCCGACGAGCTGCGGCAGAGCGCGACCACCGACAGCGAGAAGGTCCGCACCGAGGCGATCGAGCGCGCGACCACGCTGCGCCGGCAGGCCGAGGAGACGCTGGAGCGCACCCGCAACGAGGCCGAGCGGCACCGCGCGGAGGTCCTGGAGCAGTCCGAGGGCATCCGCAACGACGCCGAGCAGGCCGCTCGGGAGCTGCGCGAGGAGACCGAGCGGGCCGTGGAGGCCCGCCGCACGGAGGCCGCCGAGGAGCTGACGCGGCTGCACACGGAGGCGGAGACCCGGCTCGCCGCCGCCGAGCAGGCGCTGACCGACGCCCGCGAGGAGGCCGAGCGGATCCGCCGCGAGGCCGCTGAGGAGGGCGAGCGGCTGCGCGCCGAGTCGGCCGAGCGGATCCGCACGCTGCGTGCACAGGCCGAGGCGGAGGCCGAACGGCTGCGCACCGAGGCGGCGTCCGACGCGTCCGCCTCCCGGGCCGAGGGCGAGGCCGTCGCCGTACGTCTGCGCTCGGAGGCCGCTTCGGAGGCCGAGCGGCTGAAGTCGGACGCGCAGGACACCGCCGACCGGGTGCGGGCCGAGGCGCAGGCCGCGGCCGAGCGGCTGGCGCAGGAGGCCTCCGAGACGCTGGCCGCCGCGCAGGAGGAGGCCGCCCGGCGCCGCCGCGAGGCCGAGGAACTCCTCGGCGCGGCCCGCCAGGAGGCCGACCAGGAGCGCGAGCGGGCTCGCGAGCAGAGCGAGGAGCTGCTGGCCTCGGCGCGCAAGCGCGTGGAAGAGGCGCAGACGGAGGCCGTACGCCTGGTGGAGGAGGCCGACCGGCGCGCCACCGAGATGGTGTCGGCGGCGGAGCTCCACGCCCAGCAGGTGCGCGACTCGGTCACCGGGCTGCACGAGCAGGCGCACGAGGAGATCGCCGGACTGCGCAACGCCGCGGAGCACGCGGCGGACCGCACCCGCCGGGAGGCGCAGGAGGAGGCGGACCGGGTCCGGGCCGACGCCTACGCCGAGCGGGAGCGCGCCACCGAGGACGCGGGCCGGGTCCGGCGGGAGGCGAACGAGGAGTCGGAGGCCGCCAAGGCGCTGGCCGAGCGCACCATGACGGAGGCGATCGCCGAGGCCGAGCGGCTGCGCGCCGAAGCGGCCGAGCACGCCCAGCGGCTGCGCACCGAGGCGTCGGACGCGATCGCCGAGGCCGACCAGGCGGCGGCACGCACGCGTGCGGACGCCCGCGAGGACGCCAACCGCATCCGGTCGGACGCCGCGACGCAGGTGGACACCCTCATCACCGAGGCGCGCAACGAGGCCGAGCGGCTGCAGTCGGAGACCGTCGCCGAGGCCGAGCGGGTACGCACCGAGGCGCTCACGAAGGCCGAGAAGCTGGTCGGGGACGCGAGCGGCGAGGCGGAGCGGCTGCGGGCCGAGGCCGCGGCGACGGTCGGGTCGGCGCAGCAGCACGCCGAGCGGATCCGCACCGAGGCCGAGCGGGTCAGGGCGGAGGCCGCCCAGGAGGCGGAGCGGGTCACGACTGCGGCGCGCGAGGAGGCCGAACGCACGCTGGACGAGGCGCGCAAGGACGCCAACAAGCGGCGTTCCGAGGCGGCCGAGCAGGTCGACACGCTCATCACGGAGACCACCGCCGAGGCCGACAAGCTGCTCACCGAGGCGCAGCAGCAGGCGCTGAAGACGACAGCGGACGCCGAGGCGCAGGCCGACACCATGGTGGGCGCGGCCCGCAAGGAGGCCGACCGGCTGGTGTCCGAGGCCACGGTCGAGGGCAACGGGCGGGTGGAGAAGGCCCGTACGGACGCCGACGAACTGCTCGTCGGCGCGCGCCGGGACGCGACCGCCATAAGGGAGCGGGCGGAGGAGCTGCGGGCGCGGATCACCGCGGAGATCGAGGAGTTGCACGAGCGCGCCCGCCGGGAGGCCGCCGAGACCATGAAGTCGACCGGCGACCGCTGCGACGCGCTCATCAAGGCCGCCGAGGAGCAGCTCGCCAAGGCGCAGGCGAAGGCCAAGGAGCTGGTGTCGGAGGCCAACTCCGAGGCCGGCAAGGTGCGCATCGCCGCCGTCAAGAAGGCGGAGGGCCTGCTGAAGGAGGCCGAGCAGAAGAAGTCGGCGCTCGTGAAGGAGGCCGAGGAGCTGAAGGCCGAGGCGATCCAGGAGGCCAAGCGCACGGTCGAGGAGGGCCAGCGCGAGCTGGAGGTCCTGGTGCGCCGCCGCGAGGACATCAACGCCGAGATCTCCCGCGTGCAGGACGTGCTGGAGGCGCTGGAGTCCTTTGAGACGCCGTCAGCGGGCAAGGACGGCACGGTCAAGGCCGGCGCGACGGTCGGTGCCCCCCGATCGGGTGGCAAGTCGCCGGAAGGCTAGCCTCCGAGGGGCGATTCTGGTGCGTTCCGGGTGCTTTGACCAAGACTTTGACTTGTCCTTTGGCAAGCACTCCTGCGGTTAGCCACTCAAAAGGGGTGTCATTCTCCAGATCAAACACGCATCCGCTCGATGACACACCGCTTCGGCCCCTAGGATTCCACCTATCACCTCACCGGTCTCATTCGACAGGAACCCCATGAGCGACACTTCCCCCTACGGCTTCGAGCTTGTGCGGCGTGGGTACGACCGCGCTCAGGTGGACGAACGTATCTCCAAGCTCGTCTCCGACCGTGACAGCGCTCTCTCCCGCATCACCGCTCTGGAAAAGCGCATCGAGGAGCTCCACCTCGAGACGCAGAACGCCCAGGCCGCCGTCACCGACGCCGAGCCGTCGTACGCCGGTCTCGGCGCGCGTGTCGAGAAGATCCTCCGCCTCGCCGAGGAAGAGGCCAAGGACCTGCGCGAGGAGGCCCGGCGCGCGGCCGAGCAGCACCGCGAACTCGCCGAGTCGGCGGCCCAGCAGGTGCGCAACGACGCCGAGTCGTTCGCGGCGGAGCGCAAGGCCAAGGCCGAGGACGAGGGCGTCCGGATCGTCGAGAAGGCCAAGAGCGAAGCCTCCCAGCTGCGCGCCGAGGCGCAGAAGGACGCGCAGTCCAAGCGCGAGGAGGCGGACGCGCTCTTCGAGGAGACCCGTGCGAAGGCCGCGCAGGCCGCCGCCGACTTCGAGACGAACCTCGCCAAGCGCCGCGAGCAGTCCGAGCGTGACCTTGCGTCCCGTCAGGCCAAGGCCGAGAAGCGCCTCGCCGAGATCGAGCACCGCGCCGAGCAGCTGCGCCTGGAGGCCGAGAAGCTGCGCACCGACGCCGAGCGCCGCGCCCGCCAGACGGTGGAGACGGCTCAGCGCCAGGCCGAGGACATCGTGGCCGACGCCAACGCCAAGGCCGACCGCATCCGTTCGGAATCCGAGCGCGAGCTGGCCGCCCTCACCAACCGCCGCGACTCGATCAACGCCCAGCTGACGAACGTGCGCGAGATGCTCGCCACGCTCACCGGCGCCGCGGTGGCCGCGGCCGGTACGCCCGCCGAGGACGAGCCGGTCTCCCGGGGAGTGCCCGCGCAGCAGTCCCGGTAACCACCCGGCATACAGCTGCTGAACACCTGCGGAGCCCTCTGCCACTGAGGTGGCAGAGGGCTTTGTGCCGTTTTAGCGTGGCCGCATGATCGAGCTGACCGGGCTGACCAAGCGGTACGGCGAGAAGGTGGCGGTGAACCAGCTGACCTTCGCCGTCAGACCGGGCATCGTCACCGGCTTCCTCGGTCCCAACGGCGCGGGCAAGTCCACCACCATGCGCATGATTCTGGGCCTGGACCATCCGACCGCCGGCGACGTGCGGATCGACGGCAAGCACTACGACCAGCTCAAGGACCCGATGAGGTACATCGGCGCCCTGCTCGACGCCAAGGCCGTGCACGGCGGCCGCTCCGCCTACCACCATCTGCTGTGCCTGGCCCAGGCCAACGGCATCCCCAGCCGGCGGGTGCACGAGGTGCTCGACACCGTCGGCCTCACCGCGGTCGCGAGGAAGAAGGCCAAGGGCTTCTCCCTGGGCATGGGGCAGCGGCTCGGCATCGCGGGCGCGCTGCTCGGCGACCCGCGGATCCTGATGTTCGACGAGCCGGTCAACGGGCTCGACCCCGAGGGCATCCACTGGATCCGCACGCTGATGAAGACGCTGGCCGCCCAGGGCCGCACGGTCTTCGTCTCCTCCCACCTGATGAGCGAGATGGCGCTGACGGCCGATCATCTCGTCGTGATCGGCCAGGGCCGGCTGCTCGCGGACCTGTCCATGGCCGACTTCATCGCGCGGAACTCGCGCAGTTGTGTCCGGATCCGCACCCCGCAGCGGGAGAGGCTCCTCGATGTGCTGCACGGCGCCGGGCTGACGGTGGTGGAGACCGGCAGCGGGGCCTTCGAGGTGGACGCCGCCAAACCGGAGCGGATCGGGGAACTGGCGGCACAGCACCAGATCGTGCTGCACGAGCTGAGCACCCAGCAGGCCTCGCTGGAGGAGGCGTTCATGCGGCTGACGGCGGAGTCGGTGGAGTACCACGCGCACTCCGACTCGGCGGCCGGGCAGCAGTGGGGCGACGGCTGGAGGAAGGACTGACATGGCGGCGACCCAGGTCATCCGGTCGGAGTGGACGAAGATCCGCTCCGTCGCGTCCACGGTGTGGACGCTGTCCCTCGCCGTGGTCGTCACGATCGCGCTCGGCATGCTGATCTCGGCACTGTCGAGGAGCGAGTTCGAGAAGATGGACGAGGCCGGCCGGCTCTCCTTCGACCCGACGTTCATCAGCTTCGCGGGCATGAGCCTCGGTCAGCTGGCGATGATCGTCTTCGGGGTGCTCGTCGTGTCGAACGAATACAGCTCCGGCATGATCCGCACCTCGCTGGCCGCCGTGCCGCAGCGCGGCACCTTCCTGTTCAGCAAGATCGCCGTCGCGACGCTGCTCGCCCTGGCCGTCGGCATGGCCACCAGCTTCGCCGCCTTCTTCCTCGGGCAGGCCATGCTGGGCGACCTGCGGGCGGACCTCGGCGACCAGGGGGTGCTGCGCGCGGTGATCGGCGGCGGGCTGTACATGACCCTCATCGCGATGTTCTCGATGGGCGTCGCCGCGATGCTGCGCTCGCCGATGCTGTCGCTGGGCATCCTGATGCCGTTCTTCTTCCTGATCTCCAACATCCTCGGCAACGTCTCGGCGACGAAGAAGCTCGGCCGGTACCTGCCCGACCAGGCCGGCAGCAAGATCATGCAGGTGGTGCCCCCGGTGGGGGACGACAGTCCGTACGGCCCCTGGGGCGGGCTGGGGATCATGGTGCTGTGGGTGATCGCGGCGCTGATCGGCGGTTACGTGCTGCTGAAGCGGCGGGACGCGTAGCGACCCCTGAGGTTCGCCCCGTTTTTTACCCGGACTTGGAGGGAACCGTCAGCGCCTCGGTATCCTCCTAACCCTTACGGGGGCGTGTGCCCCGCTGTCCTGAACCATTCGATGGGTGCGGAGCATGATCGAGGCAGACGGCCTGACCAAGCGCTACGGTGACAAGACCGCGGTGTACAACCTTTCCTTCCAGGTGCGGCCCGGTGCCGTCACCGGCTTCCTCGGGCCGAACGGCTCGGGCAAGTCGACGACGATGCGGATGATCCTCGGGCTGGACAATCCGACGGCGGGGAAGGTGACCATCGGCGGCTTCCCCTACCGCAAGCTGCCGAACGCGCCCCGTCATGTCGGCGCCCTGCTGGACGCCAAGGCGGTGCACGGCGGCCGGACCGCCCGCAACCACCTGCTGTCCCTGGCCCAGCTGTCCGGCATCCCGGCCCGGCGGGTCGACGAGGTGCTCGGCGTGGTCGGCCTGCAGGACGTGGCCAAGCGGCGCTCCAAGGGCTTCTCCCTCGGCATGGGCCAGCGGCTCGGCATCGCCGCCGCACTGCTCGGCGACCCGCAGGTGCTGCTCTTCGACGAGCCGGTCAACGGCCTCGACCCCGAGGGCATCCTCTGGGTGCGGAACCTGATGAAGGCGCTCGCGGCGGAGGGCCGTACCGTCTTCGTCTCCTCGCACCTGATGAGCGAGATGGCGCTGACCGCCGACCACCTCATCGTCATCGGGCGTGGGCAGTTGCTCGCCGACATGAGCGTGCGGGACTTCATCGCGGCCAACTCCGCGGGCTTCGCGCGCGTGCGCACGCCCGACACCGAGCCCCAGCAGCGCGAGAAGCTGTCCTCGGCGCTCGCCGAGGCGGGCGCCCATGTGCTGCCCGAGCAGGACGGCGCGCTGCGGGTGACCGGCCTGCCGCTGCCGCGGATCAGCGACATCGCGCACGAGACCGATGTCCGGCTGTGGGAGCTGTCGCCGCACCAGGCCTCGCTCGAGGAGGCGTACATGCGGATGACCCAGGCCGCCGTCGACTACCGCTCGACGGTCGACCAGCGGGCCGGGCTTCAGCAGCCGTCGCCGCAGGGCGCGCAGCCGCCGATGCCGGTGCCGGGCCAGGGCCAGCCGGGCTGGTACGCCCCGCCGCCGCCCCAGCAGGGCGGGCAGCCCTTCGCGATGCCGCCGGGGCCGTACGGCGCTCCCTCGGCCCCCGGCGCGGGCCCGCAGAACCCGTACGCCCAGCAGGCGCCGCAGGCGGCCGCACAGGCCGCCCCGCAGCCGTACGCCGCCCAATCCGCGACGCCGGGGCAGCCCCCGGCTGCCGCGCCCGCCGCCCAGCCGCCCGCCTCCTCCCCCGCCGCCCCCTCCCACGAGACCAAGCCCGAGGACGCCCGATGAGCACGCCCCAGCCCCCCATGCCGCAGGCCGCGCCCGGCGCGCAGTACTCCGGTTACACCTCGCCGATCCCGGTCGTCCGCACCCATCTCGGGCACGCGCTCGCCTCGGAGTGGACGAAGATCAAGTCGGTGCGCTCCACGATGTGGACGCTGGGTGTGTTCATCCTGCTGGTCGTCGGCATCGGGCTGCTCGCCGGAGCGCTGGTCGCGGCGAACACCTCCACGGAGTCGGAGCTCGGCGGGGAGTCCGCGCTGTCCCTCGGCTTCTTCGGGCTGCTGCTCGGCAGCATGTGCATCATCACGCTGGGCGTGCTGACCACCGCCTCCGAGTACGGCACCGGCATGATCCGGACGACGATGACGGCGTGCCCGCCGCGTTCGCGGGTGCTCGTGGCGAAGGCGATCGTGTTCTTCTCGCTCGCCTTCGTGGTCACGCTCGTCGCCGCCGGCCTCGTCGCCTTCGTCCAGGTCGGCATGGTGAGCGCCGCCAGGGAGCCCGTGGGCGAGGAGTGGCTGAAGGGCACGGTCGGCGTCTCGCTGTACATCGCGCTGCTCGGACTGCTCTCGCTCCTCGTCGGCTCGATCGTCCGGCACTCGGCGGGCGCCATCACCATCATGATCGCGGCGGTGCTGGCCCCGCTGGTCATCGCGATGTTCATGTTCGCGTCCTCGCTGGAGGACGTCCGCCAGGCCCTGTTCGAGTACTCCATCCCGAACCAGCTGAGCATCTTCTACGCCAACTCGCTGACCGAGTCCGGCCCGTCCGGCTGGGACCCGCTGTGGATCATGCTCGGTGTGACGGCCGCCGCGTTCGCCGGCGCCTACGCCCTGCTGGAGAAGCGGGACGTGTAGGACGGCGGGCGGCTCCGGGTGCCGTACGGCGCCCGGAACGACCCCTGGAACACAGGACCGAGTCCGCTAGAACTTCGGCGCGTTACGGGGCCGCTGCACCCGCGTGGTGCGGCGGTCCCGCGCGTTCCAGCACGCCTTGTGCCAGTGCCGGCGGTCGTCCACGCCCGCGTGCTCCGGCCAGGCCACCACATGCGGTACGGCGGACGGAATCAGCTGGTCGCAGCCGGGGCAGCGGTACGTCTTGCCCTCGGAGCTGGCCCCCGCCACATGGCGCACGCTCCAGTCCTCGCCCTGCCAGTCCTGCGAGGTCTGCCAGCCCCCGTAGCGGCCGCGGGGGTCGTCCTCGGAGCTCCGGCCGGACGAGCCGGCGGCCTGGGGACCCTTCGGGCGGTTGCGACGCGGGGACACGGGACACCTCACGGAGCTATACAGGAACCGGGTCATGTCCAGCCTACGCGGCCCGCAGAGGGGTACGCGGAAAGCGGCGAACCTGACAAGTCCCCCTCTCCGACCGTTCATTCTGCCGACAATCCGCAAATCTCTTCGCCAGGCCGTGTCCTCGGCACGTGTCAGACGGTTATGCCGGGTGGGGGAGCTCCGTGTCGGAGCCAAGGAAGCAGGAAGAGCGATGCGCGTAGGAACATTCGTGCTGGCGGCCCAGTTCCCGGGTCAGGGCCAGGGGGAGGCGCTGTACCGGGCGGTCCGCTCGGCGGAGCTCACCGAGGAGGCGGGGCTCGACTCGGTGTGGCTGGCCGAGCACCACTTCGTGCCGTACGGCACCTGCCCGTCGGCGATCACGCTGGCCGCCCTGGTACTGGGCCGCACCCACCGTATCCGTGTCGGTACGGCGGTCAGTGTGCTGCCCACCACGCACCCGGTGGCCCTCGGTGAACAGGCCGCGCTGTTGCACGTGACGAGCGGCGGCCGGCTCACGCTGGGCGTCGGGCGCGGTGGGCCGTGGGTGGACCTGGAGGTCTTCGGGAACGGACTGGAGGCGTACGAGAAGGAGTATCCGCAGTCACTGGATCTGCTCATGCGCTGGCTGCGCGAGCCGGCGGTGGAGGGATCCGGCGGCCGGTACGCCTTCCGTGAAGTCCCCGTGGTGCCACGGCCCTCGGAGTGCCTGACGGAGACCGAGGGACCGGAGGTGCTCGTCGCGTGCACCTCCCCGGCGAGCGTGCGGATGGCCGCCGAGCGCGGGCTGCCGATGCTGCTCGGCATGCATGTCGGGGACGAGGAAAAGGCCGAGATGGTCTCCCTGTGGCGGCAGCACGCGCGCGCGGCGGGGCGGACGGGCGACGAGATCCGCGGCGCGGCCCATGTCTCGGCCGGCGTCTGCCAGATCGCGGACCGTCGCACCGACGCGGCGGAGACGCTGATGAAGGCGATGCCGGGATGGCTGAAACAGGGTCTCGACGCCCATGTCACGGTGGACGGCAGGGAGCGCCGGATGCGCGATCCGCTGGCGTACACCGAACTGCTCTGCGGGCTGCACCCGGTGGGCACGCCCCGGCTGTGCGCCGACCGGCTGGCGGCGACCAGCGAGCGTACGGGCGTCTCACGCTTCGCCCTGCTCGTCGAGGGCTCCGGCGACCTGGCGGCCACGGAGGAGAACGTACGGCGGCTGGGCGCCGAGGTGCTGCCTCAGCTGACGTGAGCGCCTCCGCGGCGCGGGAGGCTTGCCGCTCCGGTACAGATCGCACCTCCCGCGTACGGAGCGGCAAGCAAGCGGTTCACCCCCCTCAGCAGTCCCGCAGCTCCGGGGACTGGTTCAGCAGTTGGCCCCGGATCGAGGTGAAGCGGGCCAGCCTCTCGTCCGCCGAGGCGTCCAGCGGGAACACCGCCACACGGTGGCAGTTCTGGAAGGCCAGCCGCACACCGAAGTGCCGCTGCAGGGCACCGCGGATGGCGTCACTCGCGAGCGCACGCAGCAGCTGACCGCGTGCCTGCTCGTCCGGCGGGGGCGTCTGGTTGTCGGCGAACTCTCCGCCGTCCACCTTCAGCTGGACCGCCAGGGAGCTGATCATCTCCCATGCGTAGGGCAGGGAGGTCCGGACGCAGTCGACGAATTCAGCTTCGTCGACCTCGCCTCGCTCGGCCTGTTCGAGTAGGGCCGGTGAGACGTCGAGCGACATGGGTTCTCCTCTCGCACCCCCAACCAGCAGGGGTTGCCGGACAGATGAGGGAGCACGCAAAGCGAACACGCTGTGTACACGCATCACGACCTCCCGTTTAATACGGTAGGCAACGGACGGTGACCGCACCAGAAGAATGCACACACAGGCAGATCTCGGTGGGCACACAATCGGCCAGCGGCGAACACGGGTCTTCCAGGGCGAATCGCGTGCACAGGAGCCCGTCGAGTAGCGTTGCCGACCATGCGTCTCGTCATTGCCCGATGCTCCGTCGACTACGCGGGCCGGCTCACCGCTCACCTGCCCACCGCCCCCCGTCTGATCCTGGTCAAGGCGGACGGCAGCGTCTCGATCCACGCGGACGACCGGGCCTACAAGCCCCTGAACTGGATGTCGCCGCCCTGCACGCTGAAGGAGGGCACCGGTGAGGAGGCCGGCGTCTGGACCGTCGTCAACAAGGCGGGCGAGAAGCTGATCATCACGATGGAAGAAGTCCTGCACGACTCCTCGCACGAACTGGGCGTGGACCCCGGCCTGATCAAGGACGGCGTGGAAGCGCACCTCCAGGAACTGCTCGCCGACCGCATCGAGACCCTCGGCGACGGCTACACGCTGATCCGCCGCGAGTACATGACGGCCATCGGCCCGGTCGACATCCTGTGCCGGGACGCCGACGGCCGGACGGTCGCGGTGGAGATCAAGCGGCGCGGCGAGATCGACGGCGTGGAACAGCTCACGCGCTATCTGGAGCTGCTCAACCGCGATCCCCATCTGGCGCCGGTCCGGGGCATCTTCGCCGCCCAGGAGATCAAGCCGCAGGCACGCGTGCTGGCGGCGGACCGCGGGATCGGCTGCCAGGTGCTGGACTACGACGCCCTGCGGGGGATCGAGGACGACAAGCTGCGGCTGTTCTGAGGGCTTTCCGTGCGGCTTCCGGTACGGAAAGCCGCACCGCGACGAGGGCCGGGTCCGTTGGTGCGGACCCGGCCCTCGTCGTGTCGGCGGTCTCAGATCAGCTGTTCCGGGCTGCTGGGCGTGCCCGCGGCGCTGGACGCCGGGGCGCTGGCCGCGGTGCTCTCGATGGGAGAACTGGCGCTGTTGGAGGTGGAGGGGGAAGACGTCGGCGGCTCCGAGGTCTCCGTCGGCGGCGGAGTGGTCTCGGTGGGCGGTTCGGAGGTCTCCGTCGGGGGCCTGGACGTCTCGGTCGGGGGCTTGGTGGACGCCGGCGGCTTCGTGGGCGAAGTCGACGGCGACCCCGGGGACCCGCCCCCGCCGGGGTTCCTCGTACCGCTCGGCTCGTCGGACGGCTCCCCCGCTCCCGAACCCGCATCCGGGTCCCGTGGCGTCGGATCGTCCGTCGTGCCGAAGGTGCCGTCGGGTCCCGGATCCGTCGGGCGGCCGGTCGCCCCGCTGCCGCCGTCGTCGTCCTTGTCCGTCTTGTCCGCGCCCAGGCTGTCGTCACCGGGGCCCTGGCTCGCCGACGGGTTGACGCCGACCTGATCGGAAGGGCTCTCGGCGTCGTTGCCGGAGGTGGCGCCGAGCGTCACGACCGTGCCGAGCACCGCCACGAGAAGCGCGCCCGCGCCGGTCGCGACGAGGTTGCGCCGGGCGAGACCGCGCAGACCCCCGCCCCGGCCGCGCCCCGAGGCCGCTCCGGGCGTGGAGCGGTGGGTGACGAGGTCCGGGGCGCTGCCGGGGCGTTGCGGCGGCGGGAAGTCCGCCGGCACCGCCGGGAACCCGCCGGGCGGCGGCACCGGCTCCTCATGGCGGGCGTCGGGCACCTCTTCGCCGGCGGTGGCGCCGAGCGTGAGCGGCGTCCGGACAGCGGGGGCCGTGCTCTCCCGGTCGGTCACCAGGGCGAGAGCGCGACGGCCGGCCACGGTACCGCGCTTGTCGGCGAGGGCGCCGCGCAGCCCGATGGACGCCTCCAGCTCGGCGCGTGCCCGCTCCAGCCGCCCCTCGCAGAGGGCGAGGATGCCCAGCTCGTGGTGGAAGTAGGCCTGTTCGGCGACGTCGCCGGCGAGCCGGGCTGCCTCCGCGCCGGAGCGCAGCGCCCGTTCCCAGGCACTCCAGTGCAGGCCCGCGGCGAAGGCGGGCGCGGCGGTGCGGGCCAGCTGCACGGCCGGGCTGTCCTCGCCCTCGGCGGGCGCCACCGTCGCCGGTACGAGGGCACTCAGCGCGGTGAGCACGGCGTCCGCCTCGGCGCACACCCGCTCCGGGGTGACCGAGGGGTGCCCGGCCCACCAGGCGTAGTGCCGGGTGGCGGTCAGGGCGTGGTCCTGGGGGTCGTCGGCGTATCCGGCGGCCTCCAGCTGGGTCTGCACCCCGGCGGCGAGCCGGTAGCGGGCCCCGACCGGGGAGACCAGCGCGCAGCCCAGCAACTCGCCGAGCGCGGCGTCGGCGTGGGTGTCGCCGACCAGGGCGGGCAGGTGCGCCTGGTGGGGCACCTCACCTCCGAGCGCCACCGCGAACCGCAGAGTGGCGCGGGCGGAGGCGCTGAGCCGGGAGGCCAGCAGTGCCGCGGGTGCGGCGCCCTCGGCGAGCGAGGGCAGGGGGACGTCCTCGCCGATGGGCGGGCCCGGGACGGCGTCGTAGGGCTCGTCGACGGGGATGTCCTGGAAGACGCCGAACTCGTCGAGTGCGTCGGCGCCGGCGCGCAGCCGGTCGCGCTGCCGCAGCAGGGCGCCGGCCTGGACGAACCGCAGCGGCAGGCCCTCGGACTCGAACCAGAGGTCGCCCGCCCAGTTGGACTCGTCCTCGGTGAGCGGCCGCCCGACGGCGTGTTCCAGCAGCTCCAGGCCGCCGGCGCGGTCGAGGCCGTCGAGGAAGACCTCCTCGATCGCCGCCTCGGCCGACGGCGCGGGCACGTCCGGCGTGGCGGCGACGAGGAAGGCGCACTCGGGGGTGGCGTCCAGCAGCTCGTCGAGCGCCGCGCCGCCGAACTCGATGTCGTCGAGGACGACGACCGCCCCGATCTCCCCGACGCAGGCGAGAAGTTCGTCCTGTTCCGGCCGGTGCAGCGGCGCACCGTGGACGGCGTGGAAGAGGTCGTGCAGCAGATCGGCCGCGGTGCGCTGGAAGCCGGTCAGGCGGACGACGCCGTCGGGGGCGAGGTCCGCGCAGTCCTCGGCGACGATGTCGAGGAGTGTGCTGCGTCCGGAGCCGCCGGGGCCGGTGAGGCGCACGGAGCGGCCGCGGGCGAGCAGCCGTACCAGGCGCTCGCGTTCGTCCTGGCGGCCGAGGAGCGGCAGGGTGGGCCGGCCAGGTCCTGGCGGCACCGGTGGGGCGGCCGCGCGGGCGACCTCGGTGCGCTGGGCCGGGGTCAGCTTCTCGGGTCTGCCGGGGCGTTCTCCGGGCGGGCAGAGTTCTATCTCGCTGCCGTCGACGGGGTTGACGGTGAGCAGGAAGTCGCCGGAGACCAGCTGCACGGTGCGGGCGAGTGCGGGCGCGTGCTGGCCGAAGTCGGTTGTGAGGGAGTCCCTGGGCGGGCGCTGGCGCGGCGTGTTGCCGTCACCGTCGTGGCCGTACTCCTCGGGTCCCCGGTTGTTCGGGTCCATAGGTTCAAGCCCCCCAAAAGCATCGGGTGCGTAGAGCCCCTCCCGGCCTTGCCGCACACCGCGCTGTCGCTTCTGGTCCGGGCCCGCACGAGGGTGGATCAGACGCGGGCGACCGAACCTTAAACCGTCGGTCAGTATTCACGACAGCCCGGGGTGCCACGGGGTCCGAGACGTCACGGTCTTGTGAGGATTGGGTGCGTCGGGCGATTCGCCGCGAGCTGCCCGGTCTCCCGCGGTGCTGGTGACGCCGCCGGCCGGGGGTCACACCCGGGGCAGGGACTCCACGCCGATGCCGCCCTCGATCGCCAGGATCCGGTGCAGCCGGGTGGCCACCAGCAGGCGCTGCATCTGCGGCGGTACGCCGCGCAGCACCAGCCGCCGGCCGCAGCGGCCGGCCCGCCGGTGGGCACCCATGATGACCCCGAGTCCGGTGGCGTCCCACGAGTCCAGTTCGGACAGGTCGAGGACGAGGTCGCCGTCGCCGTCGTCGACGGCCGAGTGCAGGACCGTACGGGCGTCCGCCGCGGTGCGGACGTCGAGGCGGCCCCCGACGACCACCTCGGCGTGGTCGCCCCTGATGTGCATATGCGCTCCCGTGAGTGCGGTGACGTACTCCATGACGGTGGCTGTGCAACGTCTGACTGCTTCTGTGGCGGCGCGGTTGCTGCTTGTAAGCGAACCGATACCGAATTCAACCCGAGGTGTGATGTCTCAGGGGTGTGCGCCGTTTCAGTGCTTGTAGAAGCCCTGCCCGCTCTTGCGTCCGATGTCACCGGCGTCAACCATCCGGCGCATCAGCTCCGGTGGGGCGAACTTCTCGTCCTGGCTCTCGGTGTAGATGTTGCTCGTGGCGTGCAGCAGGATGTCGACACCGGTGAGGTCGGCGGTGGCCAGCGGGCCCATCGCGTGGCCGAAGCCCAGCTTGCAGGCGAGGTCGATGTCCTCGGCCGAGGCGACGCCCGACTCGTACAGCTTGGCGGCCTCGACGACGAGCGCCGAGATGAGCCGGGTGGTGACGAACCCGGCCACGTCGCGGTTGACGACGATGCAGGTCTTGCCGACCGACTCGGCGAACTCCCGCGCGGTGGCGAGCGTCTCGTCGCTGGTCTTGTAGCCGCGGACCAGCTCGCACAGCTGCATCATCGGGACCGGCGAGAAGAAGTGCGTGCCGACGACCCGCTCCGGGTGCTCCGTGGCGGCCGCGATCTTGGTGATCGGGATGGCGGAGGTGTTGGAGGCGAGCACGGCGTCCGGGCGCACGATCTTGTCCAGGGTGCGGAAGATCTCGTGCTTGACGTCCAGCTTCTCGAAGACGGCCTCGACGACGATGTCGGCGTCCGCGGCGGCGTCCATGTCGGTGGTCGCGGTGATCCGGGCCAGGGCGGCCTCGGCGGCGTCCGCCTCCAGCTTGCCCTTGTTCACGAACTTGTCGTACGAGGCCTTGATGCCGTCGGTGCCACGCCTGAGTGCCTCGTCGGTGACGTCACGCAGGACGACGTCCCAGCCCGCCTGTGCGGAGACCTGGGCGATGCCGGAACCCATGAGACCGGCCCCGATGACGGCGAGCTTCCGTGCCACTGACGACTCCCCTTGTGATGCTTACCTGCTGTTTACGTATGGCTCTCCGGCGGACCCTAGCGCCCGGGAGGGTCCGTGTGACCGGGAAGTAATGCGCGTCACGTCTCACATGACGGACATCACACCGGCACGGCTCACGGGGCGCCTCGTACGGCGTAGTTGAGCACCCTCTCCCCCAACAGTTCCTCGATGTCGTCAAGGAGCACCAGCATCTGGCGCGACACCTCGGCCGGGGCGCGGCCCGTGAGAATCTGGCGGCCGTTCGTGTGCGGGGCAGTTCCTGGCGGGTCCTTGGTCCCGGGTCTACTGCTGCAACTCGGGCTGTTCGGCGCGTCGTTCGCCGGGTTCTCGATCACCATCGAGAACGGGCAGGGGGTGGTGGAGCACATGCGGGTGACTCCGGTCAGCCGGCTGGCGCCGCTGCTGCGGACGCGTCCTGCGGGACGCCACCGTGTTCGTCTTCCAGGCGGTGCTGCTGGTCCTGGCGGCGCTGGTGAGGGGCCTCAGGGCTCCGCTGCCCGGCGTACTGATCGGCTTGGCGTTCGTCGGGCTGCCGACGGTGTCGCCGGCCTCGTTGTCGTACGCGCCGGCGATGAAGGTCCGCACCCCGCAGGAGTTCGGGCCGGCCCTCAACGCCATGACGATGCCGATGATGCTCCTGTCGGGCCTGATGCTGCCGATGACGCTGGGGCCCGCGTGGCTCGACGCGCTCTCGCGCCTCGTGCCGTTCCGCTGTCCGGTGGACGCGGTGCGCGCCGCGTTCGTCGGCGACTACGCCGGTCCGCCCATGCTGTACGGCGTCCTGGTGGCCGTCGGCCTCGCCGCGCTGTCCGTGACGGTGGGCACACGCGTGTTCCGAACCGCCGGGGCGTAACTACGCTGGCCTCATGGTCAACCTGACGCGCATCTACACCCGTACCGGCGACCAGGGCACCACCGCCCTCGGTGACATGAGCCGGGTCGCCAAGACCGATCCGCGGATCTCGGCCTACGCCGACGCCAACGAGGCCAACGCGGTGCTCGGCACGGCGATCGCACTGGGCAACCTGGACGAGGAGATCGTCAAGGTCCTCACCCGCGTGCAGAACGACCTGTTCGACGTGGGTGCGGACCTGTGCACGCCGGTGGTGGAGAAGCCGGAGTTCCCGCCCCTGCGGGTCGAGCAGTCCTACATCGACAAGCTGGAGGCGGACTGCGACCGCTTCCTGGAGCCACTGGAGAAGCTGCGCTCCTTCATCCTCCCGGGCGGCACACCGGGCGCCGCCCTGCTGCACCAGGCCTGCACCGTCGTACGGCGGGCCGAGCGCTCCACCTGGGCGGCGCTGGAGGCACACGGCGAGACGATGAACCCCCTCACCGCGACCTATCTCAACCGGCTATCGGACCTGCTTTTCATTCTCGCCCGGTCGGCCAACAAGGACATCGGTGACGTTCTGTGGGTCCCGGGCGGGGAGCGCTGAGCCCTCCTCGCGGGGTGCCTTCTTCGGCCAGAGGGCGTACGACAGGGCGATCAGGCCGTGGATGCCCGCCGCGCGCCAGGCGATGAAGATCCAGCTCTCCAGTGAGCCGGTGCGGCCAGGGTCGTCCACGTACCACATGGCGATCAGCAGCAGCACGCCGGCCACCGAGGCGGCGACGACCGTGCCGAGCCAGACCTTGCCCTCGTGGCGGGCCCGGGCCATCCCGAAGCGCGGCGGCTGCACGGGCGGCGCGGCGCCGCCGAAGCGGTGGGCGGCGTGGCCGTCGAGCCACTTCACGGTGCGGTGGCCGTGCCCGACGGTGTAGCCGATGTAGAGGGCCGCCAGACCGTGCTTCCAGCTCGGGTCGGCGCCGTTCTTGAGGTCGACCGCGGTGGCGATCAGCAGGACGACCTCCAGCAGCGGTTCGAGCAACAGCAGGCCCAGCCCCGTACGGCGCATCCGCAGCACATAGCGGAAGAACAGCCCCGCGGCCAGCAGCACCCAGAAGCCGACCTCGCAGACGATGATCAGCGTGACGATCACGGCTCACTCCTCTCGGTCACCGTTCAAGGCTCCCGCCGGGACCCGCCGGATGCGTCGTCGCCGGTGACGAACCGCCACTGCATCCTTCGATGTACTCGCGGACCCTTCCACGGGATCAGGCACCGGACACGTCCGCCGTGTTGGATGGAGACATGGCCGTACGACTCCCCCGCCCGCACCGCTTCGACGTGTACATCGGGCTGACCGGCCTGCTCGGCGGCCTGCTGCTGTGGGGCATCGGCCTCGGGGTCCGCCCGGCCGGCCAGCCCATGGTGCTGCTGCCCGGCACCTGGCCCCTGCTGGTGCCGCTCGTCGTGATGGCGGGCTGCGAGGTGCTGCGCCGGGCCGCCCCACGCACCGCCCTGCTGACCGCCACGGCCGCGTTGATCACGGACACCGTCACCGAGGGCAATCTGGTCACCGTCCTGATGTACACCGACGTGATGTACGCGGCCGTCCTGTACGGCACTCCCACCTCGGCCCGCCGCATCCCCTGGATCACCGGCCTGCTCACGGTGGCCGGGGCGATCGTGCCGTTCGCGATGTGGCGGGAGCCGGAGGCCCTGCTCATCGGCGTGGCCACCGGCATCGTCGCCTTCGCGCCCGCCTCCACCGGCCTGATCGTGCGCAACCACCGGGAGGCCGCCGAGTCCGCCCGGCTGCGTGCCGAGCAGACGGCGCTGCTGGCCGAGATGGACCGCGTCCAGGCCGTCACGGCGGAACGCGCCCGGATGGCCAGGGAGTTGCACGACATGGTCGCCAACCACCTCTCCGCGATCGCCATCCACTCCACGGCCGCGCTCTCCCTCGACGAACCGCAGACCACCCGGCAGGCCCTCGGGGTCATCCGCGAGAACAGCGTCGCGGGGCTCGCGGAGATGCGCCGGCTGATCGGCATCCTGCGGGACGACAGCGGCGACACCGAGTCGCCCACCGGGCTCTCCGCCTCGCTCGGGCAGGGAGGCAACCCCGTCGCGCCCACTCTCGACGGCCTCGGCGCCCTCGTCGGGACCGCCCGGGCCAACGGCCTCGACGTCACCCTCGATGCCGGGCACGGCGAGGCACTGCCCGCACCGGTCGAGCTGGCCGCGTACCGGATCGTGCAGGAGTCCCTCACCAACGCCCTCAAGCACGCCGGTCCCGGCCGGGTCACGGTCGCGCTGCTGCGGCGGAACGGCTCGCTGGACATCACCGTGACCAGCCCCTGCGGCGACCGCGACGGGCCACGGGCGCCCGGGTCCGGCGCCGGCCTGGTCGGCATGCGGGAGCGGGCCGCCCTCCTGGACGGCACCTTCGAGGCCGGGCCGGAGGACTCCCCCGAGGGCAAGATCTGGGCCGTACGGGCGACCCTGCCCGTCGGGGAGGACGGAGGCGCCTCATGAGGCCGCCGTACCGCCGCCGCGGGTCCGCCCCCGCACCGTCGTGGCGCCGCAGCCGTGCCACATCCGCCGAAGGAGAGACCCCATGATCCGCGTGCTCGTCGCCGAGGACCAGTCCGCCGTGCGCGCCGGGCTCGTGCTCATCCTGGGCAGCGCGCCCGACATCGAGGTGGCCGGCGAGGCACGCGACGGCGAGCAGGCCGTGACGCTGGCCCGTGAGCTCCGGCCCGACCTGGTGCTGATGGACGTTCAGATGCCCCGGCTGGACGGGGTGTCGGCGACCCGGCAGGTGGTGGCGGAGGGCTTGGCCGACGTCCTCGTCCTGACCACGTTCGATCTCGACGAGTATGTGTTCGGCGCGCTGCGCGCGGGCGCCTCGGGGTTCCTGCTGAAGAACACGGAGGCGAGGGAGCTGCTGGAGGCGGTGCGCACGGTGGCGCGCGGGGAGGGGCTGATCGCACCGGCGGTCACACGCCGGCTGATCGCCGAGTTCGCGGCCAAGCCGGTGCGGGAGCCGAAGGCCGACCCCTCCGTGCTGGACTGCCTGACGCGGCGCGAACGCGAGGTGCTGTCCTGTCTCGGTGAGGGCATGTCCAACGCCGACATCGCGGCGCGCCTCGACATGGCCGAGGCGACGGTGAAGACCCACGTCAGCCGGTTGCTGGGGAAGCTGGAGCTGCGCAGCCGGGTCCAAGCCGCCGTACTGGCGCAGGAGTTGGGGATCTAGCAGCCGACCGGGGACAGTGGTCCAGACCTATTGACCTATGGTCCAGACCTTTCTATTCTCGCGGGCACTGAGGGTCTGATGGCTCAGTCATGCCCCCGACAACCCCATAAGGAGGCGCAGCATGCGCTTCAGACACAGAGCCGCGGCAGGGTTCGCGACCCTGCTGCTCCCCTTCGCCGGTCTGGTCGGCCTCGCCGCCCCCGCCCAGGCGGCCACCCAAGCCACTGCCACCTACGCCAAGACCCAGGACTGGGGCTCCGGCTTCGAGGGCAAGTGGACGGTCAAGAACACCGGTACCACCACCATCAACTCCTGGGCCGTGGAGTGGGACTTCCCCTCCGGCACGTCCGTCACCTCCGGCTGGGACGCCGACATCACCTCGTCGGGCACGCACTGGACGGCCAAGAACAAGTCCTGGAACGGCACCCTCGCCCCCGGCGCCTCCGTCTCCTTCGGGTTCAACGGCACAGGCTCCGGCGCCCCGGCCAACTGCAAGCTGAACGGCGGCAGCTGCGACGGCGGCTCGGTCCCCGGTGACAACCCGCCGAGTGCCCCCGGCACCCCCTCCGCCTCGGACATCACCAACACCTCGGTGAAGCTGTCCTGGAGCGCGGCCACCGACGACAAGGGCGTCAAGAACTACGACGTCCTGCGCGGCGGCACCAAGGTCGCCACCGTCACCGGTACCAGCTGGACGGACACCGGCCTGACCGCCGGCACCGACTACTCCTACACCGTCCAGGCCCGTGACACCGCCGACCAGACCGGCCCGGTCTCCGGCGCCCGCGCGGTGCGCACCACCGGCGGCGGCACCGACCCCGGTCCCGGCCCCGGCACGAAGATCAACCTCGGCTACTTCACCGAGTGGGGCGTCTACGGCCGCAACTACCACGTGAAGAACCTGGTGACCTCGGGCTCCGCCTCGAAGATCACCCACATCAACTACGCGTTCGGCAACGTCAGGAACGGTCAGTGCACCGTCGACGACACCTACGCCGCCTACGACAAGGCCTACACCGCCGACCAGTCCGTCAGCGGCGCCGCCGACACCTGGGACCAGCCGCTGCGCGGCAACTTCAACCAGCTGCGCCAGCTGAAGGCCAAGTACCCGCACATCAAGATCCTGTACTCGTTCGGCGGCTGGACCTACTCCGGCGGCTTCGGCCAGGCAGCGCAGAACGCGGCCGCGTTCGCCAAGTCCTGCAAGGCCGTCGTGGAGGACCCGCGCTGGGCCGACGTCTTCGACGGCATCGACATCGACTGGGAGTACCCGAACGCCTGCGGTCTGACCTGTGACACCTCCGGCCCGGCGGCGTTCAGGAACCTGATGTCGGCGCTGCGCACCGAGTTCGGCTCCAACTACCTGGTCACCGCGGCCATCACCGCCGACGGCTCCAACGGCGGCAAGATCGACGCGGCCGACTACGGCGGCGCCGCCCAGTACCTCGACTGGTACAACGTGATGACGTACGACTACTTCGGCGCCTTCGACGCGGACGGTCCCACCGCCCCGCACTCCCCGCTCACCTCGTACCCCGGCATCCCGGCGGCGGGCTTCAACTCCGCCGACGCGATCGCCAAGCTGAAGGCGAAGGGCGTCCCGTCCGCCAAGCTGCTGCTCGGCATCGGCTTCTACGGCCGCGGCTGGACCGGCGTCACCCAGTCCGCCCCCGGCGGCTCGGCCACCGGCGCGGCACCCGGCACCTACGAGCCCGGCATCGAGGACTACAAGGTCCTGAAGAACTCCTGCCCGGCGAACGGCACCATCGCCGGCACGGCCTACGCGCACTGCGGCAGCAACTGGTGGTCGTACGACACCCCGTCGACCATCGCCGGGAAGATGACCTGGGCCAAGAACCAGGGCCTGGGCGGCGCGTTCTTCTGGGAGTTCAGCGGCGACACCAGCAACGGTGAACTGGCGACCGCCATCAGCAACGGGCTGAAGTAGCCCGAGCCACCTGAGTCCTAGGCGACGTTGACGCGCTGACCGGGCGGGGCTGCCTCAAGCCACGCGAGGAAACCGGTCAGCGCGTCTTCGCTCATCGCGAGTTCGACACGCGTTCCCCGGTGCAGACAGGTGAGGATCACCGAGTCGGAGAGCAGCGCCAGCTCCTCCTCGCCCTCGGGAAGACGACGGCCGGCCACCTCGATCGCGGAGCGCTCCAGGGTGCGGCGCGGGCGGGGGGCGTAGGAGAAGACACGGAACCACTCGACACGGTCGCCGTTGTAGCGGGCCACTCCGTAGGCCCAGCCCTTGCCCCCGGTGTCGGGTTTCTCGGGGACGTCCCAGCGCAGGCTGCAGTCGAAGGTACCGCCGGAGCGCTGGATGAGCCTGCGGCGCAGGCCGAAGACGAACAGCCCCAGCACCACCAGGGCGACGACTACTCCGCACACAGTCAGAGCGAGGACCATCGGCACCGACCTCCTCGTCTCCTAGGTAACGGAACGTAAAAAACACCCAGATCTGCCTCAGCCGCGGTCAGCGCCGGATTGCTCCGGTGCTGACCGCGGCTGAGGGACGTCATCGCACGGCGGGCTGGATCAACGCGCCGCCGTCGCCGCACGGAGCCGGACGTCCGCGCGGCGCCTGGCCTCCGCGTCGTCCTCCGCCTTCGCGCGCTCCAGGTCCTGCTCGACACGCTTGACGTCGATCTCGTCGGCCAGTTCGGCGACCTCGGCCAGCAGGGACAGCTTGTTGTCCGCGAACGAGATGAAACCGCCGTGCACCGCGGCGACGACCGTTCCACCATCACTCGTACGGATGGTCACCGGGCCCGACTCCAGCACACCGAGCAGCGGCTGGTGACCGGGCATGACGCCGATGTCGCCGGACGTGGTGCGCGCGACGACCAGGGTGGCCTCGCCGGACCAGACCTGGCGGTCGGCAGCGACCAGCTCGACGTGCAGCTCAGCAGCCAAGGGTGGCTCCTCGGGTCACCACCCGGCGGTTCTGCCGGGTGTTGGTTACAAGTCTAATAGGCGTGACAGAGGGGGCGGGACGACCCCGCCCCCTCACGACACGAGCGACGAGGCCCGGGTCAGGAGACGCCCAGCTCCTTGGCGTTCTTCTTGAGGTCCTCAAGACCACCGCACATGAAGAAGGCCTGCTCGGGGAAGTGGTCGTACTCGCCGTCGCAGATCGCGTTGAACGCGGCGATCGACTCCTCCAGCGGCACGTCCGAACCGTCCACGCCGGTGAACTGCTTGGCGACGTGGGTGTTCTGGGACAGGAAGCGCTCCACGCGACGGGCACGGTGGACGACGAGCTTGTCCTCCTCGCCGAGCTCGTCGATACCGAGGATCGCGATGATGTCCTGGAGGTCCTTGTACTTCTGCAGGATGTTCTTGACGCGCATGGCGGCGTCGTAGTGGTCCTGCGCGATGTACCGCGGGTCCAGGATGCGGGACGTGGAGTCCAGCGGGTCCACGGCCGGGTAGATGCCCTTCTCGGAGATCGGACGGGACAGCACCGTCGTCGCGTCGAGGTGGGCGAACGTGGTGGCCGGGGCCGGGTCGGTCAGGTCGTCCGCGGGGACGTAGATCGCCTGCATCGAGGTGATCGAGTGACCACGGGTCGAGGTGATGCGCTCCTGGAGGAGACCCATCTCGTCGGCCAGGTTCGGCTGGTAGCCCACCGCGGAGGGCATACGGCCGAGCAGGGTCGACACCTCGGAACCGGCCTGCGTGAAGCGGAAGATGTTGTCGATGAAGAACAGCACGTCCTGCTTCTGGACGTCACGGAAGTACTCGGCCATGGTGAGGCCGGCCAGCGCGACGCGCAGACGGGTGCCCGGGGGCTCGTCCATCTGACCGAAGACCAGCGCGGTCTTGTCGATGACGCCCGAGTCCGACATCTCCTCGATGAGGTCGTTGCCCTCACGGGTGCGCTCACCGACACCGGCGAACACGGAGACACCGTCGTGGTTGTTGGCGACGCGGTAGATCATCTCCTGGATGAGCACCGTCTTGCCGACGCCGGCACCACCGAACAGACCGATCTTTCCACCCTTGACGTACGGGGTGAGAAGGTCGATGACCTTGACGCCGGTCTCGAACATCTCGGTCTTCGACTCGAGCTCGTCGAAGCGCGGGGCCTTGCGGTGGATGGACCAGCGCTCACCGTCGTAGGACTCGTCGACGTTCAGCACCTCGCCGAGGGTGTTGAACACCTTGCCCTTGGTGAAGTCGCCGACCGGGACGGTGATGCCCGTGCCGGTGTCGGTGACCGCGGCCTGGCGGACCAGACCGTCGGTGGGCTGCATGGAGATGGTGCGGACCAGGCCGTCACCCAGGTGCTGGGCGACCTCCAGGGTCAGCGTCTTCTTCTCGCCCGCGTTGGCCGGGTCGGCCACCTCGACGTGAAGGGCGTTGTAGATGTCCGGCATCGCGTCGACGGGGAACTCCACGTCGACGACCGGGCCGATGACCCGCGCGACGCGGCCCGTCGCCGTGGCCGTCTCAACAGTGGTGGTCATTAGTTGTCACTCCCCGCGGTCGCGTCGGCCAGGGCGCTCGCGCCACCGACGATCTCGCTGATTTCCTGGGTGATTTCGGCCTGGCGGGCCGCGTTGGCAAGACGGGAGAGCGTGTTGATCAGCTCGCCCGCGTTGTCGGTGGCCGACTTCATCGCGCGCCGGGTGGCGGCGTGCTTCGAAGCGGCCGACTGGAGCAGCGCGTTGTAGATCCGGCTCTCGACGTACCGCGGCAGCAGGGCGTCGAGGACGTCCTCCGCCGACGGCTCGAAGTCGTACAGCGGGAGGATCTCGCCCTTGGGCTTGGCCTCCGCGGCGACCTCTTCGAGGCTGAGCGGCAGCAGCCGCGCGCCCTGCGCGGTCTGCGTCATCATCGAGACGAACTCGGTGAAGACGATGTGGAGCTCGTCCACGCCGCCGTCGGCCGTCTCCTTCTCGATGGCCTCGATCAGCGGCGCCGCGACCTTCTTGGCGTCCGCGTACGAGGGCTCGTCGGTGAAGCCGCTCCACGACTCCGCGATCCTGCGCTCACGGAAGTTGTAGTGGGCGACACCGCGCCGGCCGACGATGTACGTGTCGACCTGCTTGCCCTCCCGCTCCAGCTGCTCGGTGAGCTGCTCCGCCGCCTTGATGGCGTTGGAGTTGAACGCACCGGCCAGACCCCGGTCGCTGGTCAGCAGCAGCACCGCGGACCGGGTGACCTTCTCGGCCTGGGTGGTCAGCGGGTGCTTGGTGTTCGACCCGGTGCCGACCGCCGTGACCGCGCGGGTCAGTTCCTGCGCGTACGGCGTGGAGGCCGCCACCTTGCGCTGTGCCTTGACGACACGCGAGGCGGCGATCATCTCCATCGCCTTGGTGATCTTCTTGGTCGCGGTGACGGATCGGATGCGACGCTTGTAGACCCGGAGCTGGGCTCCCATGAGTCAGGTCCCTTCCTTACGTCACTTGGCGGCGGACGGAGCGTCCTCGCCGAGCAGCTTGCCGTCCGAGGTCTCGAACTGCTTCTTGAACTCGGCGATGGCGTCGGCGACGGCCGTGAGGGTGTCGTCCGACATCTTGCCGCCCTCCTTGATGGAGGTCATGAGGCCCTGCTCCTTGCGGTGCAGGTACTCCAGGAGCTCCTTCTCGAAGCGGCGGATGTCGGCGACCGGCACCTCGTCCATCTTGCCGGTGGTGCCGGCCCAGACGGAGACGACCTGGTCCTCGGTGGACATCGGCTGGTACTGAGCCTGCTTCAGCAGCTCGACCATCCGCTGACCGCGCTCCAGCTGCGACTTCGACGCGGCGTCCAGGTCGGAACCGAAGGCGGCGAACGCCTCCAGCTCACGGAACTGGGCGAGGTCCACGCGCAGACGGCCGGAGACCTGCTTCATCGCCTTGTGCTGCGCGGAACCACCGACTCGGGAGACGGAGATACCGACGTTCAGCGCGGGGCGCTGACCGGCGTTGAACAGGTCCGACTCCAGGAAGCACTGGCCGTCGGTGATGGAGATGACGTTGGTCGGGATGAACGCCGAGACGTCGTTGGCCTTGGTCTCGACGATCGGCAGACCGGTCATCGAGCCGGCACCCATCTCGTCGGAGAGCTTCGCGCAGCGCTCCAGCAGGCGGGAGTGCAGGTAGAAGACGTCACCCGGGTAGGCCTCACGGCCCGGCGGGCGGCGCAGCAGCAGGGACACGGCACGGTAGGCGTCGGCCTGCTTCGACAGGTCGTCGAAGATGATGAGGACGTGCTTGCCCTCGTACATCCACTGCTGGCCGATGGCCGAACCGGTGTACGGCGCAAGGTACTTGAAGCCGGCCGGGTCGGACGCCGGGGCGGCGACGATGGTCGTGTACTCCAGCGCGCCGTTCTCCTCCAGCGCGCGGCGGACCGACGCGATGGTGGAGCCCTTCTGGCCGATGGCGACGTAGATGCAGCGGACCTGCTTGTTCGGGTCGCCGGTGCGCCAGTTGTCGCGCTGGTTGATGATCGTGTCGACGGCCAGGGCGGTCTTGCCGGTCTGGCGGTCACCGATGATCAGCTGACGCTGACCACGGCCGATCGGGGTCATCGCGTCGACGGCCTTGTAGCCGGTCTCCATCGGCTCGTGCACCGACTTGCGCTGCATGACCGTGGGGGCCTGCAGCTCAAGGGCGCGACGACCCGAGGTCTCGATCTCGCCGAGGCCGTCGATCGGGTTGCCGAGGGGGTCGACCACGCGGCCGAGGTAGCCCTCGCCGACCGCGACGGAGAGGACCTCGCCGGTACGGGTGACCGGCTGCCCCTCCTCGATACCGCTGAACTCACCGAGGACGATGGCACCGATCTCGCGCTCCTCGAGGTTGAGGGCGAGGCCGAGGGTGCCGTCCTCGAACTTCAGCAGTTCGTTGGCCATGGCCGAGGGCAGACCCTCGACCTTCGCGATGCCGTCGCCGGCAAGGGTGACCGTACCGACCTCCTCGCGCGAGGCCGCGTCCGGCTTGTACGACTGGACGAAGGTCTCCAGTGCGTCCCGGATCTCCTCCGGCCGGATCGTGAGCTCCGCCATCTGGGTTCCCTGCTCTCCTTGTTGGGCCCGAAGTTTCACTTTGGGGGGATGGGGACTCCCCCCTAAGAGAGGTGAATCCTCTGCACGGCCCAACCGGGCCGTAATTACGACTTGCGTGTTCAGTTGCGGCTAGCTCGCCAGCCGGCGCTCGGCGTCCGCGATGCGGTCCGCGAGGGAGCCGTTGATGACCTCGTCACCGACCTGCACCCGGATCCCGCCCAGGACCTCGGGGTCCAGGTCGAGGTTGAGGTGCATCTGACGGCCGTAGAGCTTCGCGAGGGCGGCGCCGAGGCGCTGCTTCTGCACGTCGCTCAGCGGCACCGCCGAGGTGACGACGGCCACCATGCGGTCCCGCCGCTCGGCGGCGAGCTTGGACAGGGACTCCAGTCCCGCTTCCAGGCTACGTCCCCGCGGCGCGGTCACAAGGCGCGTCACCAGACGCTCGGTGGCCGGGGCCGCCCGTCCGCCGAGCAGGCTGCGCAGCAGCTCGCGCTTGGCAGCGGTGGTGGCCTTGCGGTCGGTCAGCGCGGCACGCAGCTCGGTGCTGGAGGCGACGATCCGGCCGAACCGGAACAGCTCGTCCTCCACGCTGTCGAGCGTGCCGCCCTGCTGCGCGGCGGTGAGGTCGGCGGTGCTGGCCAACTCCTCCAGCGCGTCCACCAGGTCACGCGACTGCGACCAGCGGGAGCGCACCATGCCGGACACCAGGTCCGCGGTCTCGCCGCTGACCTGGGCGCCCAGCAGGCGCTGGACCAGCTCGGCCTTGTTCTCACCGGCCTGCGCCGGGTCGGTGAGGACCCGGCGCAAGCCGACCTCGCGGTCGAGCAGCGCGGTCACCGCGGCCAGCTCGTCGGCGAGCCGCGCCGTGTCCACGGACGTGGCGTCCGTCAGCGCGTCGAGACGCTCACGTGCGGCTGCCAGGGCCTCGCGGCTCGCTCCGTTCATCGAGACGCCTCGGCCTTCTCCTCGAGGTCGTCGAGGAAGCGGTCGATCACACGGCTCTGGCGGGCGTGGTCCTCGAGGGACTCACCGACCAGCTTGCCGGCCAGCTCGGTGGCCAGCTTGCCGACGTCCTGCCGGAGCGCCGACGAGGCGGCCTTGCGGTCGGCCTCGATCTGGGTGTGACCTGCGGCGACGATCTCCTCGCGCTGCCGCTGGCCTTCCGCGCGCATCTCGGCGATGAGCGCGGCACCCTGCTCCTGAGCCTCCTGGCGCAGCCGCGCGGCCTCGTGCCGGGCCTCGGCGAGCTGGGCCTTGTACTGCTCAAGGACGCTCTGAGCCTCGACCTTCATGGTCTCGGCCTCTTCAATACCGCCTTCGATCGCCGCGCGGCGCTCCTCCAGAACCTTGTTGATGTTCGGAAGCAGCTTCTTCCAGAAGAAGAAGAACACGATGGCGAAGGCGATGGTGCCGACGAGCAGCTCGGGACCGGGCGGGAGAAGCGGGCTCTGCTCCTCCGCGGCCGCCAGCTGCACCAGGTTGGCGATCACATCAGTGCCTTTCGTCGAAACGTGTCGGGTAAGCGGTGGTTACTTACTTACCGAACACGAACGGCATGACGATGCCGATCAGGGCGAGCGCCTCACAGAAGGCGAAGCCCAGGATCTGGTTGGCGCGGATCAGGCCGGCAGCCTCGGGCTGACGGGCCAGGGCCTGGGTGCCGTTGCCGAAGATGATGCCGACGCCGATGCCGGGGCCGATGGCGGCGAGGCCGTAGCCGATGGAGCCGAGCGAACCGGAGACAGCGGCGAGGGTCTCAGTGGCAGCCATGCTGAATCTTCCTTCTCTTTCATGGACCGGCGGGGGTTGGCCACCGGACGTTCTGGGGCTTGCGGGCGGTAGGGGCTCAGTGGTGCTCGGCCAGAGCGCCCTGGATGTAGGTGCAGGCCAGCAGTACGAAGACGTACGCCTGGACGGCCTGCACGAAAAGCTCGAAGAGGATCATCGCGATCGTCATGAGGAACGAGACGCCTGCCGCCGGGATCAGCCAGCTGTTCAGCAGGTACCAGGAGGCCACGGTGAACATGACCAGCATCAGGTGGCCGGCGAACATGTTGGCGAACAGTCGCACGGCGTGGGTGAACGGGCGGACCAGCAGGTTCGAGAAGAACTCGATGATCATGACGAGCGGCAGCACCGGGCCGAGCGACTTGTCGTAGCCGGTGACGTTCTTGAAGAAGCCGACGAACCCGTGCCGCTTGAAGGTCAGCGAGACCCAGACGACATAGACGAGCGCAGCCAGCACCATCGGGTACGCGATGATCGACGACACCGGGAACTGTGCCAGCGGGATCACGGACCAGATGTTCATGATCCAGATGAAGAAGAAGAGCGAGACCATGAGCGGGACGTACTTCTCGCCCTCACGCTTGCCGAGGGTCTCGTAGACGATGCCGCGGCGTACGAAGTCGTAGCCGGCCTCGCCGATCATCTGGAGCTTGCCCGGAACCACCTTCGCCTTGCCGAAGGCCGCCCAGAAGAAACCGACGACGAGCACGGTGGTGATGAGCGCGAGCAGCATCACCTTGTTGAACTCGAACCCCCCCACCGTGGTGATCGGCTGGAAGAGGAACGAGTGCAGGCCCGGAGCCGGAAAGCCACACCCGTTGTCGGACATGATCCGACAACTCCAGTCAAAGGCGAGCTGGGTCTGGTCAGCACTCACCACGGGCTCCTTCGGCGTGACGCATGGGTACGGCAACCTCGTTGTGTCGGCGCGGCACAAGGCCGCGGGTCGGCACCGGACTGGTGTTACGGATGTGGGGGCGGCTGGGGGACATCAAGCCTCGCGATCGAGCAGGCGTCAGCTCGGATGCCCGCGCCCGCGATGCCGCAGTTGGCACCGGACGATAGCAGGAGATCTCAACGGCCCTTGTCCCGCCCCTATCCCTCACGACGACGGCCCTGTCTTCTCGGGCTTCTCGCTCTTCACGGCATCCGGATCGACGTAGAAGATCTTGGCCTTCATGTGCGCACGGGCCTGCGCGGCCATCCACACCACGGTCGCGATGACGAGACCGATGGCGAACGTCTTCGGATTGAAGAGAGAGGTGTCCTTGAAGAGGGCGACGAAGATGAGGAGCAGCAGGAGCTGGGCGACGTAGAGCATCATCCCCATGGCCTGGAACAGCTGGGGGAGCGTTTTCGCCGTCCACTGCAGGACGAACAGGCCGATCCCCATGAAGAGGATGGCGAGCAGAACGCCGATGCCGGCACCGAGCGCCCCCTTGCCGCCGGCGACCGCACCGCTGACCGCGACCGTGACCGCACCGACAGCGGCCGAGGGCACAGCTGTCTGCAGAAGGTTCCGGGCGTCATTGGACGGCATGGCGGCAACTCCGCTTTCACAGGGGGCAGGGTGTCGTCATGGACGAGCGTAGTCCCGGGCTGAGAGAGAACCTCATGCCGGTGGACCGTCGCACCACGGTCCGGCGGCTCTGTCCGGGGGGTTCTCGTGAACCGTATCACAAACTATTTGATGAGGTCTTTACCTGGGGGTGT
This sequence comes from Streptomyces sp. NPDC052023, assembly GCF_044548465.1. Lineage (NCBI taxonomy): Bacteria > Bacillati > Actinomycetota > Actinomycetes > Kitasatosporales > Streptomycetaceae > Streptomyces > Streptomyces sp. NPDC052023. The sequence goes on along the minus strand of NZ_JBIUBW010000026.1, from coordinate 19,915 downwards.
GCGCACCGTCACACATGAGAGTGATGGTGCGCGTCTGTGCAGACTCCGCGCCGACTTGTCTGGTATTGGGGCCTTCGTTCCCCCACGGCATGGCAATGCCCTAGTCAGATTCTTACCTTGTGAAGCGCGAGCGGGGACCGACCGCGGTCGCTCCGTTGACACCTGAGACCCCCACGGCCACAGGAGTGCGCTCCTGTTCTTCCTCCTCCTCGGCCGGTGCCTCGGCGGGGATGCCGGACGCGGGCTGCGTCACGACCCGGCGCCTGCGGTAGCGCGGCGGCACGAAGTGCTCGGCCCACAGGGGGGCGCGCGGGGTGAAGCGGGGCAGCAGCAGGAGGATCAGGCCGAGGGCGCTGAGCAGGACCACACCCAGCACGATCCACATGGACGCCGAGTTCACGGAGTAGCCGAGGGCGCCGAAGGCGATCAGCGCCGACCAGAAGTACATGATGAGCACGGCCCGGCTGTGCGAGTGGCCGATCTCCAGCAGCCGGTGGTGCAGGTGCCCCCGGTCCGCGGCGAACGGCGACTGGCCCCGCCAGGTGCGGCGCACGATCGCGAGGATCAGGTCCGCCGCCGGGATGGCGATGATGGTCAGCGGCATCAGCAGCGGGATGTAGACGGGCACCATCTGGTGCACGGCGTTGCGCTCCGAGCCGGTGAACAGGTTCATCAGGTCCGGGTCGACCTGCCCCGTGACCGAGATGGCGCCCGCCGCCAGCACCAGGCCGATGAGCATCGAGCCCGAGTCGCCCATGAAGATGCGCGCCGGGTGCATGTTGTGCGGCAGGAAGCCCAGGCACATGCCCATCAGCACGGCCGCGAAGAGGGTGGCCGGGGCGGCGGCCTCGATGCCGTACGAGTACCAGATGCGGTAGGCGTACATGAAGAACGCCGCCGAGGCGATGCACACCATGCCCGCGGCCAGCCCGTCCAGGCCGTCGACGAAGTTGACCGCGTTGATGGTGATGACGACCAGCGCCACCGTCAGCAGCGTGCCCTGCCACTGGGTCAGCGCGACCGTGCCGACGCCCGGTACCGGCAGCCACAGGATCGTCAGACCCTGCATCACCATGACGCCGGCGGCGATCATCTGGCCGCCCAGCTTGATCAGGGCGTCGATCTCGAACTTGTCGTCCAGGACACCGATGAGCCAGATCAGCGCCGCCCCGGAGAGCAGGGCACGTGGCTCGTTGGACTTCTCGAAGACCTCGCTGAGGTTGGTGAGGTGGTCGGCGACCAGCAGGCCCGCGCACAGGCCGAAGAACATCGCGATCCCGCCGAGCCGTGGAGTGGGCTCCCGGTGCACGTCACGAGCCCGGATCTCCGGCATCGCCCCGGCCACGATCGCGAACTTCCGCACCGGCCCTGTCAGCAGGTACGTCACCGCGGCCGTGATGCAGAGCGTCAGCAGGTATTCACGCACGGGCTTCCCCACAGGTCTCGCTGGCCATCTCAGCCCCACACCCTAGCGAGGGACGCATATGGGTGGGGACTTCCGGGTAGCGACGATGGTTGCACGCGTGGCTGTGTACGGATGTCCGGCTACCCCGTCTCACCGCGGATAGGGCGGAAATCCCCCGGCGAGATCCCGCACTTCTTCACGCACCTGCCGGCTGTCGGCCTGGTCCCGCAGCACCTCCGCCAGCAGCTTGGCGATGCGAGCCATCTCACCCTCCCCCATCCCCTGCGTGGTGACGGCGGCGGTGCCCAGCCGCAGGCCACGGGCGTCGTGCGGCAGGGCGCAGCAGTCGAGGACCATCCCGGCGGCGGCGAGCCGGCCGCGGGCGGCGCGGCCGTCGACGCCGAGCGGGGCCGGGTCCGCGGTGATCAGGTGGGTGTCCGTGCCGCCGGTGGTGACGGCGAGCCCCTCGGCGGCGAGCGCGGCGGCCAGGAACCGGGCGTTGGCGACCACCTGATGGGCGTACGCCTGGTAGGCCGGTGTTGCCGCCTCGCCGAAGGCGACGGCCTTGGCGGCGATGGTGTGCATCTGGGCGCCGCCCTGGGTGAAGGGGAAGACGGCCCGGTCGACACGTTCGGCGAGATCGGCGCCGCACAGGAGCATGCCGCCGCGCGGACCGCGCAGCACCTTGTGTGTGGTGGCGCACACGACATCGGCGTACGGCACCGGGCTCGGCGCCGCTCCCCCGGCGACGAGCCCGATGGGATGGGCCGCGTCGGCGATGAGGTAGGCGCCCACCTCGTCGGCGACCTCGCGGAAGTAGGCGTAGTCGATGTGCCGTGGGTAGGAGATCGAGCCGCACACGATCGCCTTGGGGCGGTGGGCGCGGGCCAGGGTGCGCACCTGGTCGTAGGCGAGGAGGCCGGTCTCCTCGTCGACGCCGTAGCCGACGAAGTCGAACCAGCGGCCGGAGAAGTTGGCGGGCGAGCCGTGGGTGAGGTGGCCGCCGTACGGCAGGCCCAGGGCGAGGACCGTGTCGCCGGGGCGCAGCAGGGCGGCGTAGGCGGCCAGGACGGCCGAACTGCCCGAGTGGGACTGGACGTTGGCGTGCTCCGCGCCGAACAGGGCCTGGGCGCGCCGGACGGCGAGCCCCTCGGCGACGTCGACGATCTCGCAGCCCCCGTGGTGGCGGGCGCCCGGATACCCTTCCGCGTACTTGTTGGCCAGCGGCGAGCCGAGGGCTGCCAGCACGGCCGGCGAGGCGAAGTTCTCGGCGGCGGTCAGCTGGAGCGTGGTGGACTGCCGGTCCAGTTCCCCGAGCAGGATCTCGGCGAGCGCGGGATCCTGCCGGCGCAGCAGATCGGCCTCTGGGGCGTAGGTGACCGGCATGGTGGACTCCGGGCGTCGACGATGACGTAGGTCCAATGTAGGCCGGGGCGGTCGCGGGCGCCCGCTGTCGTACGGCGTGGTGACGGCCGGGACTCAGGTCCGGGCCGCCACCCCCGTCAGCGCCGTCACCACGGGGTCCAGCGCCTGGTGTATCTCGTCGCCGACCGACCGGAAGAACGTCAGCGGCGCCCCGTACGGGTCGTACACCTCGTCGGCCTCGGCGGTGGGCGCCAGCAGCCAGCCGCGCAGCGCGGCGGCGGCCCGCACCAGCGCGCGGGCCCGGGCGACCACCCCGTCCTCCAGCGGCGGCAGGGTCGCCGGGTCGATGGCCTTCACCAGCCGGGTGAACTCCTTCAGCGTGAAGGTGCGCAGCCCCGCCGAGTGCCCCATCGAGATCACCTGGGCGCGGTGGTCACGGGTGGCGGTGAGCACCAGGTCGGCGCGGATCACATGCTCGTCCAGCAGCTCGCGGCCCACGAAGCCGGAGGCGTCCGCGCCGAAGTCGGCCAGCACCGTCTCGGCGTTGGCCTCCATGGGCGCCCCCTCGTGGCCCCAGGTGCCGGCGCTCTCCACGATCAGCCCGCCGCCGAGGACACCGAGCCGCTCCGACACGAAATGCCGGGTCAGCCGCTCGGTGATGGGCGAGCGGCACACGTTTCCGGTGCTGACGTGGAGGATGCGGAAGCTGTCACGCGGCAGCCCCACGAAGGTCGTCGTGATCTCCGCCGCGCTTTCCCGGTTGCCTATGCCACGCCCCGAGTCAGGGGCTGTCAATTGGCCACCTCAAGGTCGGGTACGACCTTGCGCAGCCCGTCCGGTGAGAGGGCGCCCTCCCGCAGCAGGACGGGCACCGGGCCGGTGACGTCGACGATGGAGGACGGCACGTTGCCGGGGGTCGGGCCGCCGTCGAGGTAGACGGAGACGGAGTCGCCGAGCATCTGCTGGGCGGCGTCGCAGTCCTCCGGCGCCGGGTGGCCGGTGAGGTTCGCCGAGGACACGGCCATCGGGCCGACCTCGGTGAGCAGCTCGATGGCGACGGGGTGCAGGGGCATGCGCACGGCGACCGTGCCCCGGGTGTCGCCGAGGTCCCACTGGAGCGACGGCTGGTGCTTGGCGACCAGCGTCAGCGCGCCCGGCCAGAACGCGTCGACCAGCTCCCAGGCCAGCTCGGAGAAGTCCGTGACCAGACCGTGCAGGGTGTTCGGGGAGCCGATGAGGACGGGGGTGGGCATGTTCCGGCCCCGGCCCTTGGCCGCCAGCAGGTCGGAGACGGCCTCGGAGGAGAACGCGTCGGCGCCGATGCCGTACACGGTGTCGGTGGGGAGGACCACCAGCTCGCCACGGCGGACTGCGGACGCGGCCTCACGCAGACCGGTCACACGGTCGGTGGCGTCGTTGGTGTCGTATCGCCGTGCCATTTCAGCAGTCCTCCTCGTGCCCGTACTGCGGGGGTGAAGTCTGGTGGGTGCTCACGGCAGCGCCTTACGGGCGGTGGCGAAGCGCGGGCGGTTGTTCAGGTCGGGGTGGTCGGCGGCGTCGGCCCAGCCCCGCTCCTCGGTGAAGATCCACGGCACCTGGCCGCCCTGGGTGTCGGCGTGCTCGATGACGACGACGCCGCCGGGGCGCAGCAGCCGGTGCGCGGTGCGTTCCAGGCCACGGATGAGGTCGAGGCCGTCCTCGCCGGAGAACAGGGCCAGCTCGGGGTCGTAGTCACGGGCCTCGGGCGCGACGTACTCCCACTCGGTGAGCGGGATGTACGGCGGGTTGGAGATGACGAGGTCGACCTGCCCGTCGAGGTCGGGGAAGGCGGTCAGGGCGTCGCCCTGCCGCAGGTCGACCCGTGACCCCTCGACGTTCTTACGGGTCCAGCGCAGCGCGTCCTCGGACAGCTCGACGGCGTGCACGCGCGAGCGCGGCACCTCCTGGGCGAGCGCGAGCGCGATGGCGCCGGAGCCCGTGCACAGGTCGACGATCAGCGGCTCGACCACGTCCATGGCGCGCACGGCGTCTATGGCCCAGCCGACCACGGACTCCGTCTCCGGGCGCGGCACGAACACGCCCGGCCCGACCTGGAGTTCCAGATAGCGGAAGAAGGCCCGTCCGGTGATGTGCTGGAGCGGTTCGCGCTGCTCGCGGCGCGCGATGACCTCCCAGTAGCGCGCGTCGAAGTCGGAGTCCTTCACGGAGTGCAACTCGCCCCGCTTCACGCCGTGCACGAACGCGGCGAGCTCCTCCGCGTCGGTGCGCGGCGAGGGCACGCCGGCGTCGGCCAGCCGCTGGGTGGCCTGGGCCACCTCCGCGAGCAGCAGACTGCGGGGGCCTGGGGGTCGCCCCCCAAAAGATGGCTGCACGCTCGTCCTCCGTCGTACTCGTGAGTGCCTTACGCGGCTGCGAGCTTGGCGGCCGAGTCCGCGTCGACGCAGGCCTGGATCACCGCGTCGAGCTCGCCGTCAAGGACCTGGTCCAGGTTGTACGCCTTGAAGCCGACGCGGTGGTCCGAGATGCGGTTCTCCGGGAAGTTGTACGTACGGATCTTCTCGGAGCGGTCGACAGTGCGGACCTGGCTGCGGCGGGCGTCGGCGGCCTCCTTCTCCGCCTCCTCCTGCGCCGCTGCGAGCAGCCTGGAGCGCAGGATACGCAGTGCCTGCTCCTTGTTCTGCAGCTGGCTCTTCTCGTTCTGGCAGGAGGCGACGACTCCGGTCGGAATGTGCGTGATGCGCACGGCGGAGTCGGTGGTGTTCACGGACTGGCCGCCCGGGCCGGAGGACCGGTAGACGTCGATGCGCAGATCGCCCGGGTTGATCTCGACGTCGATCTCCTCGGCCTCCGGCGTGACCAGCACACCGGCGGCGGAGGTGTGGATACGCCCCTGGGACTCGGTGGCGGGCACGCGCTGCACGCGGTGCACCCCGCCCTCGTACTTCAGCCGCGCCCACACGCCCTGCCCGGGCTCGGTGGCGCCCTGGCCGCCCTTGGTCTTCACGGCGACCTGGACGTCCTTGTAGCCGCCCAGCTCGGACTCGGTGGCGTCGATGATCTCGGTCTTCCAGCCGACCCGCTCGGCGTAGCGCAGATACATGCGCAGCAGGTCGCCGGCGAACAGCGCGGACTCGTCGCCGCCGGCACCCGCCTTGATCTCCAGGATGACGTCCTTGTCGTCGCTGGGATCGCGCGGGACCAGCAGCAGCCGGAGCTTCTCGGTGAGCTCCTCGCGCTGCTGCTCCAGCTCCTTGACCTCGGCGGCGAACTCGGGGTCGTCGGCGCCGAGTTCGCGGGCCGTCTCGATGTCGTCACCGGACTGCTTCCAGGAGCGGTACGTGGCGACGATCGGGGTGAGTTCGGCGTAGCGCTTGTTCAGCTTGCGCGCGTTGGCCTGGTCGGAGTGGACCGACGGGTCGGCGAGCTGCTTCTCCAGGTCGGCGTGCTCGGCGACGAGTTCCTCGACGGCCTCGAACATCTTGGCTCCTGTGGATGCGTACGGGGTGAAGTGGGCGGGCGACCAAAAACGCCGGTCCCGGCGCGCCCGTGGGGGGGCGCGGCCGTGGACCGGCGAAAGGAGGCTCGCTACTTCTTGGAGCCGGAGGCCTTGCCGAAGCGGGCCTCGAAGCGGGCCACACGGCCACCGGTGTCGAGGATCTTCTGCTTGCCCGTGTAGAACGGGTGGCACTCGGAGCAGACCTCGGCCCGGATGGTGCCGGACTCGATGGTGCTGCGGGTGGTGAACGACGCGCCGCAGGTGCAGCTGACCTGCGTCTCGACGTACTCGGGGTGGATGTCGCGCTTCAAGGTGTCTCCTATGGTTCGGGAGGGCGCCGGGTCGCAGCCGCGGGATGCGGGAGCGTGAACCGGAGCCGACGTACCAGTCTGCCAGGACTGGGGCCATCCCCCAAAACCGGGGGATGGTGTGTTCTATTCCGTGCGCGTGAGGGGTGGGTGCGCGGCTCGGGACGGCGTTTGATCGCCACCGGCGGCCGCTCGTTCCGCTGTGGCCGATCTGGCGGTTCCCCGCGCCCCCTCATGGGGCCCTGACCACGCCCTTCGCCTCGCCCGTTGCCGTTCCCTCGGTGGCCGACTCCGGGATCGGCCTGTCGTTCTTCAGCGCCGTCCAGACCTGCCGGGACTTGGTCTCGTCGAGGAGGACACGGTTGGGGTCGGCGGGGTCGTACTGGACCGGCATCGTCACCATGTCCATCTTCGAGGCGCTGATGCCCTTGAGGCCGCTCGCGAAGGACATCAGGGCGTCGACCGAGCCCAGGGAGGAGTCGGTCGTGACCGTGTTGGTGGCGGTGTCGGCGAGGTCGTACAGCTTCTTGGGGCTGGTGAACAGGCCGATGTCCTTGACCTGCTCGACCAGTGCCTTGACGAAGGCCTGCTGGAGCTGGATGCGGCCGAGGTCGGAGCCGTCGCCCACGCCGTGCCGGGTGCGGACCAGGCCGAGGGCCTGCTCACCGGTGAGCCGGTGGGTGCCCGCGTCGAGGTCCAGGTGGCTCTCGGGGTCCTCGATGTCCTTCGTCGTGGTCACCTCGACGCCGCCCAGCTCGTCGATGAGCTGCTGGAAGCCGGCGAAGTCGACCTCCAGGTAGTGGTCCATGCGGATGCCGGTGAGGGACTCGACGGTCTTCACCGCGCAGGCGGCGCCGCCGGTGCTGTACGCGGAGTTGAACATCACCTGGGAAGCCGCGTCGTGCCTGCCGCCGTCGGCGTCCGTGCAGGCGGGGCGGTCGATGAGGGTGTCGCGCGGGATGGACACCACGCTGGCCTTCTTCCGGCCCTCGTGGACGTGCACGATCATCGCCGTGTCCGAGCGGGCGCTGCCGTCGTCGGTGCCGCCGCCGAGCTTGTCGTTGGCGCCCGCGCGGGTGTCCGAGCCGAGCACCAGGATGTTCTCGGAGCCGTTGTCGACCTTGCCGGGCCGGTCGGTGCCCAGGACCTGGTCGATGTCGACGCTCTTGAGGTTGCCGTTGAGCTTGAAGTACACGTAGCCGAAGCCGGTGCCGCCGAGGACGACTACGCCCGCCGCCGTCCAGGCCGCGATCAGCAGCCCTCTGCGGCCCTTCGCCCTGGGCCTGCGCCGTCGGTCGTTGACCCGTCGGCCCGGTCCGTGTGTGCCGGGCTCACCCGGTATACCGGGCTCCGGCGTGCTGTCGGCAGGCATGTGCTCCTCAGCTCTCGTCGGATGTCGGGTACCCCCTGAGATCGGGAATGCGATCAGGAATGGTCATGCGGTGCACCACACCATCGTCACTCCGTCCGGTCAGACGGTGAAACTCGGGGCAGGGTTGCACAAAAGCTGTGAAGGGCCGCATCCGTCATGGAGGTGACGGATGCGGCCCTTCAGCAGGCCGGTGACAGCGGGCAGGTCACAGCGGGCCGGACCCGGCCGGCCGGTCCGGGCAGGCTCAGTCGCCGTTGCCGGGGGTCGGCGTCGTCTTCTGGATCTGCATCAGGAACTCGACGTTCGACTTCGTCTGCTTCATCTTGTCGAGGAGCAGCTCGATCGCCTGCTGCTGGTCCAGCGCGTGCAGCACCCGGCGCAGCTTCCAGACGACGCCCAGCTCCTCGGCACCGAGCAGGATCTCCTCCTTACGGGTGCCGGACGCGTCCACGTCCACCGCCGGGAAGATGCGCTTGTCGGCGAGCTTCCGGTCGAGCTTGAGCTCCATGTTGCCGGTGCCCTTGAACTCCTCGAAGATCACCTCGTCCATGCGGGACCCGGTGTCCACCAGGGCGGTGGCGAGGATGGTCAGCGAGCCGCCGTCCTCGATGTTGCGGGCCGCACCGAAGAAGCGCTTCGGCGGGTACAGGGCGGTCGAGTCGACACCACCGGACAGGATGCGGCCGGAGGCCGGGGCGGCGAGGTTGTACGCACGCCCCAGACGCGTGATCGAGTCGAGCAGCACGACGACGTCGTGGCCCAGCTCCACCAGGCGCTTGGCACGCTCGATGGCCAGCTCGGCGACCGTCGTGTGGTCCTCGGCCGGGCGGTCGAAGGTCGAGGAGATGACCTCGCCCTTCACCGACCGCTGCATGTCGGTGACCTCTTCCGGACGCTCGTCGACGAGGACGACCATCAGGTGGCACTCGGGGTTGTTGTGCGTGATCGCGTTGGCGATCGCCTGCATGATCATGGTCTTGCCGGTCTTCGGCGGGGCCACGATCAGACCGCGCTGGCCCTTACCGATCGGCGAGACCAGGTCGATGATGCGGGTGGTGAGCACGCCCGGGTCCGTCTCCAGGCGGAGCCGGTCCTGCGGGTACAGCGGCGTCAGCTTGTTGAACTCCGGGCGGCCACGGCCGTGTTCGGGCGCCATGCCGTTGACGGAGTCGAGCCGGACGAGCGCGTTGAACTTCTCGCGCCGCTCGCCTTCCTTCGGCTGGCGGACCGCACCGGTGATGTGGTCGCCCTTGCGCAGGCCGTTCTTGCGGACCTGGGCGAGGGAGACGTACACGTCGTTCGGGCCCGGCAGGTAGCCGGAGGTGCGGATGAAGGCGTAGTTGTCGAGGATGTCCAGGATGCCCGCGACCGGGATCAGGACGTCGTCCTCGGCGATCTGCGGCTCGCTGCTGCCCATCTCGTCACGGCCCCGGCGGCCACGCCGGTCCCGGTAGCGGCCGCGGCGGCCACGCCGGCCACCGTCGAAGTCGTCCTCGTTCTGGCCCTGTCCGCCGCCCTGCTGCTGACGCTGCTGGCCCTGGCCCTGGCTCTGCTGCTGGTCGTCGCCCTTGCCGCGGCGGTCGCGGTCCCGGTTGTCCCGGTCGCCCCGCTCACGGTCGCGGCCGCGCTCGCGGCGGTCGCGACGCCGGCCCTCGCCGCCGTCGCCGTCGCCCTGCGCCTGCTGGGCGGGCGACTCGGCCTTCGGCTCGCTCTTCGCCTCGGCCGCGACGGTCTCGGGGCTGCCCGCCTCGGCGGTGGCCCGCCGGCGCCGGCGCTCGGGGGCGTCGTCCCCCGCACGCTCGGCCTCGCTCGCGCGGGCCGCGCCGCCACCGGGCTGGCCGGGAATCTCGATCTGCTGCTGGGCCGCGGCCTTGTCGGCGGGCGCCTCGGCCGACGGGGCGGCCTTCTCGGCAGGTGCTTCGTCACCGGTGCGCGCCTTGGACGTGGCGCGGCGCTTCGGCTTGGTCTCGGTGGCGGCCTCGGCGTTCTTCGCCGGGGCTCCCCCTCCCGCCTGCGCCTCCTTGATGACCTCGATCAGCTGGCTCTTGCGCATCCGCGCGGTGCCCCTGATGCCGAGGCCGGATGCGACCTGCTGCAGCTCGGCCAGCACCATGCCCTCGAGGCCGGTACCGCGGCGCCGCCGGGAGCCGGCACCGCTGGCAGGCGCGGAGGCGTCCGTGGCGGGCGCGGCAGCGGTCTCCTCGACACGTGCGCCCATCAGATCGGTGGTGTCGCTCACGAAGGGTCCTTCCCTGGAGCGGACGTCGGCCTGTCTGGCTCGGCGACCGGTTGTGCTGTCCGGCTTCGGTTCTTGCTGACCGAACCGTGCCGGGGCGGTGGTCCGCCAAAGCGGCGGAGGAAATATCTGGTGATGGCGCTTCCTTGAGCCGTGGCACCCAGTGTCACGTGGCGTGGTCGCACCGGTTCCGGAGCGTGCCCGTCGGACCGCTCAGTGTCGACGTACGACGTACTGCCCGCGTACGAGGTACGAAACACAGTGCGGCTTGGGGAGCTCCCGGAAGAATGTCTGTCCCGAACTGGGACACGAGGCACCTCGCCATGGTGGGGTCGGGTGCAGACTTGAGGTTAACACTACCGGATCCAACAAACATTCCCCCTCTCGAAATCCGGCAATCGCGTGCTTTTACTCGACGCTCGCCATGTCGGCGCCGCTCGTCGCGAGCGGCAGCACGCTCGCTCCCGGTACGTCCAGGGCCAGCCGGTTCGCCGCCCAGCCCGGGCCTGCCAGTTGTTCCACCTTGTCGGCCGTGCCCTCGTCGGCCAGGGCGAGCACGGTGGGTCCGGCGCCGGAGATGACCGCGGGGATGCCGTCCGCCCGCAGCCGCTCCACCAGTGCCGCGCTCTCGGGCATGGCAGGGGCGCGGTACTCCTGGTGCAACCGGTCCTCGGTGGCGGGCAGCAGCAACTCGGGGCGCCTGGTCAGGGCCTCGACGAGCAGCGCGGCGCGGCCCGCGTTGGTGGCGGCGTCGACATGCGGCACGGTGCGCGGGAGCAGTCCGCGCGCGGTCTCCGTCAGCACCGGCTTCGCGGGCACGAAAACCACCGGAACGATGGAATCGGCGGGGTCCATCCTGATCGCGCGCGCGGCGCCGGCCTCCATCCAGGAGAGCGTGAAACCGCCGAGCAGACAGGCCGCGACGTTGTCCGGGTGGCCCTCGATCTCGGTGGCCAGTTCCAGCAGGGCCCTGTCGTCCAGCCGGGCCTCACCGCCTATGGTCACGGCCCGGGCGGCGACGATTCCGGCGCAGATGGCGGCGGAGGAGGAACCCAGGCCACGGCCGTGCGGAATGCGGTTCGCGCAGACGATTTCCAGGCCACGCGGCTGCCCGCCCAGAGAATCGAAGGCGGTACGGAGAGAGCGCACGAGAAGGTGGTTTTCGTCACGTGGCAGCGTCCCGCTGCCCTCACCGGCGATGTCGACGTGCAGCCCGGAGTCGGCCACCCGGACGACCACGTCGTCGTAGAGCCCCAGCGCAAGACCCAGGGCGTCGAAGCCCGGGCCGAGGTTGGCGCTGGTGGCGGGGACGCGCACCCGTACGGCGGCGGCGCGGAACGCTGGACCGGCCATCGCTCGATGACTCTCCTTGAGCTGCGTGATCGGTGACTGTCGAAGACATTCGAGGACGTACGACGGACCCTTCGGGCCGTTGCCGGATGCCTCCGGTCGCTCCGGGGATCACGGCGACGGCGCTGCGCCCTGCCTATGCGAGGCATATGCGGGGGGCGGGTTCGGTACAGCCTATCGAAGGAAGGTTCTGTGGCGACATAGGGCGCACAGGAGGCGCACGATGCGTGTCGTATGCCCTCTGTGCACCCCTGCCGGGCGATGGCCCGGGTCAAGCGGTACGTCAGACCAGTCCGAGGCGCTCGGCGGCGGTCACCGCGTCCACCGGAACGGTGACCGGCTGCGGTGCGCCGGCGACGGCCCAGTCGGGGTCCTTGAGGCCGTTTCCGGTGACCGTGCACACGATGCGCTGCCCGGGGTCGACCTTGCCGAGTTCGGCGGCCTTCAGCAGGCCGGCCACCGACGCGGCGGAGGCGGGCTCGACGAAGACACCCTCCTGCGCGGCCAACAGGCGGTAGGCGCGCAGGATTTCACGGTCCGTCACCTCGTCGATGAGGCCGCCGGACGCGTCGCGCGCGTCGAGGGCGTGCTGCCAGGAGGCGGGGTTGCCGATCCGGATCGCGGTGGCGATGGTCGACGGGTCCTTGACCACCTCGCCGCGCACGATGGGCGCGGAGCCGGAGGCCTGGAAGCCCCACATCCGGGGCGTCCTGGTGGCGACGCCGTCGGCGGCGTACTCCTTGTACCCCTTCCAGTACGCCGTGATGTTGCCCGCGTTGCCCACCGGCAGGACGTGGATGTCGGGGGCGTCGCCGAGCATGTCGACGATCTCGAACGCGGCGGTCTTCTGGCCCTCGATGCGTACCGGGTTGACCGAATTGACCAGCGCGACCGGGTAGTTGTCGCTGAGCGCGCGGGCGAGCGTGAGGCAGTCGTCGAAGTTGCCGTCGACCTGGAGGATCTTCGCGCCGTGCACCAGGGCCTGGCCCATCTTGCCGAGCGCGATCTTGCCCTGCGGCACGAGCACGGCCGAGACCATCCCGGCGCGCACGCCGTAGGCGGCGGCGGAGGCAGAGGTGTTGCCCGTGGAGGCACAGATGACGGCCTTGGCGCCCTCCTCCTTGGCCTTGCTGATCGCCATCGTCATGCCGCGGTCCTTGAAGGACCCGGTCGGGTTGGCACCCTCCACCTTGAGGTGGACCTCGCAGCCCGTGCGCTCGGAGAGCACCTGCGCGGGCACGAGAGGCGTGCCACCCTCGCGGAGCGTCACGACCGGCGTGGTGTCGGAGACGGGCAGCCGGTCCCGGTACTCCTCGATGATTCCGCGCCACTGGTGGGTCATTGCTGGTTACTCTCCTTCAACCCGCATGATGCTGGCGACACCCCGCACGGTGTCGAGCTTGCGCAGTGCCTCGACGGTCCCGGTGAGGGAGGCGTCGGAGGCACGGTGCGTGACGACGACGAGGGAGGCCTCGCCGTCCTTGCCCTGCTGCCGAACCGTATCGATGGACACCCCGTGCTCCGCGAACACGGTGGCCACCTGGGCGAGAACACCCGGTTTGTCGGCGACGTCGAGGCTGATGTGATACCGCGTGACGACCTCGCCCATGGGCGAGACGGGCAGCGCGGCGTACGCGGACTCGCCGGGGCCCGTCGCGTCGCTCAGCCGGTTGCGGCAGACGGCGACCAGGTCGCCGAGGACGGCGGAGGCGGTCGGGGAACCGCCGGCACCGGGGCCGTAGAACATCAGCTGCCCGGCCGCGTCGGACTCCACGAACACGGCGTTGTACGCACCGCGCACGGAGGCCAGCGGGTGGGTCAGCGGGATCATCGCCGGGTGCACGCGCGCGGTGACGGAACCGCCGTCCGCGGCCCGCTCGCAGATGGCGAGCAGCTTGATGGTGCACCCCATCTCCTTGGCGGAGGCGAAGTCGGCCGCGGTCACCTCGGTCATGCCCTCGCGGTAGACGTCGTCGAGGCGCACGCGCGTGTGGAAGGCGATACCGGCGAGGATCGCGGCCTTGGCGGCGGCGTCGAAGCCCTCGACGTCGGCGGTGGGGTCGGCCTCCGCGTACCCCAGGGCGGTGGCCTCGTCGAGGGCCTCCTGGTAGCCGGCGCCGGTCGAGTCCATGGCGTCGAGGATGAAGTTGGTGGTGCCGTTGACGATCCCGAGCACGCGGTTGACCTTGTCGCCGGCGAGCGACTCACGCAGCGGGCGGATCAGCGGGATGGCGCCGGCGACGGCGGCCTCGTAGTAGAGGTCCTTGCCGTGCTCCTCGGCGACCGCGTGCAGGGCGGCGCCGTCCTGGGCGAGGAGGGCCTTGTTGGCGGAGACGACGGAGGCGCCGTGCTCGAAGGCCGTGGTGATGAGGGCCCGGGCGGGCTCGATGCCGCCGATGACCTCGACGACGACGTCGATGTCGCCGCGTTTGACGAGGGCGGTGGCGTCGGTGGTGACGAGGGCCGGGTCGATGCCCTCGCGCACCTTGTCGGGCCGGCGGACCGCGACGCCCGCGAGCTCCACGGGGGCGCCGATGCGGGCGGTGAGGTCGTCGGCGTGCGTCGTCATGATGCGCGCCACCTCTGAGCCGACCACTCCACAGCCCAGCAGCGCCACCTTCAGCGGACGCGTACGCATCATCCGACCTCGTTTCCTCTTACCGTCTACGGTTGGACCAGTCTCACTCACCGGACGGTGGTTTCTGCCCTTCGTCCGGATCGTGAGACGTTTATTTCATTTTTGCGGGGGCGGAAGAAGGAGATCTTCCGCTTCCCGGGCTCCACGGGCTCGCCGCCGTCCCGGCGCCCCGGCTCCGAGACGACCGTCCGGGGCTGCGAGGCACCGTCCGGCGCGCAGGACGCCTCATCCGACGTCGAGTCGCAGGAGGTCCTCCTCCGTCTCGCGGCGGACGATGACACGCGCCTCGCCGTCCCGCACGGCGACGACCGGCGGCCGGGTCACGTGGTTGTAGTTGCTGGCCATGGACCGGCAGTAGGCGCCCGTGGCCGGTACGGCGATCAGGTCACCCGGCGCCAGGTCGGCCGGCAGGAACGCGTCCTTCACCACGATGTCGCCGCTCTCGCAGTGCTTGCCGACGACACGGGCGAGCATCGGCCCGGCGTCGGAGGCGCGGGAGACCAGCGCCACGCTGTACTCGGCGTCGTACAGCGCGGTACGGATATTGTCCGACATCCCGCCGTCGACCGAGACATACGTCCGCAGCCCGTCGAGCGGCTTGACGGTGCCGACCTCGTAGAGCGTGAAGGCGGTGGGCCCGACGATGGCGCGCCCCGGTTCGACGGAGATGCGCGGCGTCCGCAGCCTGGCGGACTCGCACTCGCGGGTCACGATCTCGGTGAGGGCCTTGGCGATCTCGTGCGGCTCACGCGGGTCGTCGTCGCTGGTGTAGGCGATCCCGAGCCCACCGCCCAGATCGATCTCCGGCAGCTCGACTCCGTGCTCGTCACGGATGGCCTTCAGCAGCCCGACGACGCGGTGCGCGGCGACCTCGAACCCGGACATGTCGAAGATCTGCGACCCGATGTGGCTGTGGATGCCGATGAGCTCCAGCCCGTCGAGCTGCAGCGCCCGGCGGACGGCCTCGGCGGCCTGCCCGCCCGCGAGCGGGATACCGAACTTCTGGTCCTCGTGCGCGGTGGCGATGAACTCGTGCGTGTGCGCCTCGACGCCGACGGTGACACGAATCTGCACCCGCTGCCGCCTGCCCAGCTCCTGGGCGATGTGGGCGACGCGCACGATCTCCTGGAACGAGTCGAGCACGATCCGCCCCACGCCGGCCTCCACGGCCCGCCTGATCTCGTCCGTCGACTTGTTGTTGCCGTGGAAGGCGATGCGGTCGGCGGGCATCCCGGCGGACAGCGCGGTGGCCAGCTCGCCCCCGGAACACACGTCCAGGTTCAGCCCCTCGTCGTGCAGCCACCGCACGACGGCACGCGACAGGAACGCCTTCCCGGCGTAGAAGACGTCGGCGTCCTGCCCGAACGCGGTGCGCCAGGCGCGGGCGCGGGCCCGGAAGTCGGCCTCGTCGAGGAAGTAGGCGGGGGTGCCGAACTCCTCGGCCAGCCGCGTCACGGGCACACCGCCCACGGCCACCACACCGTCGGCGTCGCGGGTGACGGTCTGCGCCCACACCTTGCCGTCGAGGGCGTTGAGATCGGCGGGCGGGGCGCTGTAGTGCCCTTCGGTGAGGACGTCGGCGTGACGGGGCCCGGCGGGATGTGCGGAACGGCTCATTCTCTTTCGGCTCTCTCAGAGGTGTTCGGGTGCGTCGACGCCGAGCAGGGACAGGCCACCGGCCAGCACCGTCCCGGCGGCTTCGGCGAGCGCGAGCCGGGCCCGGTGGGTGGCCGAGGGTTTCTCCGCGCCACGCGGCAGAACGCTGTGGAGCAGGGGCAGCACGGCATCGGCAACGCTGACGAGGTGCCGGGCGAGCCGGTCGGGGGCGTGCTGGGTGGCGGCGGCGGCGAGGATGCGCGGGTGGTCGGTGAGGAGGGTGAGGAGGGTGAGGAGTACGGGAGACGCACCGGCACTGCCGAGGTGGCCGGGCTCAGCGCTGAAACCCAGGTCGGCGGCGTTGCGGACGAGGGCGCGGGTACGGGCGTGGGCGTAGCGCACCCGGAACAGGGGGTTGCTCTCGCGCTGCACCAGGTGGCCGGCAATGATGCGGGGCCGGTCGTGGCCGGCGGGATGAAGCAGCGCCCAGCGTGCGGCGTCCCGGCCGAGCGGGGCGGGGGCGGCGGGCGATGCGGTGGGCCGGATGACGACGGCGTCGCTTTCACCGGGGCTCGCGTCAGTGCCGTATCCGTCGACGTGGACGCCGAGCACTGCCTCCCACTCCGGCTCGGGCCGGGCATCGCAGCTGGTACGGACGAAGGCGCCCTGCGTACGAAGGATGCGGGCCGAGGCGTCCAGTACGACGAGGGCGCGCACCTCGTGGGGCGCGTGCAGGTGCACGACCTGCCCGGCGAGGGCGCCGCTGTGCCCGTACCGGTCACCGTCGAGCAGGATCCGCTGGACGACGTCGACGGCGGCGGCACCTTCGAGGGCGATGTTCAGGAAGCCCGGCCCGGTGATCTCGACTCCGCGGATTCCCTCCGCACCCGAGATGTACGTCCGCAGCACTTCGGCGACCCGCAACGGCGGCTGGCCGGCCGAGCGCGCGAGCTGAAGGGCGATGTTGGTCGCGTAGTCGCCCCATCCCCCCGGCCCGGGGGGTGTCACCACGGCTCGCGTAGGCACCACCACACTCAGCTCCCCCTGATCGACCGCACGACGCACGGCGTGCAGCACGGTGCGGGAGAGCTCGACGGGGGTCACGGGACAAGCGTAGGGGAGGAGGGGGGTGGGTATGCGAGCCGGTTTGGGAGCTGTTCCGGGATGTGGACGAGGCCAGACGCACGGCACGGGGGGACCCGGGTCACGACGGAGGGACGTCACCTCGGGTGAGCGTCAGCGTGGGTGAGTGTCAGCGTGCGTGAACGTCACCGCGGGAGAGCGCCACCGTGGGTGAGCGTCACCTTGGGCGAACGTGGGCGAGGTGAGTCGACGTGGGCGAATGGGCACCGTGGCGAATCGGCACCGGGGTGGCACCCGAGCGACTCGGCACCGGGATCGCACAGGGGCGACTCGGCACCGGGATGAGCCGCCCACCCCTCACCCACCCGACCGACCGGCCTCGGCGGCCCCGAGCCACTCCCCCAAGCCGGCGTCACCCTCCTCAGGGCGCCGCTCCGCCCCCCGCTCGATCAACTGCCGCACAAGCTCGACCAGTTCCGCAGGCTCGAACGGCTTGGCAAGGAAGGCGTCGACGCCGAGATCAAGACCGCTGTCGACCTCATATTGCGTACAGGCGCTGACGATGGCGATGGGCAGATGCCGGGTCAGGGGATCCGCCCGCAGCCCGGCGGCGGTCCGCAGCCCGTCCAACCGCGGCATCACGACGTCGAGCGTGACGACGTCGGGCCGCACCTGATGAACGACGTCCAGACACTCGGCACCGTCGGCCGCGGTCACGACCTCGAAGCCCTCCAGCTCGAGGTTGACCCTGATCAGCTGCCGGATGACCTTGTTGTCGTCGACAACAAGCACCCGGCCCGACGCGCCTGGCACAACTTCGAGAGTAGGTCGGCACCGGCCACCGCGTCCGGGTTTTCCCCACTTCCACCCCGTCCGGGCGACCCACACCCCCGCTGACCACGGTACGACCACGAGGAAACCCGTTCATGAACACCCCGACGGAGCTGGTAGTGTTCTACCCGTCGCCGCGAGACACACCACCGCGACAAACACGCCCCCGTAGCTCAGGGGATAGAGCAACGGCCTCCGGAGCCGTGTGCGCAGGTTCGAATCCTGCCGGGGGCACCCTTCATGAGGTGCCCAAAGACCCCGTCACCAGCGGAAACGCTGAGGCCGGGGTCTTCGCGTATGTGCAGCCGTATGCCGCTCTGAGCGGGCATATGTCGGGGGCTGTGGACGAGGCGTGGACGGGATCTTGGCACATCACTGCAGGTCACTGTCGGATTCCAGAGACGGCAGCCGAAGGCGACCTCCCCGGCATCGTGCCGCGCTCCGCTCCTTAGATCATCGGCATGACGGACTGTGGGAGTCCATTGGATAGGCCGGCAAGAAGGTCTTGTGCTGGTAGCACGGCTGGGGAGACTCTGGGTGCCCGCAACAGTGGTGTTGCTCGGTTGAGATGGCCGTAGACGTCAGTGCATGTCGTGCCCGATGATCACGCCAGGACCCTCAGCCAAGCCATCCCAGCTGGCGATCCGAAGCGGCACGGTCACCGACGAGCCTAGCGAGATGAACACCCCGGTGGTGGAGCCGCCAAAGCCCTTCTCCGCACGGGCCGCCTTCGCAGCGTCCCGCAGCAGAGCCTCCAGCCGCTGTGACTGCACGGCTATGTCCCCGTCGTGCATCTCCGTCAGCAGCCGCGTCGTAACCAGGACGCGGTCCGAGCCATGCCCACAAGGTTGGGAGAGCCGCATTGGAATCGGTTGGGTGGCGCCCCTATCAAGTGCGCGGGCCAAAAATGCGGCCCCGTCCCCGTCGCGCATGGCGCGAGCTAGCGTGGCTGTCGGCGAGTGGCGGAACTTCAGATAAGCCAGGCCAGCGAGGAAGCCAACAGCCATCCCGATGCTGGCGGGGGTATCTTCCGGGTTAGCCGCTCCTGATGCCCTGGCTATCAGGACTGCGAGACCGCCGCCAGTGGCAGTGCATGAAGCAAGGTAGAACAGGATTCGGAACACGCCTCTCCCCCAGCATCGAGCGACTGACGACAGTATGACGACCACGGGTCTCTTCGTGGCATGTGGTGGCGAGGCATGTGCGGACCTTCGAAGTTTCAGCGCCTCGGTCGGCCAATGCCGTACGTTTCAGCGAGAGCAGTTGCAGGCGTGTCGCGCAGCTGGAGACGGGCTTCGACGGACCGGCAGTGCTCCTGGCGATTGAGACGGCCCAGGAACAGCAAAGCCCCTGGACGAGACTCCAGGGGCTTCGATCTCTGGGCAGGCCGTGTCACTCGTATTCGCGAAGTAAGTCTTCGATACGCCGGTTGGCGACGTCCTGCCGTCCGTCAAGACACTTCGCGTAGCGGGTCAGCAGGACCTCCACGCTGTTGCCGGCGCGCTCGGCCACCTCAGTCGGGTCGACGCCAGCGTTGAGCCACGTCGACAGCGCCGAGTGACGGAGGTCGTACGGGCGACTCGCCAGGGGTGAAGCCGCGACGGCCGGCGGCAGCGCGACGAGCCGGGCCTCCTGCCAAACGCGGTAGTACGTCGACGAGGGGACGACCGATCCCTTCTCGCTGAAGAACAACCGCCCATCGTGGGCAGTGCCGAAGGTGGCGAGATGCTCACGGAGCACGGCGACGAGGTGAGGCGGAATAGGCACCCGCCGGACGTCCTCCGTCGGTCGGTTCTTGAGTCCGCGGTCGTCATGGGTCTCACCCGAGTCGGTCCACTGCTTGCCGACGGACGGACGGGTCCGGTGGAGCAGTGCCGAGCCCCAGCCGTGTTCGGGGAGGTGCAGATCAGTCTCGACGAGGCCGACCGCTTCCGCCGGCCGGAGGCCACCGAAGTACATGGCGGCGAACAGACCCACGAGTCGACGGCCACGAGCACGCCGGTACCCGCCGACGTAGGAGACGGCCGCCAGGAGGTTCCGAGCCTGCTCGGGATTGGCAACCACCCGCGGATCGACCTGATTGGACACCTTCGGTTTCTGCCAGCGCACGGCCGTGATCGGGTTCTCCCGCAGCTCCCCCTGAGGGGCCCCGAAGATCCCGGACAGGGACCCAATAGGGTTGTCCTGTAAGGAATCGAGGGAAGCAGCAAGTGGCACGTCCAAGTCCGTACTCGC
>NZ_JBIUBW010000025.1:0-97601 GCF_044548465.1 Streptomyces sp. NPDC052023 | reverse complement strand
GCGCACCGCACGACGGCGGAGCTCAAGCGGGTAACGGGAAGGTCGTGCCATGACTCGATCCTTTCATAAAATCGAGTCTCCATTCGAACCGGGGCAGTTCAGTGAGAAGTTGCGGTTGGAGGCGGTTGAGCGCTTCCAGCAGGGTGACGAGAACGCGGTCATCGCTCACGACCTGCGGGTCAGCGTCCGGTCGGTACAGCGGTGGCGCAGGGCCTGGTCGCAGGAGGGGCCGAGAGCCCTGGCCTCGAAGGGGCCGGCGTCCTTGCCGTTGCTCAGCGACGAACTCTTCGCCGTACTCGAGCGGGAGCTGTTCAAGGGACCGGTCGCGCATGGCTGGCCGGACCAGACCTGGACGCCTTCGCGGATCAAGACCGTGATCGGGCGCCGGTTCCACAAGAGCTACACCGTCCAGGGCGTTGCCGCGCTGCTCAGACGACATGGCTGGACCTGCCAGGTTCCCGCCCGCCGTGCCATCGAGCGAGATGAAGCGGCCGTGGCCGGCTGGATGAAGGAGACCTGGCCCCAGGTGGAAGGACCGTGGCGGCGCTCGACGCCTGGCTCGTCTTCGAGGACGAAGCCGGATTCTCGATGGGCTCAGTCAAGATTTCCGTGACGGGGTGACGGAGTGTCATTCCGGTGGCATGGTCGGCCGTGTGTGATGACTTGCTGGGCATCGTGTTCCCGCATCTGGAGAAGGTGCGGGTGGAACACATGAGGGTGGAGGACGGCGTGGTGCGGGTCAAGGCCCGCACCCTGGAGGGTGCGTTTCCATGTCCGTCGTGCGGTGTTTGCTCGTACCGGGTCCACAGTCGGTACCGGCGACACCTGGCGGATGCCGCCGTGGGCGGGCGTCCGGTGGTCGTCGACTTGTCGGTGCGGCGGTTGTTCTGCGATGTCGCTGATTGTGCGCGTCGCACCTTCGTCGAACAGGTCGAGGGCCTGACCATCCGCTATGGACGTCGCATTGTGATGTTGGTGGTCCTGGTGCAGGCGATTGCCCTGGCACTTGCGGGCCGGGCAGGCGCCCGGCTGGCCGCCGTACTCCACATCGGCGTCAGCAGAGTGACCTTGTTGAACGTGCTGATGGCGCTGCCGGACCCGTGCCCTCCCTCACCACGGGTGGTCGGGGTGGATGACTTCGCCACCCGACGTGGGCGCAGATATGGAACGGTGCTGGTCGACGTCGAGTCCCGAGCCGTCCTCGACTTGCTGCCCGGCCGGGAGAAGGAACCTGTGGCGCTCTGGCTGGCCGGACACCCGGGGATCGAGGTGATCTGCCGGGACCGGGCCGGCGCCTATGCCGAGGCGGCCCGCGCAGGCGCTCCGGGCGCGCTGCAGGTGGCCGACCGGTGGCATTTATGGGGCAACCTGGCCACCGCTGTCGAGCGCACGGTGATCGCTCACCGTCCTTGCCTGCAAGAACCTGAGGTGAGGACCCCTTCGGCCCGGCGCATGGCCGCGGCTCCGCCCTCGACACGCAATCCGGACACCGGCGCAGAGAAATGGCTGGTCACCCGGACACGGGAGCGACACAAGGCAGTTCACCGACTGCTGGCCCGCGGATGGACGATCAGCGCCATCGCACGGGAACTGGGCCTTGCCCGACACACCGCGGAACGCTATGCCCACTGCCAGAACCTGGACGGCCTCATCGAAGGCTCCCTTCGCACCACACGCCTGGACGACTACAAGCCCTACCTGATCCGGCGCTGGAACGAAGGATGCACCGACGCCGCACGTCTCTTCCGAGAGATCCAGACCCAGGGCTACCCGGGACGAACCCCCCAAGCGGTGCGACGCTATCTCCGGCCGCTTCGCACCAGCCTCGGCTCCATCCGTTCGCCAGCCCCGGTACTCAAACCGCAGCAGGTCACCAACTGGATCATGTGGATCCCCAGCACCTGCGCGACGACGAAGAGCGCCAGCTGGGTGAAGTGTTCACCCGTTGCCCGGAGTTGACTGCCGTCCGTGGCCACGTGCATGCCTTCGCGCGGATGGTCTGCGACCTCGGCGGAGACCGCCTGCCGGCGTGGACAGACGCTGTCCGCGCCGATGACCTACCCGCTCTGCACGCCTTCGCCGACGGTCTCCGGCGTGATTACCAGGCTGTCACCGCGGGTCTTACGCTGCCCTGGAGTTCCGGTCCTGTCGAAGGCCACGTCAACCGAATCAAGATGCTGAAGCGACAGATGTATGGGAGAGCCGGGTTCGCGCTCCTCCGTAAACGAGTGCTCCTGGCCTGACCCAAGTCACGCTTCGTGACCCCGTCACGGAGATCTTGACTGAGCCTCTCGATGACGCCGCCGACCACCCGCACCTGGTCCCGCCGCGGCCACACCCCTGTGGTCCACGTCCGGGGCCGTTCCCGCCGCCGCTTATCGGTGGCCGCCCTGGCCTGCTACAAGACCGGCGAACCCTCGCGACTGATCTACCGGCCCTGCCCGGACGCCCGGCCCGACGGGCGTAAGAGCTTCTCCCTGGCGGGACTACCGCGACCTGATCCAGACCGCCGACCAGCAACTGGGCGGCCCGATCGTGCTGGTCTGGGACAACCTCAACACCCACCTCACCGCCGGCATGCGCCGCTACATCGCCGACCGCGACTGGCTCACCGTCTACCAACTGCCGTCCTACGCACCAGACCTCGGGCGTGTGTCGAAAGTAGATCTTGGGCTGTGAATGATCACGTTCCATGGGTCGGGGAGATCTCACGGACGAGCAGTGGGCGGTGCTGGAGCCGTTGTTGCCGAAGGGCACGAAAGCGGGGCGGCCGCCCGTCTGGTCCCGCCGGCGGTTGATCGACGGCATACGGTTTCGGGTCCGGACCGGTGTTCCGTGGCGGGATGTGCCCGTGGAGTACGGGCCATGGGGCCGGGTCTACGACCTGTTCCGTCGGTGGCAGCGTAACGGCACCTGGCACCGGATCCTGACCCGGCTGCAGTCCCTGGCCGACACGAAGGGGGCCATCACGTGGATCCTGAGCGTCGACTCCACGGTGTGCCGCGCCCATCAGCACGCGGCCGGGGCCCGCAAGCAGTGTGACCTGCAGAAGGAACCGCCGGGCGGTGTGTTCACCGAGCCCGATGACCACGGACTGGGACGCTCACGCGGCGGGTTCACCACCAAGCTGCACCTGGCCGTCGAACAGGGCCAGAAGCCCATGGCCATCGTGATCACGGCCGGGCAGCGCGGCGAGTCGCCGCAGTTCGGACCGGTGCTGGAAAAGGTCCGCGTGCCCCGCATCGGGCCGGGCCGGCGACGCGTTCGCCCTAACCGCGTGCGGGTCGACAGAGCCTACGCCTCCCGCAAGAACCGTGCCTACCTGCGGCGCCGAGGAATCCGATGCACCATCCCCGACAAGGCTGACCAGGCACGCAACCGGCAGAAGCTCGGCTCCCGCGGCGGTCGGCCTCCGCGTTTCGACCCGGCCGACTACCGCGAGCGCCATGCTGTCGAGTGTGGGATCAACCGTCTCAAGCGGCATCGCGCGGTCGCCACGAGATACGACTGTGAGGATGGCAGTGCCGTCTCGGCGGTGGCCTGACCCGCGATACGACTGACTGTCATGTCCTGAGTCTTGATCTGTCGGCCACCGTTCGGGGCGGCACTCGCCGTCACCAGGCTGGCGGGTGTGTCCCGATAGGGGCCTTCGCTACAGGCACCGTCACAGTCCTGACCACCCTGCCGGCCCGGCGACGGCCACCAGCCTTCCGGTTCAATGGCAGGAGACCGATGACCGGCGCCAACATGGCCGAGCCGACCCGATTGCACCATGACCGCGACCGAGAGGTCGTCCTCGGCGTCGACACCCACAAGGACGCACACGTGGCAGCCGTCGTCTCCACGACCGGCAAATTGATCGACTCCCGCAGCTTCCCCACCACGGCCGACGGCTACCAGCAACTGCTGGACTGGGCCCGCTCGCACGGCATCGTCCACCGCGCCGGAGTGGAGTGCACCGGCTCCTACGGAGCCGCGTTGAGCCGATTCCTGCGGGGCAACAGCCTTGCAGTGATCGAGGTGAACCAGCCGGACAAAGCCACCCGGCGCCGGCGGGGCAAGACCGACACCATCGATGCTGAAGCAGCAGCTCATGCCGTGCTGTCCGGCAGAGCCACAGCGACGGCGAAGCTCGCGGACGGCCCGGCCGAAGCACTCCGGCTCTTCAAGATGGCCAAGGTCTCCGCGGTCAAAGCCCGCACCCAGGCCATCAACCAGCTTCGAGCGGTCCTCGTGACGGCGAGCCCAGAGTTACGAGAGCCTCTGGAGGGACTGACCATTCCCAAACTCGTCCGAGCCTGCATCGCTCTGCCGAAGGCCGCGGCCGGCACGGTCACAGCAGCGGCTGTCTTCACACTGCGGCTCCTGGCCCGCCGCATCGAGGAGCTCGACGACGAGATCGCGGCCCTGAAACAGCAGATCACCGACGTGATCAGCCAGCACACACCCCAACTACTCGAGTGTTACGGAGTGGGTCCGGACACCGCGGCAGCCCTCCTCATCGCCACTGGCGACAATCCTGAGCGACTCGGCAGCGAGGCTTCATTCGCCTCACTCTGCGGCGTCAGCCCGGTCGAAGCCTCCTCGGGCAAGACACAGCGCAGAAGGCTGAATAGAGGCGGTGACCGGCAGGCCAACTCGGCCCTCTACACCATCGTCCTGGCCCGTCTGCGCTGGGAGACCCGCAGCCGCAGCTACGTCGAGCGACGCATCGCCGAAGGCAAGACCCGACGCGAAGCCATCCGCTGCCTCAAACGCTACGTCGCCCGAGAGCTCTACACGATCATCATCCGAGCCCGCACGCTGCCCCAGGAGCAAGTCTTGGCCGCTTGACATCCATAGGGGCATCAAGCTTGCCGTCCGCTATGAGGCCGTCGTGCTGGTCGCGGCCATCGGAGAGTGGTTGCGACCAGCACCCTGGCGTCCCTTGCCCACACAGGCTTGCCGACTCAGGCGAGGTGCTTGCTGAAGAACTCGACCAGCTTGGCGACGGCAGGAGTCACGTACTCGTCGCGGTCGTACAGGTCGACGTGGGTGGCGCCGTCGACGAGGAACAGTTCGGCGTTGCCGGGGCTGTCGGCGACGGCCTTCTCGGAGAAACCGCGGGTCACAGCCTCGGTGCCGGCGATCATGAGCAGCGGGCGGGGCGCGATCTTGGCGACGTCTGCGAAGGAGTCGAACTGGTCGAGGAGATCCGCGCTACGCACGACCACGTCACCTGTGGAGCGCGGGTGGTAGCCGCGGGGCGTCTTGTAGTAGTCGACGAACTCGGCCGTCGGGGCGGGGGTGTCGGCGTCGGCCGTCTCCGGCAGCACGGCGAACGTCGCCGCGGGCTCGCCGGCGGCCTCGGCGCTGCGGAGGTTGCCGGAGTTCGCCACCATCTGCTGCCAGCCCTCGGGGTCGGCTCCGCGGAAGAAGCTGGGAACGTCCGTCCCGGACACACCGGCCACAGCCTTCATCCGGTGGTCGGTCTGCGCGGCGTAGGGCACGTAGGCACCGGAGCCGCACACGCCCATCACACCGATGCGGTCGGGGTCGACCTCGGGGCGGGTGGTGAGGTAGGAGACTGCCGCACGGAAGTCCTCGGCACGCTGGAAGGGGTCCTCCAGAGCGCGGGGCGTGCCCTCGGACTCGCCCTGGAAGGCGGCGTCGAAGGTCAGGACGGCGAATCCCTCGTTGACCAGGCGTGTCGCGTACGCCGCCGGCGCCTGCTCCTTGACTCCGGTCGTGGGGTGGCCGACGACGATGGCGGCGAGCGGTCCGTCGACGCCGTCGGGGAGGTAGAGGTGGCCGGCGAGCTGCAGGCCGTTGGTCGGGAAGCGGACGTCAGTCCTCATGTTCTGCTCCTGCGGGATCGTAGGTGGCCGGCGATCTGCGGGCCTGTATCCACTGTCCGGCCGATGGCCTGGCGCAGGAAGGTCGCGTTGCTTCCTAGGAAGGATCTTTCCCAGGCAGGGCCTTCTCCCCGGTGCCATGCTGAAGGAATGACTGGTTCCGCCCACCTTCGTGAGCTCGGTGAGTTCCTTAAACACCGCCGTGGCGAACTCACACCCGCGCAGGTGGGGCTCCCCGAGCGCGCGCACACTCAGCGCCGAGTGCAAGGGCTGCGCCGCGAGGAGGTGGCCGAGCTCGCCGCGATCAGCACCGACTACTACGTACGCATCGAACAGGGCCGACTCGCACCGTCACCGCCGGTGCTCGACTCCCTCGCGCGGGAGCTGCGGCTGAACGGCGACCAGAGGACGTACGTGGAAGGACTGGTCGCCCAGGCCGCACGGGCCGGGCACCGCAAGACGCCGCGTCGGTCCGCCCGCCCCAAAGCACACCCGCACCTGACCCGGCTGCTCGCCCAGCTCACCGGCACACCCGCCCTCGTCTTCGGCCCGCGCCTCGACATCCTCGCGTGGAACCCGCTGGCGGCGGAGCTGCTGTGCGACTTTGCGGCCGTGCCCGAGTCCGAGCGCAACTACGTCCGCATGGTCTTCACCGACCCGGTGATGCGCGACATCTACCCGGATTGGGAGGACGTGGCCCGCACCTGTGTCGAGGTCCTGCGCATGGAGGCCGGAACGAACCCGACCGACCCGGCCCTCACCGCCCTCGTGGGCGAGCTGGCCGTCGCCGACCAGCACTTCCGGGCCTGGTGGGCCGAGCACCGCGTCGCACACCAGGACTTCGGCAGCAAACGCATCGCGCACCCCACCGTCGGCGAACTCACCCTTGACTGGGACACTTTCCGCTACGCGGGTGCCCCGGAACAGCAGCTCGTGCTCTGGTCGGCCGAACCGGGCACCTCGGACGCGGAACGACTGGCCGCTCTGACCCGCAGCACGGCCCAGAGCCCGTGACCTTCCTGAGCATCACTGCAACTGAAACGTTCGAGGAGCGATGGGCCAGCGCCACTTACGAAACAGGCCCTCAACCCGGTCGAGAGCATCTGGTCCGTCCTGCGACGCACCACCACAGCCAACCGCGCCTTCGCCGACCCCCATGACCTGATCACTGCCGTCCGGCGCGGCTTACGCCAGCTCCAGTACCGTCCCGACGTCCTCGACGGCTGCCTCACCGGCACCGGTCTCCGACGCCAGCCACCATGACGACATCACGCATTCAAAGTCAGTAGTCGACCCAGATGCCGTACGCATCGCGTCAAGGATTCGGTCGCCGCCGTACCAGTGCGACAGCTTCGACCCGGCGCTTCCGTTCTCCGATCCGGGCACCATCCTCACGGAGAAGTTGCCGTCACCGACGCCGGCGCCTTCCTTGGCGGACGTGAAAGGGAACTCGTCGTACTCATAGCCCTGGGGGGCGCTGCAGACCGGCGCAGGCCGCGTCCTTGGCGCTCCTGTTGCGTCGCTCTACGTCGCGGAGGCGGTCAGGTAGGGATCTTGACCGTCCTTTTCGGCCACGCCTCGGTGATCGTCGTCTGTGTGCGTGAGAACGACGAGGACGGCGATAACTACTCCTCCCTAGACTGGGAGTACAACGACATCCCGACCCGCAACGGCACCAACGACTTCGGCGCCCGGTCCGCCGCCACCAAGCACAACATGCGCAGCAAGAAGGCCGTCACCCCTCCCTGCAACGGCCGTGCCGAGCAGGGAAGCGGAAACCGCTGGGAGTACGACGGAGTCATCACCAGCGGAGGAAGTGTCCGCATGACCATTACCAGCGTTGCCGAACGTGGTGAGCGCGGGCAGGGAGGCGTCCGGACACCCGATGGACGCCCCATCGGGACCATTGCCGCCATCTGCCGCGGGCAGACGCTGTGCCCTGACTGGGTGAACCGGATCTGACCAGACGCAGCGCCGGCGGACACCGGAAGAGGGATTTATGCGTCATGGAAGATTTCTTCTCGCGCGTTCTGCTGGCGCTGCGCCGGTTCATCGGGGTCCCGCTGCCGGGAACAGCCTGGTACCTCTACGGCGCACATCCCCTCGGCAACACTGTCTTCAGGGTCTGGCTGAACGGCCCCGGCCATCCGGCCGAGCGCGCCGGCTCCCTCCTGGTCGACCTTCCGTTACCGGCGAGTGCCTCGGAGGAACGCGGCTGGTGGTGGTACGTCGGAGCCCTGCGCCGGATCACCCGCCTCATCTCCGAAACCGGGAGC
The DNA here is from genome assembly GCF_044548465.1 of Streptomyces sp. NPDC052023. Lineage (NCBI taxonomy): Bacteria > Bacillati > Actinomycetota > Actinomycetes > Kitasatosporales > Streptomycetaceae > Streptomyces > Streptomyces sp. NPDC052023. The sequence continues at coordinate 89,491 of NZ_JBIUBW010000025.1, read as the reverse complement.
GCGCTCGCGTACGGCGATGACGGCGTGGTGGTGGTGGTGGACGTCGGCGCCGTCCTGGAGCAGGAGACATTCCCGGACGAGCCGGAGGTCACGCTGGAGGACGGAGTGGACTACCTCATCGGCGACCTGGGCGGCGACGCGCTGTGGCACGAGACCCCCGCGTCCGCTTCGGCGGCAACCGGACTCGCCCGAAAATGAGCTGTGGGCATAGCGGTTGGGCTGACAGTTCGCGGCTGTGGAAGAGGTCGTGTTCCAGCTGCAGAGGTTGTTGCTGCCGTCGATCGCCGACGTCGCGGTGCTGTCGGTGGACGTGAACATCGAGGTAGTACGCGTTGACGCTCTATGCATCGCTGACGGCGCCTTATGCCCGGTGTGCGGAGTCTGGTCGAACCGGGTTCACGGTTCCACCTGCGGTTTCTCGCTGATGTTCCGAGTGGTGGACGAAGCGTTGTTCACCAGTTGAGGGTTCGTCGATTCGCCTGCGGCAACCCGGCGTGCACACGCCGTACCTTCGTCGAGCTGAACCGCCCCCGGTTCGGTAGAGATCTCAGTGTGTGGTTGTGACCTGGGGTTTTGCGGATTCCATGTAGGGGGTGGCCTCGTACTCGAGGGGCGGGACGTGGCCGCCCGCGCGGCGGGTCCGGCTCGACCGCCTGCCGCGACGAACTCGTGGCATCCGCAGCGCCGATGGGGGCGTGCGCGCACGCGCCCCCCGGCGCTTCGTGGGGGGCTTGGCCTCGGCGAACGCCGCCCCGCCCGTCGCGGACGCCCCGGCCGCGCCGGCCCGAAAGCGTCGTCAACGGCCCACAGGATCACGGTCGGCACCGTCGTCGCGGCTGCGCAGGGTCACGTGGCCGCCGTGGTGCAGCGGTGTGCCCAGCCGCGGACGGGCCGCCTCGTGCCCCGTCTCCGCGTCGAACAGGTGCACCTCGCCGTGGCCGCCCCGGGTGACGGCGATCCAGTCGGAGTCCGGTGAGGCTGCCACCGCCCTGCGCTGGACGCCTTCCCAGGGGGTGCCGCCGCGGCGCGGTGCGCCGTCCATGGCGGGCAGGGGAATGCGGCGGACGGAGCCGTCGGCGCCCAGGAGAACCAGTTCGTCGCCGTCGGGGTGGATCCGGGTGAAGGCGGTGTGGCGCCGGGCGAGGGCCAGGCGGAACACGAGCCCTGGGCCGAGTTCCGTGTGGAGCGTGCGGCCGGTCTCCAGGTCGTGGTGCCATGCCTGGTTGGTCCACTCAGGCCAGCGCAGCGGGTCCGGGTCGCCGCCGCGCAGCGTGCTCCAGAGCGCCGGCCGGCGGGTGTCGAGCCGGAGGTACCAGCCTCGGGCGGGGGACCCCCAGGGGATGACCGCCTCGGCGGCGAGTGCGTAGCCCCTCCTCCGGGCCCGGTGTACTCCCTCGCCCGTGGCCGCGAACACGTCTCCTCTGCCGGGTGCGTGCGCGTCCCCGTGCCCGTCGTCCGGCAGCGGCAGGACCGCGTGAGGTGTGACCGGAGGGCAGCCGGGCGGAGCCGCGAGGAGGTCGGCGAACCGGTGGACGGCAAGCTCGCCGGGCTCCCGGTGCCGCAGCACGACGAGCGGATCGTCGCCGCCCAGCACCGTCACGCCCGGTTCGCCGACGCGGGTGCGTACCCTCGCCGTGTCTCCGGTGTCCAGGTCGAGGACGGTCAGCAGGTCCGACCAGGGTTCGGTGTTCTCGCCCAGGCCGGTGGTGACGGCCAGTAGGCGACCGGACGGGTCGCAGCCGAGGTGCTCGGCCGGCACGGCGACCGGGACCGTGAGTTCCACGAGCTGCTCGGCGAACGGGTCGAGGACCAGCAGTTCCCCGCGACGGTCGTCGACGCAGGCCACCCGCCCGCCCGGCAGCGCCAGGAACCCGGCATGCTCGGAGAGATGACGGCCGGTGAGGCGTCCCACGACGGTGCCGTCCGGCACGGTCAGCACATGGACGGATCCATCCACATGGTCGGAGACGAGCAGGACGGGTGGGGCAGTGGGCATGGGTCCTCCAGAAACCGATTGGGTGAAAACGATTATCATGTATCTTCGGTGCGTTCCCGGTATCTGAGGAAGAGCGAGGGCATCGATGCTGCGCGCACCGTCGAGATTCGTCCGTAGTTGGATCACCGCAGCGGTGGTCGGTTCCGTCCTGGTCGGCTGCGGCTCGTCGTCCGGGGAACCTGTGAGTGACAAAGCCAAGCCGGCGGCGAAGACCGAAGTCACCGTCGAACCCATCACGGCGTCCACGGAGTTGACCGATACGAAGGGCGTCGAGGTCTCTTTGAAGAAGGAACCCGAGCGGATCGTCTGCCTGTTCGCGCTCTGCGATGACATCCTGACCGAGTTGGGCATCGTCCCGACGGCCACCAACAGCGCGTTGCTCGCCCACCCGGACTTCCTGGGGGAGGAGAAGGCCAAGGACGTCGACGTCATCCCGGGCGGGTTCATCGCCCCGGAGGTGGAGGCGATCCTCTCCCACAAGCCCGACCTCGTCATCGGACTGGGCGACACCCACGGCAAGCTCGCCCCGGCGCTCAAGGGCGCCACGACGTTCTGGGCGATGCAGCCCGCGACGTGGGAGGACAGTGTCGGATACCTGCGCGACCTCGCCGCGCTCACCGGGCGCACCGCCGAGGGTGAGAAGGCCGAGAAGACCTTCCGGACCAAGCTCGCCGCCGCCGAGAAGACTCCCAGCGACAAGACCGCTCTCATCATCTACGGCAGTGACGAGAACTTCGGCGTCGCGACCCCGGAGACCGACGTGGCCGCCAGTCTCTTCCCCAAGATCGCCGACTACCCCTGGAAGTCCCGTGGTGTGGAAGGCAGTTACAGCCTCGAGGAGATCCTCGCCCAGGACGTCGACGTGCTGTTCGTCGAGACGCTGAGCTTCGGCGACGCGGACGGCAAGCTGTCCGAGAAGCTGGCCGAGAACCCCCTGTGGGGCAAGATCCCGGCGGTGAAGAACGGCGACGTCCACGAGGTGAACTCGGAGGTGTGGGCCAAGGGCCGCGGCACCCGCTCGCTGGGCATCGTCCTCGACGAGGCCACGGCCGCGCTGCGGTGAGGACGTCCTTCTCGGCGCCCGCCGCGGCGGATCCCGTCGCGGCGGGCGGACAGCGGCCGTCGCGCGGGGCACGGAGCGGGCAGCCGCTCCTGGTGGTCGTCCTGCTGGCCGTCTCCTCGGTCTGCGCGCTCAGCCTCGGCACCCCATACGTCCCACCGCACCGGCTGGTCGCCGCGGTGCTGGACGGGGACACCACGCTCGCCGGGATCGTCGTCTTCGAACTCCGCGTGCCCCGACTGGTGCTGGCGCTCGTCGCCGGAGCTTGTCTGGGGGCGGCCGGACTGGTGCTCCAGGAGGCGCTGCGCAATCCCCTGGCGGTGCCGGAGATGCTGGGCGTGTCGTCCGGTGCCGCGCTGGGGGTGGCCGCGCCGCTGGTACTGAGCCTGTCACTGCCCGCCGCCGTCCAGCCGATGCTCGCCATCGGCGGGGCCGCGCTCGGCGGCGGGCTCACGCTCCTGGCTGCCGGACTCGGCCGCAGTCCGTCCGCGGTGCTGCTGACAGGGGCCGCGGTGGCGGCGGCGTTGCAGGCCGCGCTGCTCGTTCTGATGGTCATGGCCGACCAGTTGGACCTCCAGCTCATCTACCGTTACCTGCTCGGCTCCCTGTCCGCCCGGACCTGGGACGACGTGACGGGACTGTGGCCGTGGCTGCTCGTCGCGCTCCCCGCGCTCGTGCTGTGCGCGCCGGTGCTGTCGGTGATGCGGCTGGGCGACCAGGACGCCGAGGCGCTGGGGGTGCGCGCCCAGCGTGCCCGGCTGGCGGCACTGGCCATCGCGGTGGTGCTGATCGCCCCGGTGACGGCCGTGTGCGGGCCCGTGGCATGGGTGGGCTTCCTCGCCCCGCACCTGGCCCGGTGGTTCAACCCCGTGGCGGGAGCGGTGCGCTGGCTTCCGTGGTCCGCCGCCTGGGGCGCGGTCGTCGTGGTCGTCGCCGACGTCCCGGCCCGGCTGGCGCTGGCGCCCGTGGAGACACCGGCCGGCGCGTGGACGGCCCTGCTGGGGGTGCCGGCCGGGGTCGCGCTGATGCGGTCGCGTGGTCGCGGCCGGTCGGCCCGGCGCCGGCCGACCGCCTCGGCCGCGGTGCGCGGGCCGCTGCCCGGACCGCGGAAGGCGGCTTCCGTCGCGGCCGACGACGTTTCCCACGCGGGGGTGCCGGACGCGATCCCTCGCGCCGACGCGGCGAAGGACCTCCCCCGCGCCGACGCGGCGCACGCGACCCCCCGCGCCGTCGCGGCCGACGGCGTCCCCGGCGCCGGGGCGCCGGACGCGACCCCCCGCGCCCATGCGGTCAACGACATCCCCCTCGCCGGAACGTCGGACGACGCCGGCGGAGAAGACCCCGGGCGCGGTGGGCTCGATGACAACTGCTCGCCCCCTTCCGGGGCGTTCGGTACGGAGGATGTACGGTGACCCGGCGATTCACGGCTCTCGCCGTACTGGCCGTCGTGTGCGCCGGCGTGGAACTGGTGGCCGGGCGCGGCATGTCCCCGGGCGTGGCCTGGGAGGTCCTGAACGGCGGCGGGGACGCGACGGAACGCCACATCCTGTTCCAACTTCGCTTGCCCAGGCTGCTGGTGGCTCTCTGCGCGGGCGCCTGTCTCGCGGTGGCGGGGCTGGTCCTGCAGTCCGCTCTGCGCAATCCCCTTGCCGGGCCGGAGGTGACGGGCGTGACCCCGGGGGCGGTGCTCGGCGCCGTCACCGCGACCGCCCTGGGACTCGCCGGGTGGGACTCACCCCTGGCCGTGGTGCTCGCCGCGTGCGTGGGCGGGTGCGCCGGAGCCGCGCTGCTGTGGTTGCTCGCCGGGCGCGGGCGCGGTGACCCGGCGCAGACCGCCGTGCACGGGGTGCTGGTGTCGGCGGTGCTGGGCGGACTCACCGCCATGGTGCTCCTGGTGGAGCCGGGCGAACTCGGCAGTGTCGTCCAGTGGCTGGTGGGCACCACGGAGGGCCGGGTGTGGCAGCACTGGCACCTGCTGTGGCCGTGGGCCCTCGTCTGGGGGGTCGTGGCCTGGCTGCTGGCCGGGCCGTTGACGCTGCTGCGCTGCGGGGACGACATCGCCCTGGCCGCCGGCCTCTCGGCTCGCCGGGCCCGGACCCTGGCCCTGCTGTGCGCGGTGGCGCTGACGGCGGGCGCGGTGGCCGCCGTAGGAGCGCTGGGTTTCGTGGGGCTGCTCGTCCCGCACGTGGCCGTGGCCGTCTTCGGCGCGGACTTGCGGGTGAGTCTGCCCGGCGCCGCCCTGGCGGGCGCGGTGGTCGTGTGCGGGGCGGACGCGGCGGCGCAGCTGTCCTCGCGGCTGCTGGCGGGGGTGCTGGACTCCGGACGGCTCACGCTGCCGGTCGGGGCGCTCACCGCCTGCCTCGGGGCCGCGTTGCTGCTGGTCGTCGTGCGCCGCACGCCGAGCCGTTCGTTCTGACGTCGAATCGAGGACAGAGCATGACCGAGCCCGTGGGGATCCACGTCGAGGGGGTCCATTTCGGCTACCCCGGGCGACCCGTGCTGCGGGGCGTCGACCTGACCGTACGGCCGGGCGAACTGACCGCCCTCATCGGCCTGAACGGCTGCGGCAAGTCGACCCTGCTGCGACTGGCCGCCGGGCTGCTGCAACCGGACGAAGGGCGCGTCCGGCTCGGCGGGGACGACCTCGCCCGGCTGTCCCGGCGCGCGACGGCCCGGAGGGTGGCCCTGCTGCACCAGTCCGCCCCGGCCGTTCCCGGCATGACCGTGCGTCACCTCGTCCGCCAGGGGCGGTACGCGGCGCGCGGACCGCTGGGCATGCTGCGTGAGGGCGACGATCCCGTCGTGCACCGGGCGCTGCGGGATGTCGGGGTGGCGGAGTGGGCCGACCGTGACGTCGACGCGCTGTCCGGAGGCGAGCGGCAGCGGGTGCGGCTCGCGATGGCGCTCGCCCAGGACACGCGCGTCCTGCTGCTCGACGAGCCGACCACCTACCTGGATCTGCACCACCAGCTCGACGTGCTGCAGACGGTGGTCCGCCTGCGTGAGGAGCGCGGGCTCACCGTGGTGATGGTGCTGCACGACCTGGCCCACGCGGCCCGGTTCGCCGAACGCGTCGTCGCCCTGCGCGACGGCCGTGTGGTGGCCGACGGGGCGCCGGGGGAGGTGGTGACCCCGGGGTTGCTGGCGGACGTGCTGAAGGTGGCCGGACGGGTCGGCCGGGACCCCGAGGGAGGCTGGCCGGTGTGTTACCCAGATCACCCTCTCCCAGACCTAGAATATGAAAATCAGATTCATTAGATTGTCATCGCGGCGCTCGCTCGAGCGTCGTAACTCCCGATCTAACAAGGAGAGTTCATGGAGAACGAGCAGATCTTCACGCCGATCGCCGACCAGGGCCAGCTGGCGCACGCCTCGGCTTCCCACTCCAACGCGCTCGTCGAGAACCCCTTCGACGACAACGAGGAGTAAGCGAGGGCCTAGCCACCCTCGACCGTGGGCCCGCCCGTTGCCTTCCGGGCGGGCCCACGCCCATCCCCACCCTTTCGTCAGGAGGATCGTCGTGTCCCGCAGCCGACTCGCCCCCGGTGTCGACGTCGTCGCCGTGCCCGGCCGAGGGCTCGCCGTCCGGACCCCGGAAGGGGAGTTCTTCAGCGTCAGGACAGGGGGCGCCGACCAGGACGTTCTGCTCTCCCGGCTCACGGGCGGGTTCACAGGCCCGGCGGACGACGAACTCGACCGTGTGGTACGGGCGTTCGAGGAGACCGGCTATCTGGCGGAAGGGCCGCGGGACGCGCGGTGGCCCGCCGCTCGCCAGGACATCCGGATCCTCGGCGACCCGGTACTGACCGAACCGCTCGCGGCGCAACTGGCCGCCCTGGGCGCCCGGCCTCGCGTGACGGAGACCGCCTCGGGCGGATCACCGCTCGCCGTCGAGGATCTGCTCGACGGAGACCCCTCCGCGGTCGTGTGGTGCCTCGACGGACCCGTGCCGGACGGGTTGTGGGACGCCGCCGACCGCCTGCCCGACCACGGCGTCGCGTGGCTGCGCTGCCACCGCGAGGGCTGGCAGGCGTACGTCGAGCCGGTGGCCGCCGCTCCCTCGGACGTCACCTCGGGGCATGTCCGGTCCCGCCGGCTCGCCGCCACCCCCGCCCACCGCGAACTGGCCGCGTACTGGAGCGGACCTCGTACCTCCGGCGCGCCGGTCCGGCTCACCCCGCCCGCCGCCACGCTGCTCGCCGCCCTGCTGGCGGACGATCTCCATCGGTGGGCCACCGGCGCACCCGGCACCGTCGGCCTCCCGGCCCGGCGCCGGCTCCGCCGCGTGGACCTGCGCACGCTGACCGTCACCGAGCACCCCGTCCTCCCGGTGCCCGCCGTCGCCCCGATGCCGAAGAAGGACGGATGACAGCGTTCGACGCGGCCGTGGAGGAACTGGCCACCGACGTGGTCCTCCCCGCCGGTGACGGTCCCTTCCCGGCCGTCCTGGTGCGCACCCCCTACGACCGGACCCGGCACCGGGCCGAGGCGCACGGCTGGGCCCGCCGCGGATTCGCCGCCGTCGTCCAGGACGTGCGCGGCCGGTTCGCGTCGCCGGGGGAGTGGCACCCCTACGCGAACGAGGCGGCCGACGGCGCGGCGGCCGTCCGCTGGATCCGACGGCAGCCGTGGAGCGACGGCCGGCTGGTGGCCGTCGGCGCCTCCTACGCGGCCCACTGCGCCCTCGTCCTCGCCCTCGACGCGCCCGACGACGCCCGGCCCGACGCCGTCCTCGCGGCCGTACCCGCCCTCGGCCTGGCGGAGACGGCCCGCGAGGCGTCCGGTGTGGAGCGGCTGCTGTCCCGCGCCGGATGGTGGGCCGCCCACGGTGACCGACCGGACTCGGACGAGGGCGCGCTGGACAAGGCCCTCGCGGCGGACCCCGGTCTCCTCACCCACCTGCCGCTCACCGGCCTCCCCGAACGGCTGGGCCGCGCCCTGCCCTCCTGGGCGGGCCTGTGGCGCCACCGCGACCGCGGACGCCTGACCGCCCGGGCGGCGCAGGCCGCCGTGCCCCTGCTCGCGGTGGGCGGCCACCACGACCACTTCACCGAGGAGACCGTCGCACTCTGGCACGCCTGGGGCGGACCCTCGGCGCGGCTGCTGCTGGGCCCCTGGGGCCACGGCCTCGGTTCCACACCCGGCCCCGACGCCGGCCCGGCCCACCGGGTGAACCTCGGCGAGCTGTACGTGCGCTGGGCCCGCCGCGCCCTGGCCGGCGAACTCGCCCCCGGCCGCCACGGCGCACAGGGACTGGGCGGGGCCGACCTGTGGCTGCCCGCCGGTACGAACGGCGAACCGCGCACCCGGCGGCCGCGGCTGCTGCACGGGGCCGGCTTCACCGCCGACCCCGGCCGGCCCGTCCGCTCCGACGATCTGACCGTCCCCACCGACGGCCCGCCCGACCGCTGCCTGCTCATCACCCCACCGCTGCCGCGTCCGCTCGACGTCGTCGGCCCCGTGAGCGTGCACCTGCGGGCCACCGCGCACACGCCGTCCGCCGACTGGGCCGCCCGGCTGGTCGCCCTCACGCCGGAAGGAGTCGCCGAGCGGCTCGCCGTCGGCATCGTCCGGCGCGCCGAACCGGTTGGCCGCCAGGCCGCGTTCACCCTCGCCCTCGGCCGGCTCGCGCGCCGGCTGCCCGCCGGCACCCGGCTACGCCTGGAGATCGCCGGACACCACTTCCCGGCCCACGCCCGCAACCCGCACACCGGTCAGGACCCGGTGACGGCCGCCACGCTGCACGCCTCCCGGCGCGAGCTCGATCCGGACAGCGTGGTGCTGAGCCTGCCCGTGCTCCCCTCCCGCCCCACCCCCGTCGACCCCGCAGAGGAGATTCCGAGATGACGACGCTGCCGCTGGAAGCACTCGTCGACCCCGTCTGCGGCATCGTCCGCAACGTCGAGCCCGTCGAGCACCCGGCGGGCACCCCGCCCCGCTACACCGCGCTCACGGCCGAGATATCCGACGCCCGCAGACACGGCCTGTGGCCCGCCGACCGGGTCTCCCTCGGCACCACCTTCGGTGACCCCGCCCAGGCCCGCGTCGCCGCGATAGCCGAGGGGGTGGAACGGTACTGCGGCAACCGCGTCCCGCCGCCCGGCCACCCCGACGCCCCCGTGCGGGCCACCGCCACCGAACTGGCCGACAAGGGCCTGCGGCTCTACGGCCCCGGCGACCTGCCCGCGTACGCCGACTGGCAGTACGCCCGGGAGAAGTTCCCCTACCGCCCGCTCACCCCCGACACCCCGGCCCTGTGGACCCGCGGCACCGAACTGCTGCCCGGCGGAGGGACGACGGAGGTCTGGGCACCCGTCGCGCTCACCCACCTCAACTGGCGCCAGGGCGCACTGCGCGAGCTACCCCGCACCCACCACCTCAACTACGCCGGGATCGCCACCGGACAGGGCCTCGACGACGCCGTCGAACGCGGCCTGCTGGAGATCGTCGAACGCGACGCCCTGGAACTGTGGTGGCATCTGGACGGCCCGGCCCGCGGCATCGACCCGGCGAGCGTGCCCGGCCTCGCCGACGACCTCGCCGGCTCGGCGTTCGACGTCCACATCGTCCAGATGCACTCGGAGTTCGCCCCCTGCATGGCCGCGCTCGTGCACGATCCGCGCCTCGGCCTGTACGCCGCCGGGTTCGCCTGCAAGTACGACCCGGCCGAGGCCGCCCGCAAGGCCGTCCTGGAGGCCGTCCACACCTGGGTCTTCACCCAGGGCCTGACCGGCTCCGACGGCTGGGTGTTCCAGGCCGTGGAAGCCGGACTGCTCGCCCGCGGGCTGTACCTGGACCATCGTGCCGACGGCCGCTATCTCGACGCGTGCGGCGAGCAGTTCGAGCACGTACGGGACCTGGGCGCCCACGTGCAGGTGTGGCTCGACGAGCGGATGGCCGCCGAGGCCAGGCGGTTCACCGAACCCGCGCTCGGCACCGTGTCCGTCGGCGAGGTCGAGCCCGGCAGCCGGCAGCGCCTGGACAGCGCGCTGCGGACGGGCGGCCACCGGGTCATGACCTTCGACCTCACCACGGAGGACGTGGCCGAGACCTCCCTGCGCGTCGCACGGGTGCTCGTCTGCGGACTGCTGCCCAACGCCCCCGCCGCCTTCGGCTACTTCGGCTGCCCGCGCCTCGCCGAGGCCGCCGTCGCCCGAGGGTGGCGCACGAGCCCGCCGAGCGCGCCGGAGGACTTCACGCTGGCGCCTCCGCCGCACATGTGAGGGCCGCAGCCGTGGAAGAAGACCTCCGCGAGGACCGGCCGGTGGACCTCGTCGCCGCCCTCGCCCGCGCACGCTCCCCGGAGCCACCAGGACCCGGCACCCCCGCCGGGGGAGCGGTCCGGGCCTGGCCCGGACCGCCGAGCCCCCTCCCGCCGGCCGGCCCGGCCGACCTCGACGTGGGGGCCCTGCTGGGTCTGTCGCTGGCCGCGGCGGACGCCTCGGGACGCCTCCGGCCCGTGGCCTCCGCCGGTGCGCTGCACCCGGTGGACACCGAACTGGTGGTGGGCGCGGGCTGTTCCCTGCCGCCCGGCCGCTACGGCTACGACCCGCTGCGCCACCGCGTCCATCACCTCGGCCGGCCTCCGGGGAACACACCTCCCGGCGTGACCGCCGAACTCTCCGTCACCGCACGGCGCACGGTCTCCCACTACGGTCACCGCGCCTGGCCGCTGCTCCTGCTGGACACCGGGCACGCCGCCGCGGCCCTGTTCCTCGCGGCCCGCGCGCTGGGCACGGACGAGCCCGAGGCACGGCTGGACGGACTCGCCGAGAGCCCGCTGGCCGCCGTGCACATCCCGCCGCCCGACGGGCGGGGCGGCCCGGCGGCGCACCAGGCCGGTGGGCGGGGCCCGGCGCACCAGGACGGTGGGCAGGGCAAGGCGCGCCCGGACGGCGGCGCCCGCGTCCCGGACCCGCCGGGGGGCCCGCCCGCGCCCGCCGAACTGCTGGCGCGCCGCAGTACCCCACCGCCGATGCCGGGCACCCCGTCCGAGGACGCGCTGCGGGCGGTCCTCACCGCCGCCGTACAGGCGGGCACCGGCGACCTGCGCTGGTGCGCCGCGGTCGGTCCGCCCCGACCCGCCCTGGTGGCACTGTCCGCCGACGGCACGACCCTGCGGCGGCACGCGGCGGGAGAGGCCCGCCCGACGCTCGCCGCCTGGGCCGCGGGCCAGGCGTGGCTCGCGGCCGCGGGCGCCGTCCTGCTCGCCCACGGCTGCCCCGCGGACGCCGACGCCATGCACATCCGCCGCGCCCACCTGCGGGCCGGCTTCGCCGTTCACCTTGCCCATGTCACCGCCCTGCGCCACGGGCTGTCGGCCCGGCCCGTCGGCTCCTGGCAGCAGGCGGACCTCGGCGCCGCCCTCGGCGCCGCTCCGGGCCGGGACTGGGTCGTCCACGGACTGGCCCTCGGCACCCGCCACGCCGACGAGGAGAACACCACGTGATCGTCCACCCCGAGCTGCGCCGCGCCGCCGGGCGCACCCGGCGCCCCCTGCTCGCGGCCACCCTCCTGCAGGGCGCCGTCACCCTGACCCACCTGGCGCAGGCCGCACTGCTGGCCCTCGCGCTCGCCCACTTGGCCCGCGGTGACACCGGCGAGCTTCCGCGGCTGCTGGCCGCGGTGCTCGCCGTCGTCGCCGCCCGCGCCGGGCTCACCCTGTGGCAGCGGCACACCGCCACCCGTGCCGGGGCCCGCGTCAGGGTGGCCCTGCGGGACGAACTGCTCGTCCACCTGGGTCGGTTGGGGCCCGCCCACCTGACCACCGCCCGAGCCGGGGCGGTCCGCACCACCCTCGTCGACGGGGTGGAGGGCGTCGACGCCTACGTCTCCCGCTACCTGCCCCAGCTCCTGGTCACCCTCACCGTGCCGCCCCTGGTACTGGCGGCCCTGGCCGTGGTCGAACCGTGGGCACTCCTCGGCCTGGTCCCCGCCCTGCTGCTGGCCCTCGCCGGGCCGCGCGCCTGGGACCGGCTGCTGGCCGCCCGCGGCAAGGAGCACTGGGACACCTACGAAGGGCTCGGCGCCGACTACCTGGAGGCACTCCAGGGCATGCCCGCCCTCCGTGCCGCCGGCGCCGTCGGGCGCACCCGCGCACGCCTGGAGGAGCGGTCCGCCGCGCTGCACCGGGCGACCGTCGCCAAACTGCGGGTGTCCCTGGTCGACACCGCCATCACCGACCTCGCCATCCAGGGCGGCACCGTCGCCGCCGCGCTCCTGGCGTGCTGGTCGTCCGCCACCGGATCCACCACGGCGACCGGCACCTATTTGGTGCTGCTGCTGGCCTCCGAGTGCTTCCGGCCGGTCCGCGACCTGGCCCGCGAATGGCACGCCGGATACCTGGGGGTGTCGGCCGCGGACGGTCTCGCGGCCCTGCGCACCGCCGAGCCGGCCGTACCCGACACCGGGGAGATGCGCCCCCACTGGACCACCCCGCCCGAAGTGCGCTTCGACGACGTCCGGTTCGCCTACGACGGCACACCTGCGCCCGCCCTGGACGGCGTTTCCTTCACGGCGCCGGCGGGACGGACCACGGCGATCGTCGGCCCTTCCGGCGCGGGCAAGTCCACGCTGCTGGCCCTGCTGCTGCGCCACCACGACCCGCAGGAGGGCCGCATCACCCTCGACGGGCGCCCCACCACCGCGTACGCACTCGACTCGCTGCGGCAGGGCATCGCCGTCGTCTCACAGGAGACCTACCTCTTCCACGCCACCATCGCCGACAATCTGCGCCTGGCCAGGCCCGGCGCCACGGACGACGACCTGACCCGTGCGGCGCGCGTCGCCGGGGTCCACGACGAGATAGCCGCCCTGCCCGACGGCTACGCCACCGTCCTCGGTGAGCGTGGCGCCACCCTCTCGGGCGGCCAGCGCCAGCGTCTCGCCCTCGCGCGTGCCCTGCTCGCGGACGCCCGGGTGCTGGTCCTCGACGAGGCCACCAGCGCGGTCGACGAACGCCGCGAAGCGGACATCCTCCGGGAACTGATGAACGCCGCGAGCGGCCGGACCGTCCTGGTGGTCGCCCACCGACTGGCCGCCGTCCGGCACGCCGACCGCATCGTCGTCCTCGACCAAGGACGCGTGGACGCCGTCGGCGAGCACGCCGGCCTGGTCGAGGCCGGAGGCGTCTACACGCGGCTCGTCGACGCCGGCCGCGCCCACCGAGGAGAACTCGCCGCATGAGCACCGCCACCGCTACCACAAGCTCAACCACAACCACCTCCACCACTGCCAAATCCGACACGGACATACCTGCGCGAGGCGCACTGCGGGCCCTCCTGCCCGCCCTCGCCGCCCACCGCGCCATGACGGCCCGCACCTGCGCCGCCGCCCTCCTCGAACAGGGCTCCCTCGTCGCGCTGGTGACCCTGGCCGCGCACACGGTGGGGACCGCCGTCATCGAGGGACGCGCGCCTTCGACCGCCACCGTCACCGCGCTCGTCGTCCTGGTCCTCGTCCGCGCCCTGACGACCTGGCGGGAGATGGACCTCTCGCACGATCTGGCCTACCGGGTGCTGGCCGTCCTGCGGGTGCGCGTCTTCGACGGACTCGCCCGCAGCGCGCCCGCCCGCATCGCTGGCCGGCGCAGCGGCGACCTCGCCGCCACCGCCATGGCCGACGTGGAGGCGCTGGAGTTCTTCTACGCCCACACCACCGCCCAACTGCTCGCCTCGGGAACGGTCCTCACCGGCGGCTCCCTGTTCCTGGCCGTGGTGGAACCCTGGCTGCTGGCCGCCGTACTCCCGGTGGCGGCCCTGCTCGCCGCGGCGCCTTTCGCCGACGCGCGGGGACGCGCGGTACGCGGCGGCCGCACCCGGACGGCCACGGCGAGGCTGTCGGCCGACACGGTGGAGACCGTCGACGGACTGCGCGAGCTGCTGGCCTTCGGCCGGCTCGCGCAGCGCCGCCGCACGCTGGCGGAGCGGGGGCGGCAGGTGGCCGACGCCCAGCGTGCCGAGGCCACGTGGGAGGCGGTCGCCGCATCGGTCCGCGACCTGCTCATCGTGGCCGCCGTCCTCGGCACGGTCGCCGCGGCGGCGCAGTCCGTGACCTCGGGACGGCTGCACGGCGCGTGGGCCCCGGCGGCGATGGCCCTGGCCCTGTCCGTCCTCGGTCCGGTCGCGGAGTCGGCCCGCGCCCTGAGCCAGGCCGTGGCACTGCGCGCCGCGGCATCCCGCGTCGGCGCGGCCGTCAAGGCCCCCGCCCTCGCCCCGCCGCCCGCGGCGCCCCGACCCCTGCCGCCCGGTCCGCTGGGTGTCCGGCTGCACGGGGTGCGGTTCGACTACGGCGGACAGCCCGTGCTGGACGGCGTTGACCTGACCATCCCCCCGGGGCAGACACTCGCCCTGGTCGGTGTCTCGGGCGCCGGCAAGTCGACCTGCGCTCACCTGCTCGCTCGGTTCTGGGACCCTTCCGAGGGAGTGGTCCAGCTGGTGTCCGCCCACGGCGACCCCGTGGACGTCCGGGACGTGAGCGATTCCGAACTGCGGCGCAAGGTCGTCCTCGTGGGACAGGAGACCCCCCTCTTCCACGGCACCCTCGCCGAGAACCTGCGGCTCGCCGCACCTGAAGCGGACGACGACCTGCTCGCCACGACAGCGCGTCGGTGCGGCGTCGACCGGATCGCCGCTATGGACACCCTCATCGGGGAACGCGGCGCAACGCTCTCGGGCGGCCAGCGGGCTCGTATCGCACTCGCCCGCGCGCTGCTGGTCCGCCCGCGCGTCCTCGTCCTCGACGAGTCCACCGCCCACCTGGACAACACCGGCGACGCCCAGCTCGCCGCCGCGCTGCGGGAGGAGGGCCGCACCACGATCGTCATCGCCCACCGGCCGGCCACCATCCGCCGTGCCGACCGCATCGCCGTCCTTGACCAGGGCCGCATCGAGGAGGAGGGAACCTGGGACGACCTCACCGGCCGCCCCGGCAGCGCACTCAACCGCGTACTCACCCTTCCCTCCTGAGCGGGGGGCGCCCCCGTCTCCGGACCGGGAACCAACGAGGGCCGGCGGCCCTGCTCGACGCACGTGGGTCGCGCCGTCGCGCGCGACGCCTCTCGCATACCGCGTAAGGGCGGCGCCCACGCCCCGGCCGCGGAAGCTGGACATGCGTCTGGACGTGGTTCACCACGCCGCAGTGCGCTGCGAGGGGGCCACTCGCGGCGCGGCAGAAGCCGGCCCGCGACCCCGCCGTCCCAGGAGCCGGTGCGCGGCGAGCACGGACAGCATCTCCTGTCAGGGAACCGGGGAGTTCCGCGACCAAGGGGCCGGGCGGGGTGGTGAGCGTGTGTGACGCCAGTGCCCGCGAGCCCGGCCGCCAGGTCGGCCAGTCGGGCCGGGTCGGGGCAGTACCAGTGCATGCGGGCGTCGACCTTGTTCAGGGCGTCGTGCTGTTCTTGGGTGTCGAAGAAGCCGGGGCCGGTGGTGTCAACGGACCGCTCCCGTTGGGGCAGCCTGCACGCGATCGCGCAGCCCACGGGGGGGATTACCGAGAAGAGCCGGGCCGCACCGCACTGTTCATCGCCGCCGACACCGGACACTGCTACGTCGACACCGTGTTCGCCAGACATGGGGAGGCGTCGCGCATCGAGGACTTGGCCCTACGGCAGGTCCGCGGTACGGACGACCTGGCGCTTCCGTGGTCACGCATGGACTGGAACGGGTCGTCCGCACCGGCCGGGGCGGCCCGCGGGTAGGGCCGGAAGGCCCACCCCGGCGGCAGCGCGACGGCGGGCAGGGCGAGCAGCCAGGCGACACGAGGAGCGCCTGTGTGGGCGTGACCGTGGTCCTGCCGACCGTGCACGTCGGCGTCGGCGGAGTCCTCCCGCACCGCTCGCGCGGTCAGCGCGCCCCGTACCAGACGGAGCAGCGCCAGCAGGGCACCCGAGGCGATCAGATAGGGCCGCAGCCCGGCCTGTACGTAGCGGAGGTAGAGGTCGTTGAAGAGCGAGACGCGCAAGACCGAGGCGCCGACGAGCAGCAACAGCAGGGCGGAGCCGTACTTCCTCACAGCAGCCACCGCCCCACCAGGACACTGCCCGTCACCGCGGCTACCCAGGTGACGGACGAGAACCGGGGTACGAAGCCTCGCCCGAACGTGCCCGCCTGGAGGGCGAAGAGCTCCAAGTCGACCGGCTCCGCCACCATGAACGCCAACTGGGCCACCGGCCCGAAACCGCTCAGTGACGCCGCCACGAAGGCGTCCGCCTCGCTGCACACGCACAGCACCACGGCGAGCCGCGCCAGAATCAGAACCGACACCCAGGCGGATGCCGTGAAGACGTCGAGCAACGAGCGCGGCACGGTGATGTTGACGGTGACCGCCGCGGCCGCCCCGACCACCAGGAAGCCTCCGGCGTGCGGGAAGTCGTGCTGCAGCCCGGACGCGAAGGCGCCCGCGCGCGAACCCGCGGCCTCGGTGGCGGGCCGTGTCGGCAGCCGCAGCCACTCCGGGCGCCCGAAGCGTGCCCACAGCCACCCATGGTCACGGCAGTGGCCAGCGAGGCGGCGAACCGGGCCACCACCATCATCGGTTCACCGATGAAGGCGAGGGACGTGGCGACAAGCACCACGGGGTTGACCGCGGGCGCGGACGACAGGAAGGTGAGGGCGGCCGCCGGTGCCACCCCGCGCCGCATGAGACTGCCGGCCACCGGCACGGACGCGCACTCGCACCCGGGCAGCACCACCCCGGCCGCACCCGCCACGGGCAGCCGCCGCATCACCGAGGCGGGCGGCAGGCCCATCCCCGAAATCGGAGTACTCGTCAAGTGAAGTCACAACCGCCCGAGCCCGGCCCGGCCCCGGCAGCCGAGGACGCCACCGCCGACGGCGCGGGCACCTCCGCCACCCCGCCCTCCCCGCTGCGCAGGCTCGCCGAGCCCGTCCGCGGCCGACTGGCCGTCGCCGTCGGCCTCCAGGCCGTCGCCGCCCTCGCCGGAGTGGTCCCGTTCATCGCCGTCTCCCGCATAGCCGAACGCCTCACCGAAGGCTCTCCGGCCGACGGCGACGCCCTCTGGCCGCTGGTGGCGCTGGCCTGCTCGGCCGGCTTCGTCGCCCTGGTGTGCGGCACCGCGGCCGGCGCCCTCGCCCACCTCGCCGACAACGACCTCCAGCTCACCCTCCGCCGCCGGCTCGCCCGGCACATCGGACGGCTGCCGCTCGGCCGGCTCACCGACCGGGGCACCGGCGAGGTCAAACAGGCCGTGCAGGACGACGTGAGCGCGCTGCACACCCTCTGTGCGCACACCCTCCTCGACGTCGTCTCCGTCCTCACCGCCCCGCTGCTCACCCTCGCCTATCTGTTCACCGTCGACTGGCGCCTCGCCCTGATCAGCGTGGTCCCCCTGCTGCTCGGTGTCTTCCTGTTCAGCCGGGCCATGGCGGGCGCGGCGGCGCAGATGGCGGAGTTCGGCGCCGCGGTGGGCCGGATCTCCGCCGCCGCCGTGGAGTTCGCCTCCGGCATCGCCGTGTTCAAGAGCTTCGGGCGCGGCAGCAAGGCCCACGAACGCTTCGTCCGCGCCACCGAGGGCTTCGCCGACTTCTTCTCCGGCTGGGTCCGCTCCACCCTCGCCACCTCCACCGCCGCGATCCTGGTGGTCACTCCGGCCGTGGTCCTGCTGCTCCTGGCCGCACCCGGCGCGGTGTTCGTCACCCAGGGCTGGATGACCGGCGCCGAACTCGTACCCTTCCTGCTGCTCGGCCCCGCGGTCGCCGCCCCCATGGGCGTCGTCGGCCCCCGCATCCAGCAGATCCGGGCCGGCCAGGCCGCCGCCGTACGCGTCACCGAACTCCTGGACGCCCCCACCCTCCCCGAGCCCACGACCCCCGCCCTCCCCGACGGCCACCACGTCCGTCTGCGCGGGGTGTCCTTCTCCTACGACGGGACCACCGACGTCCTCAGCGGCGTCGACCTCGACCTGGCCCCCGGCACCGCACTCGTCGGCCCCTCCGGCTCGGGCAAGTCCACCCTGGCCTCCTTGCTGCCCCGCTTCCACGACGTCACGGCCGGCACCGTGACCCTCGGCGGCGCCGACCTGCGGGACATCCCCGCCACCGAGCTGTACCGACGGGTGGGCTTCGTCCTCCAGGACGTACGGTTGCTCCGCGCGAGCGTCGCCGACAACATCCGCCTGGGCCGCCCCGAAGCCACCGACGAGGAAGTCGAACGGTGCGCCCGCGCCGCCCGCATCCACGACCGGATCACGGAGCTGCCCGACGGCTACGCGACCGAACTCGGCACGGCCGTCACCTTCTCCGGCGGCGAGGCCCAACGACTGTCCATCGCGCGGGCGTTGCTCGCCGACGCGCCCGTCCTCGTCCTCGACGAGGCGACCGCCCACGCCGACCCGCACTCCGAGGCGCTGATCCAGGACGGCCTGTCCGCGCTCGCGGCCGGCCGCACCCTGCTCGTCATCGCCCACCGGCTGGCGACCATCCGCTCCGCCGACCGGATCGTGGTGCTGGAGGACGGACGCGTCACCGAACAGGGCCGCCACGACGACCTGATGGCCGCCGACGGCCGCTACGCCGCGCTGTGGGACGCCCAGAGCGGCACGGGCCCGGACGCATCGACGGCGTACCGAACCAGCGGCCCGTCCGCGCGGGGGCCGACATCCGAGGGGGAAGCGCACGATGATCCGTCAGCTCTACCGCGTCCTGGGCCCGGAGGGCTCCCGGCCGCTGAACCGGCTGCTGCTGCTCCAGTCCGGGGCGGCCGTACTCCAGGGCGTCGCCTTCGCGCTCCTGGTGCCCGTCCTCAAGGCCCTGCTCGGGTCCCACCCTGCCGACGTCCGGCCGTGGCTGGCGGCGTTCGCCGGCTGCGTGGTCGTCTACGCCGTACTCCAGGGCGCCGCTCTCAGCGGCGGGTTCACGGTCGGCTCCCAGCTCTCCCGGGTGCTGCACCGGCGGCTGGCCGACCAGGCGCTGCGCCTGCCGCTGGGCTGGTTCACCGCCGGCCGGACCGCCGAGTTCTGCCGACTCGCCGGGCAGAACGTCATCCAGGTGATGAGCACGCCGGCCCACCTGCTGCGCCCGTTCATCAGCTCCTTGCTCACCCCGGTGACTCTGATCGTCGCCACCTTCTTCTTCGACGTCCGTACCGCCCTGGTGCTCCTGGTCTGCGCACCCGTGCTCTATGCCGTCCAGCAGGGGAGCACGTCGCTGATGCGCCGCCTCGACCTCGGCCGCGACGCCGCCATCGGCGAGTCCGCCGACCGGGTCCTCGAGTACACCCGCAACCAGCCGGTCCTGCGCGCGTTCGGCCGGACCGCGGAGGGCTACGACGCCCTGGTGGCCGAGGCGCGGGCCGACCGTCGGCTCATCGCGCGCGGCCTGCCCGGCCTGGTCTCCTTCACCTTCGCCACCCGGCTCGTCTTCGCCCTGCTGCTGGCCCTCGGCGTCTCCTGGCAGCTCGACGGGTCGCTCACCGTGCCCACACTGCTGGCGCTCCTGGTGCTGCTGGTCCGCCTGATCGACAGCGTGTCGTCCGCCGCCGAGGCCGGCGCCGGCATGCGCATCGCCCGCAACACCCTGGAACGGCTCGGCGCCATCCTCGACGAACCGCCCTTCCCTCAGCCCGCCGAGCCCCGGACACCCCGTGACGCGAGCGTGGAGTTCACCGGCGTGACCTTCCACTACGACGGGGGTGAGAGCGGCGGGCGTGCCGTCCTGGACGACGTGACCTTCCGCCTGCCCGAGCGCAGCATGACGGCGCTGGTGGGACCCTCCGGCGCCGGCAAGACCACGGTCGCCTCGCTGATCGCCCGTTTCCGGGACACCATGCAGGGCACCGTCCGCATCGGCGGCGTGGTCGTCCGCGACATCACCGCCGACGACCTGGCCGCACACGTCTCGCTCGTCTTCCAGGACGTCTACCTCTTCGACGGCACGATCGAGGAGAACGTCAGGATCGCCGCCCCGGACGCGGACGCCGCCGAACTGGCGGAGGCCGCAGCCCTGTCCGGCCTGGACCGGGTGATCGCGGAACTGCCCGACGGCTGGGACACCAAGGTGGGAGAAGGCGGCGCACGCCTGTCCGGCGGGCAGCGCCAGCGCGTGTCCATCGCCCGCGCCCTGCTGAAGGACGCGCCGATCCTCGTCCTCGACGAGGCCACCGCCGCGCTCGACCAGGAGAACGAGGCGCTGTTCGCCGAGGCCGTGCGCACCCTCGCCGACCGCAAGACCCTGCTGGTCATCGCACACTGGCTCAGCACCGTCCTCCACGCCGACCAGATCCTGGTCCTGGAGGACGGGCGGATCACCGAGCGCGGCACGCACGAGGACCTGGTCACGGCGGGCGGCACATACGCCTCCTTCTGGCAGCGCCGGGCCCGCGCCCACGGCTGGCGGCTGGAGGGAGCACGGACATGAACCCGCACCCGGAAGCACCGATTCACCCGGATCCGGCGGACCCGGCAGCAGAGGAAGGGCACGACAGGATGAGCACCGGCCCCCGGAACACCTGGGACTCCTGGGCGCGTTCCGTGACGCCTCTCGGGCGCGCGAGCACCCTGGAACCCAGCCCCGACCCCGCGGCCACCGCCACCCGTCTCGCGCAGGCACACTTGGCCGACCAGTACGTGGTGTACGAGGCGGAAGGCGGCGTCTGGCACTTCGCGGCCGGCTCCGCAGTCAGCCTCACCGCACACGCGAACGCCGTCACCGCGCGCGCCGCCGGGCGTACCTGGACCTCCCGCACCGACGGCCGGCCGGTGACCGCGTTCGTCGCCGCGCTCGGCGCCCTGTCCGCGACACACGGGGCGGCCGACGGGGGACGTCACTTCTACGGTTGGGCGGCCTTCGAACTCGCCCACCTCCTGCACGCCGACGCCGAAGCCGCCGGGGACCGCCCGCTGCTGCACGCCCTGGTCCCGGCCGTCGAGGTGACCTTCACCGAGGCGGAGACCGTGGTGCGAGCGGTGGACGAGGCATGGCTGCGCAAGGTCGCGGACCTGCTGGCCCAAGAGACCGCCCAACAGCCGACGCCGGACGCAACGACGACGGAGGCAGCCGAACGCGTCATCACCGCGGGCACCGCGGCCTACGGCGGCGCGGTCGCCCGCACGATCGAGGACATCCGTGCCGGGCTCCTGGAGTAGGCCGTGCTCTCCCGGAAGGTCCCCCTGACCGCCGCACCGGCGGTCGACTTCGCCGCGACCTATCTCGCGGGGCGCCGGTCCAACACCCCGGGCCCGCTCCTACCTGCTGGACCTCGGCGGCTACCGGGCGGCCGGGTTCAGCCCGGAAACCGTCCTGGAGGTCGCGGAGAACGGCCGGGTCAGCACCCAGCCCCTCGCCGGCACCCGCGCGCACGGCCTCGACCCGGCGGAGAACGACCGTCGCC
This sequence comes from Streptomyces sp. NPDC052023, assembly GCF_044548465.1. Taxonomy (NCBI): domain Bacteria; kingdom Bacillati; phylum Actinomycetota; class Actinomycetes; order Kitasatosporales; family Streptomycetaceae; genus Streptomyces; species Streptomyces sp. NPDC052023. Next base: position 68,090 of record NZ_JBIUBW010000025.1, on the reverse strand, counting down.
GCGCGGAACTGCTCAGCGACCCCAAGGAGATACACGAGCGCGCCGTGTCCGTACGCCTGGCCTGGGAGGAGATGGCGGCGGTGTGCCGGCCCGGCTCGGTCGTGGCTGAGGAGTTCATGACGGTCCGGCCGCGCGGCTCGGTGCAGCACCTGGCGTCACGGTTGGCGGTCCGGCTCCGCGAGAACGCCGGGCCGTGGGACGCCTTCGCCTCCCTCTTCCCTGCGATCACCGCCACCGGTGTCCTCGTCGTCCGCCGCGCGGGGAACTGAGGTCCGCTGGCGACCGGGCGGCGCCCGCGACTCCTGGAGACCGTCCCGGACCGCCCGGCGGTCACCCCGTGCCGTCGGTGCTCAGCAGGGGATCGGGGAAGGTGGCCCAGCCGTCTTCCCCCAGGGCCAGTTCGGCGTCGGTGAGCAGAGCGGCGGCCAGCGCCGAGCGGATGTCCAGGGCGTCCAGGTCGACTCCGGTGAAGACGATCTCGTTCCGGCGTTCGCCGTAGTAGTCGTCCCAGAACCAGGAAGCGAGGGTGCGCCGTTGGGGCGACGCCGCCGCCCAGGCGTCAGGTGCCTCGTCGCGCAGCCACTCGCCGTTTTCCTGCAGCGCCAGATGCGCTCCCGCCGAACGCCAGGTGATCACGGCGTTCGGGCGGCAGGACAGCCACAGGTGTCCGCGGCTGCGCACGACTCCGTTCATCACTGGTGCCAGCGCGTCCGCCAGGCGTCCCGGATGCAGCGGTCTCCGGGACCGCCACAGCACGGACTCCACACCCTCGTGCCGGCCGCGGCGAGCGAACGGCACACTCACGGGCTCCAGTCGTCCACGCCACTCCTCCCACCCGCCGCCACCGACGGGGCCGGCTGCGACGGGATCCGTCGAAGTCGACAGCGACGCACGACCGTTGAGGCGCACCGCGAGCGTGGCGACCCCGCGGCGGAGTCGGGCGTCCGTGCCGGTGAGGGCAGGGATCAGCAGAGTGTCGGCCGCCTCCACCTGGCGTGCGGCGGCCTCGGCGAGGGTCACGGAGGCGGCACGTCCGTCTCCGTCCCAGAGTCGTACCGTGCGGTGTACACAGCCGATGTGCTCGAGGAACGGGGCTGCTTCCAGACCGACCATGACCGGACCCGGCTCAAAGCGGTCGGCGAGTGAGCTGCCACCCAGTCGTGGCCTCCACAACTCCACAACTCCACAAGGATGGCAGCAGGTCGAGCTTACCGGGCAGGGTCAGGACGACGTGCGGCCTCTAGCGCCACGCCGCAAGATCCGGCGCTTGTGGGCAGCCGAACGGTGGTACCGCCCGGGGCCGGCAGAGCTATCCGTCGCCGACGCAGTCGGGACAGACTCCGGTCGCTCTCACTCCGTGGCGCACATGGACGAACCCGTAGCGAGGCCCCAGGCTCTCGATCCACTCCTCCAGCACCGGTGAGACGAAGGGCACGCTGTCGCCGCACACGGTGCACCGCAGGTGGTGCACATGATGGGGCGGCTGGTACCGGTAGAGGCGAGCGGTGCCGCGCACGGCCTCGACCAGATCCTCGGCCTCGGCAGCCGCAAGGGTGCGGTACACGGTCGACAGACCGACCGTGACGCCACGGGCCTGGAGTGCCGCGTGCAGCTGCTGAACGCTGGCGAAGCCGCCGAGGCGCCGGAGTTCGGCGAGCACCAACGCCCTTCGCGCGGTCAGCGCGACGCCGGACCGGGCGTTCGTCTCGGCACCGTCACCCGTCGCGGCCGACGCCGGGCGTTCCGCGTCCGGCCGGCCGCTCACCCTCGACCGCCTTCGAGGAGGCGGCCCCACACCACCAGCCGGTAACGCGAGCTGAACTCGGGAGTACATGTGGTGAGGGTCAGGTAGTGGCCCGGCTTGTCGTAGCCGGCCTGGCGGCTTGCCGCACTGCTCGGGACGGGCTGGATGACCGCGCCGTCGTCGGGACTGGTACTGGGCAGTGCGGACTCGATCCGGTACTGGAAGTCCCCGTTCGCGGTGGACAGCGTGACCATGTCCCCGGGACGTACGTCGTCGAGATGCCGGAAGGGTTCGCCGTGGGTGTTGCGGTGCGCGGCGAGGGCTACGTTGCCCTGCTGACCGGGCAGGGCGGTGCCGACGTAGTGACCGACGAAGCCGCGGTCGAGGACGCGGTGCTTGTCGGTGCCTTCGGCAACGGGGGCGGTCAGTCCTATGGCCGGGATACGCAGGACCCCGAAGGTCTGGGACCGGGCCGGGGTACGGCGCCCGTCGGGGAGACCCCGTGTGTCGTCCGCATGGCTCACCTCGTCGCTCGCGGCCCCGTCCGCCACCGCTCCCGCCCCGTTGCCGGGCGCCGATGGGGCCGCCCCGCCGCCGCTCCCGTCCACCCCGCCGGGTCGGCGCCACTCCTGTTCGAGTCGCCGCACCTCCTCGTGTGCCTGCGCCTGCGCCGCGTTGTTGGTCCACCACAACAAGTAGACGGCGAACAGCAGCATCAGCGCGCCGAGTGTCACCGCGGCGTCGCTGAGGCCCTGCACGATACGGCGCACCGATCTCACCGGGCCGGGGCCTGCTCGACCAGCGGGGTGTCCTCTCCGGCCTGCCGGTCCTCGGGCCCCGGCGCTGGACTGCCACCCGGTCCTCTCGTGCCAAGTCGTGCCGTCAGCAGACCGTGCCGGGGGGCGAAGAGCCAGCACAGGACGAACACGCCGGTGACCACCAGGACGATCAGGCCGCCGGCGGCGAGGTTGTAGGCGTAGGAGAGGTAGAGGCCCACCACCGCGCCGCCGGCGCCGACTGCCGGGGCGAGCAGCATCATGACGCCGATCCGGTCGGTCAGCAGCCGGGCACATGCGGCAGGGGTGATCAGCAGGGCGAGGACGAGGATGTTGCCGACGGCCTGGAGCGAGATGACCACGGTGACGGTGACCAGCGCGTACAGGACGATGTCCAGGACGAAGACGGGCAGGCCGACAGCCTTGGCGGTCTCGCGGTCCAGGCTTACGGTGACCAGCTCCTTGTGCACGGCGCCGGCCACGAGGAGCAGTATCAGCCCCATCACCGCCACGGTGACGACGTCGCGGTCACTGATGCCGAGGATCTGTCCGAACAGGAACGATTCGAGCGACCCGCTGTAGCCGGGGGCGGTGCTCAGGATCACGATGCCCAGGCCGAACGCGGCGGCGAAGAACACGCCGATGACGGTGTCCTCCTTGAGTCGGCGGTTCTGCGAGAACACGGCCACGGCGAGCGCGGTGAGCAGACCGGCCACGGCCCCGCCGAGGACCAGGTTGAACTGGAAGACGAAGGCGATGGCCACGCCGGGGAAGACCGAGTGCGACACGGCGTCGCCGATGAATGCCATGCCGCGCAGTACGACGTGGGCCCCGACCACCCCGGAGACGATGCCGCACATCACGGCCACCGCGAACGCCCGGCGCATGAAGAGGTGCTCCCAGGGACCGGTGACGAAGTCGAGGATCGCGCTCATCGGGTCACTCCCAGGGAGGTCAGCAATTGGTCGGACTTCGCGACACCGAAGGCCCGCAGCCACACGGCGGGGTCCCTGAGGGTCTCGGGCGCACCGTCGGCGATCACGGTCCTGTTCAGCAGGCAGAGCCGGGTGGCCATGTCGGCGGCCGCGGGAAGGTCGTGTGTCGTCATGAGCAGCGCCTTGTCCTGTGCGCGCAGCCGCAGGAAGAGCGCGGTGAGGAGTTCCTGGGTGGGCACGTCGAGCCCCGTGAACGGCTCGTCGAGCAGTAGCAGCCGCGGTCGCAGTGCCAGGGCTCGGGCGACCAGGACGCGCTGCCGCTGTCCGCCGGACAGCTCTCCGATGGGGCGGTGGCGCAGATCGGTCATGGCGACGAGCTCCAGTGCCTCCTCGACCGCCGCGCGGTCGTCGGCGCCGGGGCGTCGCAGCCAGCCGATCCTGTGGGTTCGACCGGTGAGTACGGCCTTCTCCACGGAGAGGGGGAAGTCCCAGGCGAACTCGTGCCGCTGGGGAACGTAGCCGACGGTGCCCCTGGTCCTCTCGGCCGGCTTCCCGTCCAGCCGGACGGTGCCGTTGTGCGGGGTGAGCAGGCCGAGGACGGCGCGCAGGAGAGTGGTCTTGCCGGCGCCGTTGGGTCCGATCAGCCCGACGAGTTCGCCAGTGCGCACGGTGAGGTCGACGCCGTCCAGGGCGAGCCGGCCGCCCAGCTCCACGGCTATTCCCCGTACGTCGAGCGCGGGCTCCTCAAGTGTGTCGCTGGTGGGGTGGTCGGTCACTGGTCCTCTCCTTCCCCACGGGAGGCGGGTGTGGTACTGCCCGTCTCACGTCGTCCACGTCGCCACACGACGGTCACGGCGAGGGCGGCCACCGCCGCGGCGGCACCGATGCCCCACCACAGCGGAGCGGACGACTCGTCCGACGGCGGCTCGCTCGCTGCCGGCTCCCCGGAGTCCGGCACCGGGGAAGAATCGGCGGAGGTCTTGGCGGCGAACGCCTTCGCCGGGTCCTGGGAGCCGACGGAGAACTGGAGGGTCCGCTTGCTGTCGTGGCTCTTGCCGTCCTTCGTTCTGGCACTCATCGACACGTCGAGGAGGTAGGTGCCGGGCTTGGTGAACGCCCAGTTGCCGTGGACGTGGGTGTTGACCTCGATGCCGGTCTCCTGTGGAAGCTTCTTGCGTCCGTCGAAGAGCACGGTGGGGGTTCCGAAGCTGCCGTTGAGGAACAGGACGAAATCGCCCGGTCCTTCGGCCCCCGTGAGCTTCCAGGTCACCTCCCGCTCGACCTCGGTGGCGATCCTGGGCTCCTGGCTGTTCCAGCCCGGCCACAGCACGCCCTCCTGCTGGACCTGGGGCAGAAGCCACACCTGGTCGCCGGGCTTGCCGAGGAAGCCGAACTCCTCGCCCGTCGGCACCTCGATCTTCGCGGTGTCCTTCACCTGCAGCACGACGTCGCGGGTGTCCCGCCAGACGGCGGGATGACTGGTGTCGTCGCGGATCTGCACGGTCCAGCGGCCCTGGTCGAAGCGGGGGCCGATGTCGATGTGACCGTCACCGATGACCGTGCGGCCCGTTCCGGTCTCCGCCGCGGCCTCGGCTTCGGCGCCCGGAGTCGGTGACTCGTCGGCCGTCGCAGGCAGCGAGGATGCCGTGGAGAGGAGGAGGACGGCGGCGAGGAGCGTCGTCGCTCCACGCAGGAGTCTGCTGTTCACTTCGTGCCTCCGAGGCAGGAGCGGAGCTCGTCGGCGTTGTGCCGCATCATCTCGGTGTAGTGCTGGGTCTTCTTGTCGAAGGCGTCGCCGTAGAGCATGCAGACCTTCACGTCCTGGTCCTCGGCGACCTGGTTGAGGACGGTGGCCCGCTGTACCAGGTTGGGTTCCATGAACACGGCCGGGACCTTCAGGTTCTGGATGGTGCGCGAGAGCTTCTCGATGTCGTCGGCGCTGGGTTCCTGCGCGGGGTTGGGCACGACGAACCCGGCGACGGCCATGCCGTAGGCGTCGGCCAGATATCCGAAGGCGTCGTGGGTGGTGATCAGCTGACGCCTGTCGTCCGGTATCTCCGCGATCTTCTGGCGGACGTACCTGTCCACCTCGTCGAGTTCGTTCTCGTACGTCCGGCTGGTGGCGTCGTAGGACTTCGCGCCCTCGGGGTCTGCCTTCTTGAGGGTGTCGCGGATCAACTGCACGTAGGCTTTGGCGTTCTGCACGTCCTGCCACAGGTGCGGGTCGATCTCCCCGTGGACGTGCTTGCCCAGGACGGCCTGCGGCAGCTGGTGGATGTCGGCGCCCGGCCTGCCGAGGAAGGAGAACCGCTTCTCCTGCGGCACCTTCTCCAGAGCCCGGTTGGGTACGTCGATGACGACGTCGCCCGGCGGGATCTCCTCCTGCTCCTTGCCCTTGGTGCGCAGGTCGGTGAAGGCCGACATCCTGCCCGAGTCGATGTTGACGGTCAGGTCGGTGTGTCCGTCGTCGAGGATCGTGTCGCCGGGGCCGGCGACAGTGTGCGGGTCGACGCCGACCGCGAAGGTGAAGGTGCCCGTGCCCACCGGCTTCGGCGCGGCGTCGCCGTTCTTCAGCTTGGCCTCAAGGCTGAGCTTGTAGACGCCCGGTTTGGTGAAAGCCCAGTTCAGGTGGGTGTGTGCAGCGGGCGGGAGGCTGGTGGTGTCCTTGTCCGAGAAGCCGTCCGCCGAGTTGAAGTAGATGTTCGGCTGGCCCAGTGACTCCGTGAGATATGCGATCAGTTCGCCGGGCCCCTGCACGTCGGTCGCGGAGAGCAGGATGTCCGAGGAGCGCGTTGCGCCCCGTTCCTCGCCCTCTCCCCGCACCCGCAGACCGAGCCAGAGGACGTCCAGACCGATGTCCTCCACCAGAGGGATGACGTTTGCGCCGTAGGTCTCCGACGCCTCGGCCAGGGAGACGTTGGGCGTGTCCTTGCGGGCGTTGGCGTCGACCGTCTTGATGAGGGCGTGCTCCTCCAGGAGCATGTGGTTGGTGAAGGTGACATCGGCCTTGGACACCGCGTCGGCGTCCTTCGGCGTGGGTTCGTAGGAGTGGGGGTCGCCGCCGGGCGGCACGATCGAGTCGACCTGGACGCGGTCGCCGCCGACCTCGCGGACCAGGTCGGCCAGGATCTCGGTGGTGGTCACCACCCGCAGCGCCGCGTCCGGGTTCTCGGCGTCGGCGGCGGGCCGGGCATGGCCCTCGCAGCCGGTGACGGTCATCCCGAGGACGGCGGCCGCGGCCATTGTCCGCACGACGGGTCTGGGCACACGCATGATGGAGCAACTCCCAACAGGCAGGGGGCCGGCGCCGGGCAAAGGGATGACCGGGCGCCGGATGGAGGTGGGGCGTGCGGTCTGTCGGCCGCGCCGACCGGCTTCAGGACTGCGGGCCGGTGTCCGTGCGCACCGGCACCGGGCGGCGCCTGGCGCGGCCTACGGCGAGTGCGCCGCCGCCGGCTGCCACCAGAGCTCCGGCGCCGGCGGTCAGCGACAGCGCCGACCCGCTGCCGGTGTGGGCGAGGCTGCCGTCTCCGGACGTCCCGTCGGGCGCGGATCCACCGCCCGTCGTACCGCCGGAGCCGCTGCCGCCGGTTGAACCGCCGGTTGAGCCGCTCCCACCGGTGGCACTGCCGCCGGTACCGTTTCCTCCGGTTGAGCCGCCGTCCCCGGTGCCGCCTCCCGGGTTCACGGTGTTCGGGTCGACGTCACCGACCGCGAACGTGTAGGTCCGGGTGTCCGAGGCGGCCTGCCCGTTCGCCAGGGTTCCACTGAACTGGAAGGTCACCTTGTAGGTGCCTTCCTTGCTGAACCCCCAGTTGCCGTGAGCGTGCACGCCCAGGTTGACCTTCTGGGTGTCCGGCAGGCCGTCCTTCGTGTTGTACAGGACCTTCGCACCGCCGAGGCCCGCGGTCTCCCAGATGGCCAGTGAACCGGGCCCGCTGACCTTGGTCAGCTTCATGTCGAGGGGACCCTTGAGGTCACCTGAGTCGAGCTCCTCGGTGTTCCAGCCGGCCCACACCACGCTCTGCTTCTGGACCTGGGGAATCAACCAGAAGTCGCTTCCGGCCTGCCCGAGGAAGGAGTAGGCGCTGTTGGTGGGGACCTTCTCCATCGCGTCCTGGTCGACGTGGAGGACAACGGAGGAGGGCTCGCGCCAGACGATGTTCGCCGGGTTGCGGCTGTCCTTGAAGAGGGTGCGCAGCTTGCCGTCGACCATCTTCCCGGCGACGGCGTCCACGTGGCCGTCGTCGATGACCACCTTCTGCGTCTGGATGGCGTCCGCCGCCTTCGCCGCGGGCACCTGGAGCGGGACCTTCGGCGTGCGGGTAGTCGCCGCGCCCCCGTCAGGCTCGTCGGGAGAGGCGGGGACCGGCGGCTGGGAGAGCGGCGGAGGCGCGACGGTGTCCTGCGGTGCGGACTCCTCCACGCGCACGGTCCACTCGGTGTCGGCCGTGGTGGTCCGGCCCGTCGTAAGGTGGGCGGTGGCCCTGGAGGTGATCCGGTACTCTCCCGGCCGGGTGAAGGCCCAGGCGACCTCACCTCTGTCGGCGGCACGCAGGGCCTGGGCGTCGGGGAGTCCGTCGGTGCTGTCGAAGAGCACCTTGGGCGCCTGCGCCCCGGCCTCCGTCTCGGTGCCGGCCTGGGGCGTCCGGAAGACCTTGAGATCGCCTGGGCCCTCGATCCCGGTGAGGGCCCATTCGACGGAGTCCTCGGCGAGCTGTTCCGCCGGAACTCCGGTGGTGTCCCAGTGCGGTGCCGCCGCGCCCGCCTGCTGCCCGTCCAGGATCCAGACCTTGCTCCCCGGCTCGCCGAGGAAAGCGTGATCGGGCCCTTCCGGGACGGTGGCCGCGGTGTCGGCGCCGACGACCAGGTCTGCCCCTGCGCGGTCCTGGACGGGCGCGCCGTCCTCCGTCTCCTGGCGCAGGTCGAGCCCGACCTGTCCGTTCTCAAGGCTCACCACCACGCCGGCCGTCGCGCTCGGCTGGGCGGCCTCTCGCTGGACACCGTTGTCGCCGGCGTCGGCGAAGGCCACGGGGGACAAGCCCGCGGCCAGGGCCACGGAACCGACGGCCCCGACTATGGCCCACCGTGCACTCTGATGTGAAGTCATGGGATGGGTGGTCCTTCTCCGGCGACGGCTCTCCGGCACGTCGCCATGTTGTGGTGGTGGGGGGCGGGGGGGGGGGGGGGCCCCCCCCCGGGGGGGGGGGGGGGGGGCCCCCCCCCCCCCCGCCGTCAGGAGGAGGCCGTCGGCAGATCCGTACCGTCTGCCGGCCCGCTCTGCTGCTTGCGCCGGTGCAGGTACACGGCGGCACCCGCGCCCACCACGAGGAGGGCCGCACCCGAGGCACCGAGAGGCAGTGCGAGGCCCGCGCCGGTCTGGGCGAGCCCGCCGTTGGGCGAGGTGCCGCCGCTGGTGCTTCCGCCGTCGGTGGCCCCGCCGGTCACGGCGCCCGTCGTGCCGTTGTCGCCGGTGGTGCCGCCGTCGGTCGTTCCGCCGTTGGTGGTTCCGCCGTTTTGGCCGCCGTCGGTGGTTCCGCCGTTGGTGGTGCCGCCGTTTTGGCCGCCGTCGGTGGTTCCGCCGTCGGTGGTGCCGCCGTTCTGGCCGCCGTCGGTGGTGCCGCCGTTCTGGCCGCCGTCGGTGGTGCCGCCGTTCTGGCCGCCGTCGGTGGTTCCGCCGTTTTGGCCGCCGTCAGTGGTGCCGCCGTCGGTGGTTCCGCCGTTGGTGGTGCCGCCGTTCTGGCCGCCGTCGGTGGTTCCGCCGTTCTGGCCGCCGTCAGTGGTGCCGCCGTCGTTGCCGCCGTCCCCGTCGTCGCCCGGCAGAGCGATGGAGTCGGTGTCGACGTCGCCGACCGCCATGGTGAAGATCTGGCTGTCGGAGACCACCTCACCAGAGGCGAGGGTGGCCGAGAAGGTGAACCCGAGCCGGTAGACGCCCGGTTCGGTGAAGGCCCAGTTGGAGTGCTCGTGCGTCTGTGCCGCCACCGGGTAGGTGTCGCCGACGCCGTCCGTGCTGTCGAACTTCATCACCGCTTGTCCGAACATGTCCCAGTCGAACATGAGCAGCTGCCCGGGTCCCTCCAACGTGTTCAGGCTCAGCTCGAACGTCCCCTGGATGTCCGCGTCCCGGAACGCCTCGGTGCTCCAGCCGGCCCACAACACCTCGGGGTTCTGGGTCTGCGGGATCATGTAGATGACGTCACCCGGTGCTCCGAGGAAGTCGTAACCCGCGTCCGGAATGGTCAGTTCGCCTGCGGTGGTGAGGTGCATGATCACCGAACGTGGCTCGCGCCAGACGACCTCGGTGGTTCTGCTGTCCTTGAAGAGGGTGCGGAACTCCCCGTCGACCATGCGCGGCGCGATCGCGTCGACGTGCCCGGTGTCGATGACGATCCGCTCGTCGACCACGTCGCTCGCCGCGGGATCGGCCGCGAGCGGCGCCGCGTACGCCGCGGGTACGGCAGTGGACACCGAACCCGTGCCGGACGCCGCGCCCGCGGAGACGAGCCCGGCCATGGACAGTGCAAGTGCCCCCACTACGCGCACAGAACGCCTACTTGATGTCATCGCCCCTCATCTGCTGTTGTCACCATCCGCCAGGAAGGGCGGCATGGGTGGGGAACTCCCCGTTCCGTACGCGGCCCCCGTCGGTGAGTTCCCCGGTCGCGCTCCGCGCGCGGCTCCACGCGACGATGACAACGTCACCATCAGATCTCTGCGTGGCCACGACAAAGCTAATAGATACGGTAATCATTCTCAATAAGCGGGCGGTGTGACCTCACCCTCGACCTTGCGCGGGTCGGCCCTTTTGCATGGCTTAGCGGCGTGTGTAACGGGAAACGACTACTGCTGTGCGGCCGTCGCGCAGACGTGCGAGGGCCGGTCGAGTGGGGGGACGCCATGCCAGAACAGTCCTTGTACCTGAGGCCGCGGACGGATCCGCCGCTCGCCTCTCTCCTCCAAGACGCACCGTTCCTGCATGCCCTGTGCGATGCGCTTGGTTCGCCGCTCAACGTCCTGCTGCCGGAGGTGGTCGCCGACAACGCGGACCGGTTCCGGTCCGTGTTACGGCGCCATCACCTCGCGGGCCGCGTGTACTTCGCCCACAAGGCCAACCGCTCCAGCGCCCTGGTCCGCAGGCTGGCTGCCTGCGACCCCGCCGTCGTCGGGATCGACGTGGCCTCGCTCGGTGAGTTACGGCACGCGCTGAGCTGCGGCTTCACCGGTGACCGGGTGATGGCCACCGGCCCCAAGGACCAGGAGTTCTTGTGGCTGGCGGCCCGGGTGGCGGCCACGGTCAATGTGGACTCACCCGGCGAGCTGGAGCGGCTGGCGCACCTCGTACGGACGCACGGACTCGGCCGGGTGGACATCCTGGTGCGGCTCTCGGAGTTCGAGGCGGACGGTGCCTACGCAGGACCTGGCACGCGGATGCTCTCGCGCCGCAGCCGCTTCGGCACTCCGGTGGCCGAAGCGGACGAGCTGTGGAAGGCGCTGGAGCGCCACCGCGAACACGTCGATCTGGCCGGGGTCTCCTACCACGTGGACACCACGGCGCTGGACGAGAAGGCCAGGGCACTCGAACGCTGCGTGCTGGTCATGGACGAGTGCCGCTCCAGGGGACTCACGCCGCGGGCGGTCGACATCGGAGGCGGGTTCGGGGTCTGCTACGTCGCGGACGCCGGCGAGTGGGAGCGGTGGACCACCGCGCTGAGTGAGGCGGTGCTCGGCGCGCGACCGCCTTTGACCTGGCGAGGCCACGGGTACGGACTGCGCAACGAGGGCGGGACGGTTCGCGGGACGGCGGCCCTGTATCCGGCCCACCGGCCCGTCGCGGGTCCCGACTACCTCGAAACCCTCCTGACCCGGCCCGCTCCCGTCCTCGGTCGTTCCCCCGCCACCCTGCTGCTCGAGCACTTGGACGACCTCCACATCGAGCCGGGGCGTGCCCTCGTCGACCAGTGCGGGCTCTCCCTGGCGAAGGTCGTGGACGTCCGCCCCACCGGCGACGACCCCCGCCGCCACCTCGTACGCCTGGCCATGAACGCCGGCGACATGAGCTTGGAAGAGCACGGAGTACTCGTCGACCCCGTCCTGTTGCCCCGCCGCGGCGACGGCGACCGGGCCGGCGGAGAGGCCGTCGGGGTGTATCTGGTCGGCAACCTCTGCCTGGAGGCCGATCTGATCACCCGTCGCTTGGTGTACCTTCCGCGCCTGCCGCGCACCGGCGACCTGCTGGCCTTCGTGAACACGGCCGGATACGCCATGGACTTTCACGCCCACCGCGCCCAGCGCCAGCCCACCGCAAGGACGGTGGCGGTCACCGCTGAGGACGGTGCCTGGCGCTGGTGCCCCGACGAGGACTACTGGCCGCTCAGCGAACCGCAGGGAGTGCCGTCTTGAGATACGACAACATCACCGACGTCATCGGTAACACCCCCCTTGTCCGTATCGACCCGGCCGTGCACGGGCTGCGCCACACGGATCTCTACGCCAAGCTGGAGATGCTCAATCCCTTCGGCTCGGTCAAGGACAGACCCGCCTGGAACATGGCCCGGCCCTTCCTGGAGGACGCGGCCGGCGGAGACGGCACGGTCGTGGAACTCTCCAGCGGCAACACCGCCAAGGCCCTTGCGCTCCTCGCCGGCATCCACGGGCTGAAGTTCAAGAGCGTCACCAACCGGATGCGCGTTCCCGAGATCAAGGAGCTGCTCCTGCTCCTCGGGGCGGAGATCGAGGAACTGCCGGGACAGAGCGAGTGTCTGGACCCGACCGACACCGACGACCCGCTGACCCGTTTCCACCAGGCGCTCATCGAGCCCGGGGGCACTTATCTCCACACCGACCAGTACTTCAATCCGAGAAATGTGGAGGCGCATGCGTCCGGGACCGGGCCGGAGATCGTCAAGGACCTGGACGGACGAGCCCCCGACTGGTTCGTCGCCTGCGTGGGCACAGCGGGTTCCTCGACCGGTGTCGCCAGGGTGCTGCGCGAGCACGACCCGCGGGTGCGCGTCCTCGGACTGGTCGCCGGCAAGGGTGATTTCATCCCCGGCATCCGCACCCTGGACGAGGTCCATCAGGTCGGCCTTTTCGACCCGGCCACGTACGACTCCCTCACGCCGGTCACCTCTCAGGAGGCCGTCGACGGCATGGTGACCCTCATTCGCCGCTGCGGACTGCTGTCGGGCCCGACCGGGGGCGCCGCGTACCAGGGTGCGATCCGGGAACTGGCTGCCGCCGACGCGTCGTTGGCGGGCACCGGAACCAGGCAGACCGCCGTCTTCATCGTCTGCGACCGTGCCGAGAGTTACCTCAGCTATGTCCGCGCACGCCGACCGGAACTGCTGGGCGTGGCCCGCCGCGGGCACTCCGTCACCACACTCACCGACAGTGAGGTGCACGCTCATGCCCGGACGGTAGGCGTCGACGAGGCCCGGCGCTGGATGGCCGAGGGTGACCCCCGACCGCTCGTAGTGGACCTGCGCGGCCCTCACGCCTACGCCTCTTCGCACATCGAGGGCTCGGTCAACATGGTCGACGAGCTCTTCGACGAACTGGTGCGCACCGGTCTGCCGTTCAGCAAGCGGACGCCCGTGCTGCTGGCCTGTCCCGTGGGGGAGAAGTCACTGCGCTACGCCGCGCTGCTGACCCGCATGGGCCACCCGGACGTCCGCAGCCTGGCGGGCGGCGTCGTCGCCTGGCGGGACGCGGACGCGCCGCTGGTCAGGGAGTGAACCCGTGAGTGCAGGAGACCACGAGCGCAACGATGCCTGGCAGCGGGCGGTACGCGCGCAGTTCCCGATCATCGCCGCCCACCCGGAACTGGCCTACCTGGACAGTGCGGCGACCTCGCAGAAGCCCCAGGCCGTCCTCGACGCGGTTCACACCTATCTCACCTCGTCCAACGCCAACGCCGGCCGGGGAACCTATCCCTGGGCCAACCGGACCACCGAGGCGGTGGAGCGGGCCCGACGCCGGGTCGCGCAGTTCCTGGGCGACCCGGCACCCGGCCACTCCACCGTCCACCTCACCAGCGGAACCACCGAGGGCCTGCGCAGCGTGGCCCGCGACTGGCTCACCGGGTACCTCACCGACGGCGACGAGATCCTCGTCCCGTACGCCGACCACCGGGCCAACCTCGCCCCATGGCTGGAGGCCCAGGATCTCCTCGCCGCGCGCGGCGTCCACGTGCGGGTGCGTCCCCTGCCGTACCAGGAGGCGTCCGGCGATTACGACCATCGCGCACTTTCCTCGGTCGTCGGTCCGCGCACCCGCTTCGTGGCCGCCACGCACGTCCACCACGTGTACGGCGGTGACATGAACGTCCATCGCCTGCGCGCCGCGGTCGGCCCCGACGTGCCGATCTGCCTGGACGCCGCCCAGAGCGTCGGCCACCTCCCGCTCCGGCTCGACGACCCGGCGCTAGACGTCGACTTCGTCGTCTTCTCCGGCCACAAGGCATTCGCGCTGCCCGGCACCGGGGCGGTGTGGGCGCGCAACACCCGGGGCCCGGCCCTGCGGGTCGGCGGCTGGCAGGGCACTCCCAACACCGTGGGCGCCGTCTCCCTGACGGCCGCCCTCGACTGGCTCGACACCCTCGGTGTGGACCGCGTCAACGCCCATGTCTCCGCTCTGACCACTCGTCTGACAGACCAACTGCGCCACCTGCCCGCCTACGACGTCCTCGGGTGCCCCGCCAGCCTTGCGTCCAGCACCGAACTGCCCACCGCGCAACGCCGCCACGGCATCGTCACCTTCCGGCACCGCGACATCCGGTCGGACGACCTGGGCTTCATCCTCTACAGCCACGGCTTCATGGTCCGCGCCGACAGCCTCTGCCAGGCGGGAGTGGACGACACCGGCGGCAAGGACGGTTCCGTCCGGGTGAGCCTCCACGTCTACAACACGGAGAACGAGATAGACCGTTTGCTGGCCGTACTCGCTTCCTTGGAGTGACGCCACCTCGTATGACAAGTGATAACCGTTTCCAGATGTAGATTGCGGGCAACGGCAATCGGTCGGAACGGGAAGAGGTGGCACGGTCGGATGGGCCTGAGCATGGCAGCTGCCAGGACGTGGGTGGAGCGCTGGGAACACCAGCAGCAGCGGTACGCGGTGGACCGCGAGGAGCGCTTCACAGTGATCTCCGACGTCGTCGAACACCTCTGTGCCGACCGTCCCCGACCTCTTCTGCTCGACCTCGGGTGCGGCCCGGGCTCCCTGTCGGCCCGCCTCGCCGGCCGTCTGCCGAACGCGGAGATCGTGGCGGTCGACATGGACCCCGTGCTGCTGGAACTGGGACGCACTCACCACGCGGACGCGGCACGCTACGTGGAGGCCGTGATCGGAGAGAAGAACTGGACCCATGCCCTCCGCCTGGACCGTGGTCTGGACGTCGCCGTCTCCACGACCGCCCTGCACTACCTCCCGGCCCCGGCCCTCCTGAGCACCTACCGCGCCCTCGCCGGGCTCCTGCGCCCCGGCGGAGCCTTGATCAACGGCGATCACTTCCCCCCGGAGGCAGGGCCCTGCTCGCACCTGACCGCCCACGTGGGGCACCGCCGCGCGCAGCGAACTGGAGGCCATTGCCACGAGGACTGGGAGTCCTGGTGGATGGCGGCGGCAGCCGATCCCGACCTGGCGGACCTCTTCGCCCAGAGGAAAGAGCGCACTCGCCGGTCCGCTGACGATGAGGCCAACCACCACCTCCCCATCCATCGCCACACCGAACTGCTGCGGGAGGCGGGTTTCCATCACGTCGCCCCGGTGTGGCAGGTGGGCGACAGCTCCGTACTCGTCGCGCTGAAGGACTGACGGCACCCGGATCTACAGGGCAAGGCTCATAAGGACCTCGTCACGGTCGTCGCCGGGCGCCAACCGCAGCGCTCCCGGCCACCGGCCGACTTCGCACCACCCGGACGCGCGATAGAAGTCCTCCAGCGCCAGGCCGGCCCGCACCGACAGCTTGAGTCGTTCCAAGCCCATCTCCTCCCGGGCGACCTGCGCGACACGGCGCATCAGCGCCGACCCTACGCCCCGGCGCCGGAGGTGGAGTTGCGTCTGTACGTGGTTGACTACGCCGCAGTGTGCCTCCAGTGGGTGTCCCTCCCGTCGGACCAGCAGCCATCCCGCGAGCCTCTCGTCCAGGGTGGCTACCAGCAGTCTGCTGTGCTCGGGTGCCAGGCGTTCCGCGATGCGGTCCACGGCGCCCGCGACATCCGCCGGTGCGATCGGCGGCAGGGGAGAGTCCGCAGGGATGACCGCTCCACCCCCGTTGACGACCGAGGCCCAGCAGACGGCGAGGCTCTGTCTGATATCGCTGGTGAGTTGGGACGGCTCGACGAACTGGGTGACCGAGGGCACGGAGACTTCGGATGACGTCACGTCCGGCAGCATGACACCCCTGGTGAAGACTCGTCAGCGGTTCGTCGCGAGGCTGAGCACGCTCACGGAACGGCTGTCCGCAGCGCTGGGGGAGTAGGGCGACGATGCGCCGCCCACTGCTCTACGGCGGGCACGGGTCCGGGGCCGCCGCGGGGCTGTCCGTGAGGACTGGACATGCAGCCCGGCAGCGCCCGGAAAGGGCGCTGCCGGGCCGTACGGCGGGGCGGGACGGCGCCGCGGGACCCGACGCGGCGCCGCCCGGGGATCAGTTGGTGACTTGGAAGGTGTAGGTCTTGGAGCCGGTGCTCACGGTCTGGCCGGTCGAGGCCAGGACGCCGCTGACGCTGAAGGTGACCTTGTAGGTCCCCGCCGCGTCGAAGCCCCAGTTGGCGTGGGTGTGGGCGCCCGTATTCACCGAGAGGGCGTCGGGGAGCCCGTTCCCGCTGTCGAAGAGGACGGTGGGGGTGCCGGCCGCTGCGGTGTAGACGCTGAAGCCGGCCGGGCCGGTGACACCGGTGAGCGTGAAGGTCACCTTGTTGTTGGTGAAGGTTCCGCTCGGGATGCCCTCGGTGCTCCAGCCGGCGTACAGCAGGCCGCTGACGTTGCTCTGTGGAAGGACCCAGGCAGTGCCCCCGGTGCCGAGGAACTGCCAGGGCGCCGTGGTCGGCACATTGGTGATCTTGGCGCCCTTGGGCACGCTCAGGGTGACCTCCGCGGGGGCGCGGTCCACGGCGGTGCCGTTGGTCTCGTCCCGCAGGTCGAGGGTGAGGGCGCCGGAGGCGTAGTCCACGTCCAGAACGTCGACGTGGCCCTTGGTGAGGGTGACGGGCGCGGCCTCGGCGGGCCCGGCGACCGTCAGCAGGAAGGCGGCGGCCCCCGCGAGGACGCCGACGGCCCGGCGGCGGAGGGAGGGAGGCACCGTGCTCACTTCTTCACCTCGAAGGTGTAGGTCGCGACGTCGGAGACGACCGGCGTTCCGTCGGCGGCGAGGTGGGCGGCGGCCTTGACCTTCACCTTGTACGTGCCGGGCTTGGTGAACGCCCAGTTGGCGTGCGTGTGCTCGCCCGCCTGCAGACCCACGGTGTCGGGCAGGCCGTCGCCGCTGTTCACGAGGATCGACTCCGGCTGGCCGAAGACGCCGTCGGTGTACACGGCGAGCTTGCCCGGGCCCTGCACCGAGAGGAAGGACACGTCGACCTCGTCGTCCTGCAGGACGCCGGACTCCAGTTCCTCGGCGCCGAAGCCGGCGAACAGCAGGTCGGGGTTCTGTACCTGCGGCAGAATCCACACGGGGCGCCCTGCGGTGCCGAGGAAGGCGTACTCGTCGCCGTCGGGGATGGTGGTCTTCGCGGCGGGCAGGACGCGCAGCAACGTGTCCTCGGGCGCGTACTCGACCTCCTCCTCGCCGGTTTCGGCGTGGACGGCTATCTCCAGTTCGCCCTCCTCGTAGGCAAGGCCCACGACGTCCACGTGACCGGTCTCCAGCGTCACGAGGCAGGCCGCCTGGGCGGGGCCGCCGGATATCAGGATGCCCGTCACGGCGGCGGCCCCCGCAAGCATGCGGAGAGAAGTGTTGCGCACAGCAACTCCCTTCAGGGGTGCCCGAGCGGGCACCATTTCTGCGAACGATAATCATGTTCATGTAAATCTGGCAAGCATCTGCCGCTCAATGGCGGTGCTGACGGCCCCGGTTGTCGACGCGTCCCTCTGGCGTGGAGCTGGTGGGGGCGGGGTGGGATGGCCGCGCTGTCGGTGGATGGGATCTGCGGCAGGACGGGTCGATGTGGTGGGTGGAAGCCCCCGCCTGCGTGGGAAGGATCACCCCGCCACCCGGGCGCAACTCGCCTGGACACAATCCGGGCACATGGGGCGGGCGGAGGTGTCGGCCCTGCCCGCGCTCGCGATTGCGAGAACATCGCGACGGCGAGGTGGACGGCGGTCGCGTCTGTCTGGCGGAGCGGCTCGGAAAGCCCCCTGTTATTCGCGGCAACTGCGAATTAGAATTTACTGGGTATTAATTTTTCGCAGTGAAAATCGTTATCGAATTCGACGGCTGTCGCTGGTTATTTTTGCTCCCGCGTGTCCTCTGTGGCAGCCTGGCAGTGGAAGTGGAAGATGAGACGTAATTGCTCGCCGCCGTCCTTTGGGGTGGTGGCCTGATCCGCTGGAGATGATTGGCGTGGCAACATCAGTGCAGCACCAGCCGCACCCCGGACACGATCACACGCACGGCGAGGGCTGCGGGCACGTGGCGGTCCCCCACGACGGTCATGTCGACTATGTGCACGACGGTCATCTGCACCGGGAGCACGACGGTCACGCGGACGAGTGCGAGGTCGGCGGGCATCAGGAGCACGCCGGTCACGACCATCAGCACGGTGCGGGCTGTGGGCACGTGGCGGTCCCGCACGGTGACCACATGGACTACGTCCACGACGGCCACCGACACGCGGCGCACAGCGGCCACTGGGACGACCACTGATCTTTCGGCGCATCTGAATCCGGGCGACGACGGAAATGCACCCCCGAGTCGGGGGTGCATTTCCGCTTTCTGTGCTCTCCTGAATCTGCTTACCTGCTCACCGGCTTGAATAAGGAAGCAGCGCCATTTCCCGGGCGTTCTTGATCGCCGTCGCGATCTGCCGCTGCTGCTGGGCGGTGACGCGGGTGACGCGGCGGCTGCGGATCTTGCCGCGGTCGGAGATGAACTTTCGCAGCAGATCGGTGTCCTTGTAGTCGATGTATGTGATGCCAGCCGCGTCGAGCGGGTTGCGACGGGGCTTCACGGGCTTGCGGGGGCCTTGGCGAGAGGGCATGTGGGCTCCTTCTGTGCGGGGTGGACGGGTCGCGTCACGCGACGGGGTCGAGGAGGGCGTCGAATGCTGCGGGGAGGTGCTTCCACGCCTCGGGTCCCGCTGCGTACTCGGCATCGGTGAGCAGGCAGGACTCGAGGACGCGCTCGAGTCCGTCGTGGTCGAGCCCGAGTGAGGTGAAGACGAGGTGCTGGACGCGGTCACCGTGCTCGGGGTGCCAGTCGAGAGCTGCCGCTGCCCGGCGGACGGGCGGCTCCATCTCCCAGGCGGCGTCGGGTAGAGAGGCGAGCCACGGTCCGGCGCTCTCGACACACAGGGCCCCGCCGGCGGCGTCCAAGGCCAGCAGGGTGTCGGGGCGGTCGGCGAGCCAGAACCGTCCGCGGCTGCGGGCGGCGGCGCAGCAGAGATCCTCCAGCGCCTGGAAGAGGCGCTCGGGGTGGAACGGCCGGTGGCGCCGCCACACGAAGGTGGTCACGCCCGCTTCCTCTGCCTCCTGAGGAAGGAGGGCGCAAGCCGGGTGCTGGGCTGCCGCGGCCGCCTCGGCGTCGAAACGTGCGAAGGCCAGCTCCGCGAGTTCCGGGGAGTCCGCATGGACCTGGTGCGCGGTGGGGTGGAGCTGGGTGAGGAGGGCACGATCCTCGTCGTCGGCTTCCGGGCTCTCCACGATGGCGAGAACCGGGGCGTACTCCAGTTGTCTGGCCCAGGTGTCACCGACGGTGCGCTGGTCGCCGGCGGCGGCCGCGAGACCCACCTCGGCCAGGTCGTCGCCGTTGCCGAGGCAGGGGAGAACGAGCGGCGGGTCCACCGCCGTGATCACGCTGGTGAGCCGGATCGCGTCGCCGCCGTGGTGGACGACGACCTCGGCCATCCCCCTGGGCTCGACGGAGTCCCACAACTCGACGACGGCCAGGCGGGTCAGACCGGCGTCGGCGAGCCGTTCCAGTTCGGGAACCAGATCCTCGCGCAGCGCGCAGCACGCGCAGTCGTTCGCCAACGGGGCCTCACCGCGGGACACCTCACCGGAGGCGTCGCGCACGTGCCGCAGAACGGTGCCGTGCTCCGCGGCCATGGACAGGTCGTGGTGCAGGGCGACGCTGCCGGGGACGGAGCGCAGAAGGTGGTCCACGACCTGTCGGCGTGCCTCCGAGTGCAGCCCGCCGACCATGACGACGGGCAGTCGGGCCTCGTCCCGCGTCACTTGGCTCCGCGTCGTCCGAAGCGGCGCTCGAAGCGCTCGACCCGCCCGGCGGTGTCCAGTACGCGGGCGGTGCCCGTGTAGAAGGGGTGGCTGACGTTCGAGATCTCGACGTCGACGACCGGGTAGGTGTTGCCGTCCTCCCAGTCGATCGTCTTCTCACTGGTCATGGTGGATCGGGTGAGGAACGCGTAGTTCGCGGCGCGGTCGCGGAAGACGACGGGGCCGTAGGAGGGGTGGATTCCGGGCTTCATGGGGGCTTCCTCGGGTCTGGTGTCGCAGTGGTGGAGGAGCGGCGGGTCAGCGTTCCTCGCGGAAGTCGACGTGCTGCCGGGCGATGGGGTCGTACTTGCGCAGGACCATGCGGTCGGGGTCGTTGCGGCGGTTCTTGCGGGTGACGTACGTGTAGCCGGTTCCGGCGGTGGAGCGGAGTTTGATGACCGGGCGTACCTCGTTGCGTGCCATGGGGGTTACTATATGGGAATGGTTTCCATTACCAAAAAGTAGCCGTCCGACGAGAGGAAGCAGCACCTTGTCCGCCCACTGCCAACTGACCGGCGCCAAGCCCGGCTTCGGCAACACCATCTCCCACTCGCACCGGCGCACCTCGCGCCGTTTCGACCCGAACATCCAGCGCAAGCGCTACTGGCTGCCCAGCGAGGGGCGGCACGTCCGGCTGACGCTGAGCGCGAAGGCGGTCAAGACCGTCGACAGCATCGGCATCGAGGCCGCCGTGGCCCGCATCCGCGCCCGAGGGGGGAAGGTCTGATGGCCAAGAAGAGCAAGATCGCCCAGAACGAGAAGCGCAAGGCGATCGTCGAGCGCTACGCGGCCCGACGTACGGAGCTGAAGGAGATCATCCGCCGGCCGTCCTCGACCGACGCCGAACGCGAGGCGGCCGTGGCCGAGCTCCGGCGCCAGCCCCGTAACGCCAGTGCGACCCGGGTGCGCAACCGGGACAGCGTGGACGGCCGGCCTCGCGGACACCTGCGGAAGTTCGGCCTGTCACGGGTCAACCTGCGCCAGCAGGCGCACGCCGGCTTCCTGCCGGGGGTCACCAAGTCCTCCTGGTGATGCCGGCGCCCACGATGCGGGCGTAATGCCGGCTGTGACTCGGCGGGGTCACAGCCGGCATCGGCGTCACGGAAGGCGCGGCGGCTCCGAGGGCAGGCGCATGAGGCTGAGCCGGTAACCCTCGGCCTGAGGGAGCTTCTGTGCCGCCAGCGCCGACACCATCTGCTGGTAGGGGAGTGGCAGCTGCGCCAGCAGAGGTGCGGGCAGGCTGGTGAGCGTGTGGGAAGCCGCCGTCTCGGTGCCGGGACGCCAGTGAGCCAGTTGTGCCCCTGCGTCGGGGCAGTACCAGCGCATGCGGGCCTCGACCCGGCTGAGCGCGTCGTGCTGCTCCTGGGTGTCGAAGAAGCCCGGACCCGCGGTGTCGAGGGCGAGCAGGGAGCCGGGGAAGCGGTCGGCGAGCAGATCGACGACCTGGTGGACGGCAGCCTCGTCCAAGTAGGGGAGTACGGCCTCGGCGAGGAACAGGTAGGGCCCGTCCGTACCCGACGTCACCTCGGCGGCCCACGCCTCGTTGGTCACGGAGGACGCGATCATGGTCCGCCGAGCGGTGTCCGAGAAGAACCTGCGACGCAGGGCGATCACGTCGGGCAGGTCGAGTTCGAACCACCTGGCGCTGCCGTTGTCGACGCGTTCGTATCGCGTGTTGAGCCCGGTGCCGATCTCGACCACGGTGCCCCGGGGGTGCGCGGACAGGAAATCCATCACCCACCGGTCGAACAGAAGCGTGCGCAGGAGCGCGCCGGTGAGGCTCGGGAGACCGTCGAAGCGTGCGAAGTCGTAGTCGATGGACGCGACGATCTCCTCGGCGCGCGGGTCCCGTAGCAGGGCCTGCTCCTTGCGGGTCTCCACGGCCCGGGCGTACAGCGGGATGAGGAGCGTCTCCTGCACCGTCCCCAGGAGCGGCTTTTTCCGGTCCATGAGCAGCCTCCCTGACACAGTTGGTGTACCGGGCCGGACGGTGCCGTGGCTGCGACCACCGTCCGGCCCGGAGTCTCAGTGCCCCGTCACGGTGGTGAGGGGGTCGTGCTCGTGCTCGCAGCTTTCGTCGAAACCGTAGGTGTCCCAGGCGGGGAAGGGATCGTCGGCGGCCGGTGCCTCACCCTCCCGCACGAGACAGCCGGCCAGGGCCGCGTGGAGGGGCTCCGCGTCCAACTGGGTTCCGATGAAGACGAGTTCCTGGGCGTGAGGGCTGTCGGTGTCCCGTGCGGAGGAGGGCTCGAAGCGCGCGACCGAGCCGGCCTGGGACCACAGTCCCGTCACGTGGGGGCGGCTCGCGAGGGTGAAGAAGCCCTTGGAACGGAGAACCTGTCCGTGGGCGCCGCTGTCCAGCGCCTCCGTCACGAAAGTCCACAGTCGTCCGGGGTGGAACGGCTTCGCGGAGCGGAAGACGGTGGAGGAGATGCCGTACTCCTCCGTCTCGGGGACGTGGTCGCCGTTGAGTTCCCTGACCCAGCCCGGTGCCTGCTGGGCCCGTTCCAGGTCGAAGCGGCTGGTGCCCAGGACTTCGCCGACCGGTACGCGGCCCCGCACGGCCGGCACGACGTGGGCGGCGGGGTTGAGGCGGGTCAGGGTGGCCCGGAGCCGGTGTGCGGATTCGGCGTCGACGAGGTCGAGCTTGTTGAGGACGATGACGTCGGCGAACTCGATCTGGTCCATCAGCAGGTCGCTGACGGTGCGTTCGTCGTTCTCGTACTGGTCCAGGCCCCGTTCGGTCAGTTCGTCGCCGCCGGCCAGTTCGGGCAGGAAACCCGCGGCGTCCACGACCGTGACCATCGTGTCGAGGCGGGCCAGGTCGCCGAGGGTGGCGCCGTCGTCGCGGGTGAAGGCGAAGGTGGCGGCCACCGGCATGGGCTCGGAGATGCCGGAGGACTCGATGAGGAGGTAGTCGAAGCGCCCCTCGCGCGCCAACCGGTCGACCTCTTCCAGAAGGTCGTCGCGCAGGGTGCAGCAGATGCACCCGTTGGTCATCTCGACCAGGCGTTCCTCGGTGCGCGACAGCGCTGCCTCGCCGCCGCGCACGAGGGCGGCGTCGATGTTGACCTCGCTCATGTCGTTGACGATGACGGCGACGCGCAGGCCCTCGCGGTTGGTGAGGACGTGGTTGAGCAGGGTGGTCTTTCCGGCACCGAGGAAGCCCGACAGGACGGTGACGGGAAGGCGCGGCGAGGGGGCGTGGACCATGCCGGGGTCAGCCTTCCGGCCGGAGCAGACCGCGCTCGTACGCCTTCGCCAGCCGCTGCGGAACGAGGTACGGCACGCCGTCCACCGTGACCGTCACCAGCTGAGGCGTCGTGGCCTTCCACTGCGCGCGGCGGTGACGGGTGTTGCTGCGCGACATCTTGCGTTTGGGCACGGCCATGAGGACCTCCGGGTGCGATCGGTGTGCGCGCCAGACGATACATGAAAATGGATGTCATTACGAACGACGGCATCGAACTGTCCCTTCGGGGTCACCGGCTCGGTCCTCTGTCGGTCAGCACTTTCCATGACTTAAGGGTGGCGACGGCCTTCTCGACGAGGGCTCGCAACTTTGTGTGGGACCGGTTCACCGCCCGCCGGCCTGCGGAGAGGGTCTCCCATCGCCCCCAGCTTGAGCAGGGACCTTCAACGCAAAGGTGGGACGAGTGCCGCGCCCGGCCGGTGTGCGCGAGACCGTCGTCGCCGCGTTCCTGCCCAGTCCCGCCTACCCGCCACCCCCGGCCGACGTCGGCACGTTGCGGACCACTGCGAGTCCTGCGCCGAAGGCGGGCAGGTGCCTTGACCGCCTGCGAGTCGCGCGCCCGCAGCCGGGACATGAAGTTTCCCCGTGATCCCGGACACGTGATTGTTATGCCGCGAGGGTGTGCTGATGCCGCTGCCGGGTCTCGGCCGGGGTGAGGTAGCCGAAGACCTTGTGTTTGCGAAGGCGGCGGCGGTTGTAGAAGGTCTCGATGAAGGAGAAGACGTCGGTTCGGGCGGTGGCCCGGTCGGGCCAGGCGCGGGTGCCGATCTCCTCCTTGAGCAGGGCCCAGAAGCTCTCCGCGGCTGCGTTGTCGAAGCATGATCCGGTGCGCCCGCAGCTCTGCCGCAGCCCCAACTCCCGTATCCGGCGCCGGTACTGGGCAGACGTGTATTCGCTTCCGCGATCGCTGTGGATTATGCAGCCGGGCTCCAGTCCGCCCCGGCCGTGGGCCATGTCGAGCGCGTCGACGACGAGCTCGGCACGGTGGTGGTCGGCCATGGCGTAGCCGACGACCTCGCGGGTGGCCAGGTCCAACCAGCAGGCGAGGTAGAGCCAGCCCTCGGCGGTGGGCAGGTAAGTGATGTCACCGACCAGTCTGGTCCCGGGCCGCTCGGCGTGGAAGTCGCGGCCGATCAGGTCCGGGGCCGGTCTCGCCTTCGCATCCGGCCGGGTCAGCGAACGTCTCTTGCGTCGGGTGACGCCGCGGATGTCGCGCTCACGCATCACGCGGGCGACGCGTTTGCGGTTGACCCGCCGGCCCAGGCGGCGCAGTTCGGCGTGTATGCGCGGGACACCGTAGGTGTGGCGGGAGGCGATGTGCAGCACGGTGATCTCGTGCGCGAGCACGTCGTCGGCGGCCTGCCGGGCACGGCGGGCGGCCTCGCCCTCGCGCCAGGCGTAGTAGGAGGAGCGGGTGACTTTCAGCACTCGGCACAGCAGGACGATCGGGTAGTTCGCCTTCTCCGCATGGATCAACCGGTAAAGCTCGCTCACCGGTCGTTCTCCTTCACGAAGAAGGCCGTCGCTTTTTTCAGGATCTCGATCGTCTGCTGCTGTTCGCGGACCTCCTTACGCAGCCGCTTGAGCTCCTCCCGCTCGGCGCTGGTCAGCTCACCGGACCCGCCTTCGCCCCGGTCTGCCTTCGCCCGGCGGTACCAGCCGCGTAGGGACTCGGAGCTGATCCCGAGTTCCCGGGCGACGGCAGTGACCGTCCTGCCCGAGGAGTCGTGAACTTTCCCCGTGATGCTGGACACTCGTTGCTTACGCTGCGAGGGCGTGTCCTTGCTCGTGTCGCTGTCGGATCTCCAGCGGGGTGAGGTACCCCCAGACCGGGTGCTTCCGCAGTCGTTTTCGGTTGTAGAAGGTCTCGATGAAGGCGAAGATTTCCGCGCGGGCGGTGGTCCGGTCGGGCCGACGGCGGGTGCCGATCTCTGCCTTGAGCAGCGCGAAGAAGCTCTCGGCGGCAGCATTGTCATAGCACGAGCCGGTTCGGCCCATGCTCTGCCGTAGCCCCAACCGGCTTATCTCACGGCGGAGTTCGTCGGAGGTGTACTCCGATCCGCGGTCCGAGTGCACGATGCAGCCGGAATCGAGCCGGTCGCGCCCGGCGGCCATCGTCAGCGCGTTGACGACCAGGGAGGCGCGGTGGTGGTCGGCCATCGAGTAGCCGACGATCTCGCGGGTGGCCAGGTCCAGCCAGGTCGCCAGATACAGCCAGCCCTCGTCGGTGGCGATGAAGGTGATGTCCCCGACGAGTTTCCGGCCCGGCGCGTCGGCCGTGAAGTCGCGGCCGATCAGGTCCGCGGCAGGCACCGCCCTCTTCGCCGGACGGGTCAGCGACTGGCGCTTGCGCCGGGTGACCCCGGTGATGCCGCGCTCACGCATGATCCGCTCCACCCGCTTGCGGTTGACCCGCCGGTCCAGCCTGCGCAGCTCGGCATGGCTGCGCGGCACTCCGTAGGTGTGCCTGGAGGCGATGTGCAAGACGGTGATCTCGTGGGCCAGGGCGTCGTCGGCGGCCCGGCGGGCGACGCGAGCCTGCTCGCCGGCCAGCCAGGAATAGAACGAGGACCGCGCGATCTTCAGCAGCCGGCACAGCAGAGCGACTCCATGGGTGGTCTTCTCCGCCTCGATGAACGCGTACACGTCGTTCATCGATCGCTCTCCTTCGCGAAGAAGACCGCCGCTTTTCGCAGCACCTCGATCGTCTCGGCCTGCTCACGGTTCTGCCGCCGCAGCCGGCGCAGTTCTTCCCGCTCCGCGCTCGTCAGCTCGCCAGGCGCCCCCTGACCGCGATCGATCGCGTCCCGCTTGACCCAGTTCCGCAGGCCCTCGGCACTGACCCCGATCTCCCGGGCCACCTCGGTGACGGTCCTGCCAGAGGACCGGACCAGCGCGACCGCGTCGCGCTTGAACTCCTCCGTATACCGCCTGCTGCGGTTGCTCTTGCTTCCCACCCGGCCACTACTTCCTCTGGAACCTCAGGTCCCAGTCTCCAGGTGTCCGCGATCAAGGGGAAGCTTCACCTGCACGGCACCACCCACCGTCCGGACACCGACCCCGAGGAGAAGCTGTGCGCGTCGTGATCGCGGGAGGCCATGGGCAGATCGCCCTCCGACCGGGCCGGCTGCTCAGCGGCCGCGGCGACACCGTCACGGGCCTGATCCGCAACCCCGCTCACACCGGCGACCTGCGGGCCGCCGGTGTGGAGTCGGTGCTCTGCGACCTCGAGGCCGCCTCGGCCGAGGCGGCCGCCGCCCACCTCCGCGGCGCCGACGCGGTTGTCTTCGCCGCGGGCGCGGGCCCGGGCAGCGGCGCCGCCCGGAAGGACACCGTCGACCGCGCCGCCGCCGTCCTGCTCGCCGACGCGGCTGTACGGGCCGGCGTCCGCCGCTACGTGATGGTCTCCACCCGCGGCGCCGGCAACCCGCCCCGGCCCCAGCTGGACGAGGTCGGCGTCGCGTACATCACGGCCAAGGCCGCCGCCGACGCCTATCTGATGGCGCAGGACCTCGACTGGACGGTGCTGCGCCCCGCTGCGCTCACCAACGGCCCCGGCGCCGGCGCCGTACGCCTCACCGGCGAACGCGGCCCGGGGGGAGGCCACCCGCGACGACACCGCGGCCGTCCCGCTGGCCCTGCTCGACACCCCGGCCACCGCGGGCCTGGTCCTGGAATTGGGCCCCGGCGACACCCCGTACACGACGCGGTCGCGGCCTGCGTGGCGGACCGTACGGGCGCCCCGCAGGGCTGACGGCCGGCGGCGACTCAGCCGGGGACGGGGTCGCGGACGAAGGTGAGGTCGACCTCCACCTCCGTGGTCGGCCGCATGAAGCCCAGCGCCCTCGGCATCCTGACCCGATGGCTGGCCGGCGTCACGGTGGCGCGCCCCGTCAGGACCACCGTGTCGGGCGCGGTCCGCCGCACCGACGCGGCCACGGGGACCGGCCGGCCGATGCCCTTCACAGACAGCGTGCCCAGGACTTCGGCCGGTCCGTCGGGCGCCGGCAGGTCCTCGCGGTGCACCGCGAAGGTGATGGCGGGGTACGCGCCGGTGTCGAGGAAGTCCGACGAGCGCAGATGCCCGTCCCGCCGCGCGTTCCCGGTGTCCAGCGACGCGGCCACGATGGAGATGAGCCCTGTCACCGAGCCGTCGGAGCGGATCTCGCCCGCTCCCGACACCTCGTGGAAGACGCCCTCGACCGGCACCAGCCCCCATACGATCCGGTGCCGGAAGGCGATACGTGACGCGGCCGGGTGGAGATCCCAGGTCCCAGGTGCGAGACGGGCGGAGGGCGTTGCGGCGGCCGGATGGTGATGTTCTGTCATGGCGATTGTCCTCGTGCGGGCGAAGGGGTGCGGGGGAGCGGCATCAGAACGCCGCTTCGGGCAGGTCCATCAACGTGTTGTCGACGGATTCGGCGAGGCCGCGCTGGGCGGCGATCGGAGGCAGCACCGTGCGGGCGAAGAACCGCGCCGCGGCCACCTTGCCCTGGTAGAACGCCGTGTCCTTCGGCGATGCGGCCGGCAGTTTCGCGAGCGCCACCGCGGCTTGGCGCAGCAGCAGATAGCCGACGGTCACGTCACCGGCGACCATCAGCAGACGGGTGGTGTTCTGGCCGACCAAGTAGATGCTCCGCTCGTCCTCTTCGGCTGCCGACAGCTGGGCGAGCATGGTGTCGACCACGGCTTCGAGGTCGACGGCCGCCCGGGCGAGCAGGTCGCGCTCGGCCGAAAGACCCTCGCCGCCGGGACTCCCGGACAGGAACTTCCCGATCTCCTCCAGCAGCGCCGTCATCGCCCGGCCCCGGTCGCGCACGACCTTCCGGAAGAAGAGGTCCTGGCCCTGGATGCCGGTGGTGCCCTCGTACAGCGTGTCGATCTTGGCGTCGCGGAGGTACTGCTCGACCGGGTAGTCCTGGAGGTACCCCGAGCCGCCGAGGATCTGCAGCGACTGGGCCAGCAGCTCGTAGGACTTCTCCGAGCCGTAGCCCTTGACCAGCGGCAGCAGCAGGTCGTTGAGACCCCGGGCCGCCGCCGCGTCCTCGCCGGCGGCCTCCAGGACCCGGATCTCGTCCTGCACCGCGGCGGTGCGGAGGACCAGGGCGCGCAGACCCTCCGCGTACGCCTTCTGCGTCATCAGAGAACGGCGCACGTCCGGGTGGTGGGTGATGCTCACCCGCGGCGCGTCCTTGTCCGTGAGGCGGGCGAGATCGGGGCCCTGCAGCCGCTCCTTGGCGTACTCCAGCGCGTTGAGGTAGCCGGTGGAGAGGGTGGCGATGGCCTTGGTGCCGACCATCATGCGGGCGTGCTCGATCCACCGGAACATCTGGCGTATGCCGTCGTGCCGTTCGCCGAGCAGCAGGCCCTTGGCCGGGTGGCGGGCGCCGAAGGTCATCTCGCAGGTGTTGGACACCTTCAGGCCCATCTTGTGCTCGACGTTGGTGGCGTAGACGCCGTTGCGCTCGCCTGGTTCACCGCTGTCGGGGTCGAACGCGTACTTGGGCACGATGAACAGTGAGAGACCCTTGGTGCCGGGGCCGTGGCCCTCGGGGCGGGCGAGCACGAAGTGCACGATGTTATCCGCCACATCGTGCTCGCCCGCGGTGATGAACCGCTTCACGCCCTCGATGTGCCACGAGCCGTCCTGCTGCCGGACCGCCCGGGTACGGCCCGCTCCGACGTCCGAGCCCGCGTCCGGCTCGGTGAGCATCATCGTGGCGCCCCAGCCCCGCTCCACCATCAGGCCGGCGATCCGGCGCTGCTCCTCCGTGCCCAGCTCGTGGAGGATGCCGGCGAACGCCGAGCCGCAGTACATCCAGACGGCGGGGTTGGAGCCGAGGACCAGCTCGGCGCAGGACCAGGTGAGCGACGGGGGAGCGGGGGTGCCGCCGATCTCCTCCGGAAGGCCGAGGCGCCACCACTCGGCGTCCATGAAGGCCCGGTAGGACGCCTTGAAGGAGGTGGGCAGCGGGGCCGTACCCGTCACCGGGTCGAAGACCGGCGGATGGCGGTCGGCGTCGGCGTAGGAGGAGGCCAGTTCGTTCTCGGCGAGCCGGGCGATCTCGGAGAGCACACTCCGCGCGGTCGCGGTGTCCATCTCCGCGAAGGGGCCGGTGCCGTAGACCCCGTCCTGGTCCAGCACCTCGAACAGCGCGAATTCCATGTCGCGGAGGTTCGACTTGTAGTGAGACATCACGGTGGCCGTTTCCTAGGCGGAGATGCGACGGCCGGTGATCTTCGCCGTGGGCAGGGCGCTGGCCTTGGACGTGCCCGTCATCTCGTCGCCGTCCACCAGGACGTCGAAGTGGAGGGTGAGCCGCATCGGTTTGGTGATCTTCTGTGCCCACGTCAGCCGGTTCCCGTCCTGGACGATGTCCTCGAGGACCACGTCCTCGGTCTGCCCCTTGGCGTGCCCCTGCAGCACACCGTCCTCGGACGTCAGCTCCAGAACGGCCTGCTGCTTGCCCATCGGGGTGGCGATGGAGATCTCCCAGGTGCCTTCGACGGTCATGTGCCTCTTCTCTCTGTGTGTGTGAAGTGGGGTCAGGACGGTTCGGACGGGGCCGGTTCGGGCGGGGCGGGTTCGGAGGGCGACGGTTCCGGGGGTGGGCGGCTGGCGTTGTGTCCGGCGGCCAGTTCGTGGGCGAAGGCGTACCGGGACAGCGCATCGGTCAGCTGCCGGACCGCCGAGTCGGCCACATGCGGCTCGGCGGGGCCGAGGACGATCCGCACCAGCGTCCGTCCGTCCCGTTCGGTGACCTCGATGTCCCCGGACACGGCCGCCCGCTCGAGCTCGGCGGCCACCACCCGGCGTACTGCGTCCTGCCGCAGGGCCTGTTTCGAGACCTTGCCGATCACCGTGGCGGGCAGCGACTCCAGGACGTGGACGGCCTTGGGCGCGGCCGCCCGCTCCGGTGCCCGCTCCGCCGCCCAGGCCAGCAGCCTCTCCGTGTCCGCCGGTGTCCCCGCGCGCAACGTGACGTAGGCGACCGGCACTTCGCCCGCGTACGCGTCCGGGCGGGCGACCACCGCGGCCGCGGTCACATCGGGGGGCTCCAGCAGCCCGTCCTCGACGGGTGCGGGGTCGATGTTGTGTCCGCCTCTGATGATCAGGTCCTTGGCCCGCCCGGTGAGGTAGGCGTAGCCGTCGGCGTCCACGTGCCCGACGTCCCCGGTGACCAGCCAGCCGTCGAAGACCGTGCCAGCGGGGTCGGGAGCGGGCCCGTCCGGTCCCTTCCTGAGGTAGCCGGGGAAGACGGCGGGGCCCTTGACGGCCAGGATGCCGCGTTCGCCCGGCGGGCAGACGGCGGTCGGCCGCTCCTCCTCGTCCAGGTGCACGGCACGGACCTGCTGGTAGGGGAGCCGCAGTCCGACCGAGCCGGCGCGGACGTCCCCGGGCGGCATGAAGGTGGTGATGCACGTGGCCTCCGTGAGGCCGTAGCCCTGCATCAGACGGATCCCCGTACGGCGTCCGAACGCGGCCTCGACCGCCGCCGGAAGCGGGCCGCCGCCCACCGCGCCCCTGCGCAGGCTCGAGATGTCGAGGCCGGGCGGTATGTCGGGCAGCGCGGCGTAGACGGTGGGGACCGCGGACATGCCCGAGACGTGGTATCCGGCGACGATCCGCCAGAAGTCGGCCATCAGTCCCTTGTCGCGGTAGCCCAGCGGGCCGAGGCTCACCACGCAGGCGCCGTGCAGGAACGGGCCGAGGCCGGTCGCGTGCACCCCGTTGACGTGGAACAGCGGCAGTCCGCCGAGCATCACCGACGGCTCGGCGTAGAGACCGGTCAGCCCCAGAGCCCAAGCGGCGTAGACCTCGGCCGCGTGGGTGTGCGGGGCGACCTTGGGCGTGCCCGTGGTACCGCCGGTGTGGAAGAAGGCCGCCAGGTCGTCGGAGCGGCGCGGCCGGACACCGGCCGGGGGGCCGTCCGGCTGGGCCGCGGCCAGGGCGGCGAAGTCCCCCACGGCGACGCCGGGAGGGAAGTCCCCGGGCGGTACGGCGCCTCCGGCACCCACCGCCAGCAGGGTGCGCAGCCGGGGCAGCCTGCCCGCGACGGACACCGCCTTCCGCCATGTCCCGGGGGCCAGTTCCGGTCCGGCCGCGACCAGGATCCGGGCGTCGGTGAGCGTCAGGATCTCCGCGATGTCGTCCTCGGCGAGGGCCGGGTTGACGGGGCCCGCGACCCCGACCGCCTGCGCGCCGAGGAACGCAGCGTAGGTGTGGCCGGTGTTGGGGAGCAGGATGCCCACCGTCCCGCCGTCCGGCAGACCGAGCGCGCGGTAGAGGTTCGCCGCGCGGTGGACCTGGGCCAGCAGTTCCGCGTAGGTCCAGCTGTCCGCCTCGTGCCAGGGGGCGCCCCGGCCGCGCAGCATGTGGAGTGCGGGCGCGTCGGGATGGCGGGCGGCCGCGCCGGCCAGGAGCTCGTACGTGCTGGAGGGCAGGCCGCGTTCGGCGAGCGGTACCGCTTCGATTGCGGGCAGGTCGGCGGCCGAGGCGACCCGGGGCGGGGGTGTCATGCGGCCGTCTCCCGCAGGGCGTCCCGGAGTTCGGCGGCCCGGCCGCGGAAGCGGTCGACGCCGGCGAGCTTGATGTGCTCGTAGCCGCGTACGAGATCGGGGGTTTCGCAGAGTTCGACCACGGTCGCGAGGTTCTCGGGGCCGAGCACCGTCAGCGCGGCGCCCACATGTTCCAGGTACTCCTCGGGCAGGGCCCGTTCGGTGCGGCGCACCACGGTGTACCCGAACGGGTCGAACCGTGTGCCGCGCAGCCGGCGGCCGCCGCGCAGCAGGTGCAGCACCGGCGTGAACCAGCCACCGAGCCTGATCTTCCGCTTCATCCCCAGGGCGCGCAGCACCGGCGGCTGCAGATGGATCGCGGCCCGGGTGCCGCGCGGCAGTGAGGCCAGCGTCTCCAGCTGCAGCCGCGCGACCTCGTACTCGTCTTTGTAGGCCATCAGCTTGTAGAGGTAGGTGGCGACGGCCTCAGTGACCTTCGTCGAGCCGGGGATGCGCTCCGACTCGGCGCTCAGCACGGCGGCGATGGCCTCGGTGTAGCGCCGGGCCCGGCCGAGGTTCTGGTACGCCACCAGGTCGGGCACCCGGATCTCCAGCAGGCGGCGCAGCTCGCCCTCGTCTGCCGTCACGCCGTCGATCAGCTCCCGCTCGCGGGGGCCGGGCCGGCGCGGGGCGGACCGCGCCGCCCGCCGGAGTCGGTCCTCCACCTGATCCGGTGCCGCGACACAGGCCCGTCCCCAGGCGAACGCGGCCAGGTTCTGCTCGACCGCCACCGCGTTGAGTTCGAACGCTTCGCGCAGGGCGTCCAGGGACACCGGGATCGCCCCGCGCTGCCAGGCCGCGCCCAGCATGATGACGTTGGCCGGCATGTGGTCCCCGAACAGGGCCTCGGCGAGCGCCCGCGCGCGGCAGTGGACGTTCAGCTTCCGGCGGGTGGCCGAGTCGACCGCGGCCAGCGCCGCCCCGGCGTCCGGTGCGGCGGTGGACACGTCCGTGGCCATCCGCCCGGTCGGGGTGATGTCGGAGCAGACGACGGCGACGGTGCGGTCGGGGTCGGCGACCGCCAGGTTGTGCGCCGCGGCGGCGCCGAGCAGGTCGAATCCGAGCAGCACGTGCGCGCTGGTCTGCGGAGCGGTGACGCCGCCCTCGAGGGGCCGGGTGGAGATCCGTACGTCGGAGACGACGGGTCCGCCCTTCTGCGCCAGGCCCGTCTGGTCGAGGCCGCTGGTGTGGCGGCCGTCGATCATCGCGGCCACCGCCAGGACCTGATTGACCGTCACCACGCCCGTACCGCCGACCCCGACCATGCGGATGCGGACGTCGTCGGCGGGCACGCAGGGGGTGGGGTCCGGCAGGTCGGTGTCGGGCAGCTCCGGCGCTCCGGGACGGGCCTCCGCGGCGGACGGGGGCGGGACCACCGTGAGGAAGGGCGGGCAGTCGCCCTCGAGGCAGGTGAAGTCCTTGTTGCAGGAGCCCTGGTGGATCCGGGTCTTGCGGCCGAACTCGGTCGGCACGGGCTCGACCGACAGGCAGTTGGACTTCTCCCCGCAGTCGCCGCAGCCCTCGCAGACGCGTTCACTGATGAGCACGCGCTGCGGCGGGTCGGGCAGGGTGCCGCGCTTGCGGGCGCGGCGCTTCTCGATGGCGCACAGCTGGTCGTGGATCAGCACCGTCACGCCCGGAATCTCGGCCAGTTCGGCCTGGGTCCGCTCCAGTTCGAGCCGCGGCCGGACCTCGGCGATCCGCGCCAGCCGGACGCCGCGGTAGCGGCGGGGGTCCTCGGCGGTGATGACGATCTTCCGGACGCCCTCCGCCTCGAGCATCCGGGTGAGCTCGGGCACCGAGAGCCGGCCCTCGATCTGCTGACCGCCCGTCATGGCTACGGCGTCGTTGTAGAGCAGCTTGTACGTGATGTTCACCCCGGCGGCGACCGCGGCTCGGATCGCCATGGAGCCGGAGTGGTGGAAGGTGCCGTCCCCGATGTTCTGCAGGAAGTGGCGGTTCTCCAGGAACGGTTCGATACCGATCCACTGCGCGCCCTCGCCGCCCATCTGGGTCGCACCGGTGATGTTCCCCCGGCCCTCGGGGTTGGCTAGCACCATCACATGGCAGCCGATGCCGGCCCCGACGAGGGTGTCGTCGGGCGCCCGGGTGGAGAGGTTGTGCGGGCAGCCGGAGCAGAAGTGCGGGGTGCGCTGCATGATCAGCGGCAGGCTCCGCCCCGCCACCCGGTCGAGCCGGCCCAGCCGGTCCCGGACCCCGCCGTGGTCGTGGTGGGCCAGCACGCGGGCGCCGAGCCCCCGGGTGATCGACTCGACCTCCAGCGCCCCGCTGGCGGGCAGCAGTTCGGCTCCGGTGGCGTCGCGCTTGCCGGTGACGACCGGGGGTGCGGAGATGCCGTAGAGCGCGTCCTTGACCAGCCGCTCCAGGAACGGCCCCTTGTCCTCGAGCACCAGGACCTCGTCCAGTCCCTTCGCGAACTCCCGGACGGTGTCCTGCTCGAGCGGGTAGAGCATGCCGATCTTGAGGATGCGCAGCGGGAGTTCGGTGATGCCGAGATCGCCGATGGCCTGCCGCAGGTCGTGGTACGCGGTGCCGCCCGCGATCACGCCGAGTTTCGCGCCTGGCGGGTTCTGGGTGATGGTGTTGAGCCGGTTCAGCCGGGCGTAGTCCCGGGCGAGCTCCAGACGCAGATCGAGGGTGCGCTCCTGCGCGAGACCGGCGAAGTAGGAGGTGGGGACATGGCGGTACGCCGTGCCCTCCCACTCCCGGGTGGGGATCCTCGGTTCGGCCCAGTCGAGGCCCACGTCGGCGGTGCCGTTGGAGTCCGCGACCTTGGTGACCACCTTCAGCGCCGCCCACAGGCCCGAGGCCCGCGAGCAGGCGACGGCGTGCCGGCCGAGGTCCAGGATCTCCTGGACGTTGCCGGGGTAGAGCACCGGAACCTGCAGGGCGGCCAGCAGCGACTCGGACGCCCCGGGGATGCTGGACGACTTGCACGTCGGATCGTCCCCGGTCAGCGCCAGCACCCCGCCGGTGGGGCTGGTACCGATGTGGTTGCCGTGCCGGATGGCGTCCGAGGCCCGGTCGACGCCCGGTGACTTCCCGTACCAGACGCCCAGCACCCCGTCGTAGCGGCTGCCGGGGAGGCGGTCGGTGAGCTGGGAGCCCCAGACGGCCGTTGCGGCCAGCTCCTCGTTGACGCCCGGGCGCAGCACGATGCCGTGCCGGTCGGCCAGCGCCCGCTGCCGTGCGAACTCGGTGTCGAAGGTGCCCAGTGGGGATCCCTGGTAGCCGGACACGAGCGCGGCCGTCCGCAGACCGTTGCGCTCGTCGGCGGTCCGCTGGTCGAGGATCAGCCGCACCAGCGCCTGCACGCCGGAGAGGTGGACGCGGCCTTCGGGCCGGGTGAAGCGGTCCTGCAACGACACGTTCCGCGACGGGATGGTGCTCGTCATCGTCGTCCAATCGGGGTCGGGTGAGGCTCGGTTCCTAGAGGCCGACGGTCTGCGCGGGGCCTTGGGGCGGGGTGTGTCCGGTGGCGACTGCCAGGGCCGCGACGAGGTCGGTCACGGTCGAGTCGTCGAGGCCCGCCGCGCGCCATGCGACATGGCCGTCGGGGCGGACCAGGACCGCGCCGTCGGAGCCGATGCCGAACAGCGGAAGGCACGCCCCCGTGGGGTCGGCGATGTCGTCGCCGATGACCAGGGCGCGGGCGGGTACGGCACTGCGGCACTTCTCCAGTACGCGCACCCAGGGGTCCCCGTCGGGACCGGTCAGCAGGGTGAAGCCCGGGCCGAGGAGGTCCAGCGTCGAAGCCGGCGTTCCGCGGTGCTCGATCCAGGCGTGCGCCAGCCGGGAGCCGGGCCGGGCCGAGGGCGTGTAATCGCGGGCGGGGTCGGCGCCCCGGGGCGCGGGCGTGCCGTCACCGGTGACCAGGGGGCTGTGCTCGTAGCTGTAGCCGATCTCCTGGTTCAGGGCGTCGAAGTGGCGGCGCTGCGCGGGGATGGCCGAGCCCAGCCGCTCGCGCTCGGCCGCGCGGGTGGGTGCGTGGTCGCTCTCCAGCCGGGCGACGACCTCGGCGCCGGCCGGGCCGAGACCGGTCTCCGCGAGGCGGAGGGCGTTGCTCACGCTGTGCTCGGCGTTGCTGAGGGCCACCGGCCTGCGCTCGGTCTCGTAGGTGTCCAGCAGCCGTACCGGCGCCCATCCGTTGATCACCGCGGCCAGCTTCCAGCCCAGGTTGTCCGCGTCGGCCAGGCCGGTGTTCATGCCGAATCCGCCGGTCGGGGGGAAGCAGTGGGCGGCGTCGCCGACGAGCATGATCCTTCCGTTCCGGTAGCGGTCGGCGGCCTGGGTGGAGAGCACCCAGGGCCCCACTGCGCGCACTTCGGGTTCCAGGTCGGCGATGCCCGAGGCGGCGCGCAGCAGGTCGGCGCACCGCTGCGGCGAGTAGTCGGCGAGGGATTCCACCGCGAGGTCGACGTTCCGGTTGAACGTCCACCGGCGCTCGCCGTCCATGGAGATGAAGACGCCGCCGGCCTTGCTGTTGACCGTCCAGACGATGGCGGCCGGAGACTCCTCGGTCCAGGGGGAGAGGTCGGCGTGGAAGTAGATGTTGATCTGCTGGCTGATCGTGCGCCCGCCGGTCCACCGCACCCCGGCCTGTTCGCGGGTACGGCTGTGGGCGCCGTCCGCGGCGACCAGGTACTGCGCGTGCATGCCGCGCCGCCCCGCGGCGTCCTCCACGGTGACCCGGACGCCGTCGGTGTGCTGCTCGACCTCCGTGGCCCGGGTCGCGAAGCGCACATCGGTGAGCCCCTGCGCCATGACGGCGTCCAGCAGGTGCTGCTGTACGCGGTCCTGCGCGCAGGACGCGGCCATGACCGGTGACGCCGCCAGGCGGTGCAGGATCTCCTCCTCCGCCGCGTCGGTCAGGCTGACCCGGCCGAACTCCTCGCCGGCCAGGGTGTCCTTCCAGAGGATGTTGAGCATCCGCTGGGGATCGACGGCGTCGTCCTGGACCGCCTCGCTGATGCCCCACTGCCGCAGCAGTTCCATCGAGCGGGTGTTGACGACGTGGGCGCGGGGGTGCGGGTTGATGCCCTCGTGCTGTTCCACGACGACGCTGGCCACCCCGTGGCGGCCGAGGACCAGCGCGGTGGCGAGCCCGACGGGCCCCGCGCCGATGATGACGACGGGCGCGGTGTACGGGCTCACGAGGGCCTCACCAGGGCGCGCGCCTCCTCGCCGGCGTCCAGCCGGGCGAGCAGTTCCTCGGGGTCGAAGTTGGTGCCGATCGGGTTCTCCTCGAACACGCCGGACGTCAGGAAGGCGTCCACCTCGGCGACGGTGTCGAAGTTGTCGATCTGCAGCTCGACCGAGTTCCCGTCGGGGTCGGCGTAGTACATCGATGTCGTGCCGCCGTGGTTCACGCACCAGAACGGCTCGACGCCGAGGACGGCGAGACGCCGGTAGTTGTCGAGCAGGTTGCGCAGCGACGCGTAGGTGAACGCGATGTGGTGCAGGCCGGTGTGGCGGTCGTCGGGCCGTTCGGAGGCGCCGGTCTCCACGAAGGCGAGGCGGTGGTGCTCGTCGTCGTAGGTCATGAACGCCATCGACTCGTTGGCGAACGCGACCCGGCCCTCCAGGGCCTCGATGTACCAGTCGCACATCTCCTTGGGCCGGCTGGTCCTCAGCACGACATGCGCGAGCTTGACCGGGGATGCCATGGCGACCTCCTCCACTCTCTTGTCTATCGGTCAAGAGAACTCTAGGCAGGCTCTTAACTTGCAGTCAAGAGGAGTCGGGGCAGATCTCTTGACTGCTATTTAAGAGCGCACCTAGAGTTCTCTTGGCTGACAGATAAGAGAGAAGCTGCCGGTGACATTCAGTGCAGGGGCGCCGCACTCTTCGCACCCCGGCGCGGTCACCGGCAGGAGAACCCGCACCCACGTCTCCCCCGAGGAACCGCATGACTGTACGGACCGGGGCGCAGTACATCGAGCGCCTGCAGAAGACCCCCCGCGAGGTGTGGATTCGCGGAGAACGCGTCGCCGACGTCACCCGCCATCCCGCACTGCGCCGCCCCATCGAGCAGATCGCGCGCCTCTACGACATGCAGCACGACCCCGCGTACGCCGGCACACTCACCCGGCCCGGGCCCCGGGGGCCGGTGGGGATCTCCTTCGTGCCCCCGAGGTCGTACGAGGACCTGGTCGCCCGCCGCCGCGCCTTCCACCTCTGGTCGGAGGCCACGCTCGGGCTGCTCGGCCGCTCCCCGGACTTCCTCAACACCACCGTCATGGCCTTCGCCGACGAACCCGGCGTCTTCGCGCGGCTCGGCGACCGCTACGCCGACAACGTGCAGCGGTATCTGGAGTACGTCCGCGACAACGACCTCTTCCTGACACACGCGCTGGTCACACCGCAGAACGACCGCAGCAGGCCGTCCGGTGAACAGGGCGACGCGTACCTGCACATGGGCGTCGTCGAGGAGACCGCGGACGGGCTCGTCCTCCGCGGGGCGCGGATGCTCGCGACCCTGGCGCCGATGGCCGACGAACTGCTGATCTACAGCCTGCCCGGCCTGAAGCCGGGCCAGGAGCGCCACGCGGCCGTCTTCGCGCTCCCCATCGACACCCCCGGGCTGCGGCTGATCAGCCGCCAGCCTTTCGACGACGGCACCCGCAACACCTTCGACCACCCCCTCTCCGCGCACTTCGAGGAGGCCGACTGCCTGGTGGTCTTCGACGATGCGCTGGTGCCCTGGGACCGGGTCTTCCTGCACGGCGACGTGGAACTGGCCAACGCCCTCTACGCCGAGACGAACGTGCGCCAGCACACCGCCCACCAGACCGGTGTCCGCGGCCTGGTGAAGATGCGGTTCATCACCGGCCTCATGATGCGCCTGGCCCAGGCGGTCGGGATCGACGGCTTCCTGCACGTCCAACAGAAGCTCGGCGAGGCCGTCGCGGCCACCGAGATCTGCCGGTCGCTGATCGTCGCGGCCGAGAGCGAGTACGAGCGCTCCGGCACCGGAGCCGTACGCCCCCGCTTCGCACCCATGCAGACGCTGCGCATGCATCTGTCCACCGCCTACCCGGCACTGGTGCAGACCCTGCAGACCCTGGGCGCCGGCGGCCTGCTGATGATGCCGTCGGCCGAGGACTTCACCGGCCCCGTCGGCCCGGACATCGAGCGCTATTACCAGGGCGCGGACGGCCTGCGGTCGGTCGACCGGATACGGCTCTACAAACTTGCCTGGGACCTGTGCGGCGACGCCTTCGGCCAGCGCGCGCTGCAGTACGAGCGCTACTACGCCGGCGATCCGGTGCGCCTGTTCGCCGGCAACTACCTGACCCACGACAAGGATGCCGCCTTCCGCCTCGTCGACCGGGCCCTGGAGCTGGCGGGCGACCCCGCGGCGGCCGTCGCCGCGGTCCGGGGGCCAGCCGGCCCGGACGGGGAGTGAGCACGTGGAGTCCACGGCGGTCGCCCCGGGCCTCATGCGCTACGCCATGGGGCACTTCGCCACCGGTGTCACGGTCATCACCACGCTCGGGCCCGCGGGGGAACCGGCCGGCTGCACCGTCAGCGCGTTCTGCTCGCTCTCCCTCGACCCGCCGCTGGTGCTGGTGTGCGTCGGCACCGGACGCCCCGTGCAGCGGGCCCTGGAGCGGGCTCCCGGCTTCACCGTCAACGTGCTGGCCGCTCACCAGCGTGATGTGGCCGCGGTGTTCGCCCGCCCGGGGGCGGACCGGTTCGCCGGCCTCCCCACCTCACCGGGCCGGCACGGCATCCCGCGAATCACGGGTGCCCTCGCCCGTATCGAATGCGACCTGGACGTCACGCATGCCGGAGGCGACCACTCCATCGTCGTCGGCCGGGTGCGGGACCTGGCCACCGGGGACGGCGAGCCGCTGCTGTACGCGCGCGGCGCCTTCGCCGCCCTCGCGCGGGACGAGGCACCGCCCGGAACGGCCGATCTCCCGTACGACTGGCTGCTGTCGGCGCGCTGGTAGCCGCCGGAAAAGGAACCCCATGCCCCTCGCGCTGATCGCGATGTCGCACTCACCGCTGCTCACCAGCCACCGGCCGGCCGAGCACATCGTGGAGGAGGTGGGGTGGGCCTTCGACGGCGCGCGCCGTTTCGCCGCCGGATTCGCCCCCGACCTCGTGATCGTCTTCTCGCCCGACCACTACAACGGCATGTTCTACCGCCTGATGCCGCCGTTCTGCATCGGCGCCGCCGCCCGCTCCATCGGCGACTACGACACCCCGGCGGGACCGCTGTCGGTCGACCGCGAGGCCGCCCGCGCCCTCACCGAACGGGTGCTGGCGGACGGGGTCGACATCGCGCTGTCCGAGCGCATGGACGTCGACCACGGCTTCACCCAGCCCCTGCAGATCCTCTTCGGATCGATCGACTCCATCCCCGTCGTACCGGTATTCATCAACGCGATCGCCACCCCCCTCTGCCCGCTGTCCCGGATCCGCCGGCTCGGCGAGGCACTGGGCGGCGCGGCGGAGGCGACCGGTCGCCGCGTCCTGCTCGTCGCGTCGGGCGGGCTGTCGCACGACCCGCCCATGCCCCGGCTCGACGGCGCGGACGAGCAGGTGGCCGAACGCATCGTCGCCGGCGGCGACCTCCCCGCCGACCAGCGCGCCGACCGCGAGCGCAAGGCGCGGCTCGCCGCGCGGGAGTTCGCCGCCGGCCGGCCCGTGATGCGTCCGCTGAACCCCCAGTGGGACCGCGCCCTGCTCTCCGTGCTGACCTCCGGCGACCTGCGGCGGCTCGACGCCTGGAGCAACGACCGGATGACGGAACAGGCGGGCAGTTCCGCGCACGAGGTCCGCACCTGGATCGCCGCCTACGCCGCACTGTCCGCCCAGGGCCCCTACGCGGTGACCGCCAGCTACTACCGCCCCATCCCGGAGTGGATCGCGGGCTTCGCCGTCACCACGGCGCTCCCTCGGCATGCGGCGACCGCCGTGCGCTGAGCCCTCCCTGTCCGACGACACCGGTCACAGAAGGAACGCACCATGCACCTCCATCCCCGTCGCACCGCCCTGGTCGCGGTGCACATGCAGCGCGACATCGTCAGCGAAGGCGGAGCCTTCTCCTCCCTCTTCGCCGAGCAGGCGGCCGTACGCGACGTCGTCGGGCACATCGCCGCCCTCGCCGACGCCGCACGCTCGAGCGGCGCCCTCGTCGTCCACACCCGCATCGCCTGGCGGCCCGGCTACACCGACATGGTGGCCAACGCCCCGCTCCTGGATCTGGTCCAGCGCAACAAGCGGCTGACCGATGGGAGCCCGGAGGCCGCGATCGTGCCCGAACTCGCCCCCCGGGAAGAGGATCCGGTCATCACCCACCAGCGGGTCTCCGGCTTCGTCGCGACCCCGCTGGACGCCGTACTGCGGGGCCGCGGGATCACCACCGTGGTCCTCGCCGGCGTCGCGACCAACGGATCGGTGGAGAGCAACGCGCGCTCCGCCTGCGACCTCGGCTACCGCACCGTCGTGGTGAGCGACGCCTGCTCCACCACCGACGAAGCCGCCCACGAGGCGTCCATCGCCTCCCTCAGGCTCTTCGGCGAGATCGCCACGACCCACGAGGTCACGCACGCGCTCGAGACGGCGGCCGCGACGGCGGCGACGGCCCCGGCCCCGGTGGTCGCGTGACCGGCCGGCCGTCCATCGCCGCGTCCCTCACCGGCCTGACGAGCCGCCGCGTCCCCGTCGGGTCCTGGCACACCCGGGTCCTGGAGGCCGGGGAGGGCGAACCGCTCGTGCTGCTGCACGGCACCGGCGGGCACCTCGAGGCGTACGCCCGGAACATCCGCGAACTGGCCCGGCACCACCGGGTCGTCGCGTACGACCTGCCCGGCCACGGCTACACCAGCCACGCCCTCACGGACCTGGAGACCGACGCCTACGTCGGGCATCTGCGCGAACTGCTGGACGTCCTCGGCATCGGCCGCGCCCATCTCAGCGGGGAGTCGCTGGGCGGCTGGATCGCCGTCAAGTTCGCCGCCTCGCACCCGGACCGCACGGGGACGCTTGTCCTCAACACTCCCGGCGGCACGATGGCCGATCCGGAGGTGATGCGGACGATCCGCGCGTTGTCCTTCCTCGCCGTCGACCGGCCGACCCCCGAACTCATCCGCTCCCGGCTCGCCTGGCTCATGGCGGACCCCGCGT
Organism: Streptomyces sp. NPDC052023; assembly: GCF_044548465.1. Taxonomy (NCBI): domain Bacteria; kingdom Bacillati; phylum Actinomycetota; class Actinomycetes; order Kitasatosporales; family Streptomycetaceae; genus Streptomyces; species Streptomyces sp. NPDC052023. The sequence goes on along the minus strand of NZ_JBIUBW010000025.1, from coordinate 26,225 downwards.
CCGTGACGGACGAACTCGTCGAAGTGCGGCGGGCCTTGTACGCCCGGCCGGGCTTCGCCGCGTCGATGCGCCACATCATGTGCCTGCAGGACCCGGCGGTACGGCTGCGGAACCTCATCACGGACGCCGAACTCGCCGCAGTGCCCCGGGGCGCCCTGGTGATCTGGACCTCCGACGATCCGTCGGGCCCCGCTTCGGCGGGACGGGAGATGGCCGCGAAGATCCCCGGCGGCCGGTTCGAGCTGATCTCCGGCGCCGGCCACTGGCCGCAGTGGGAGCAGCCGGAGGCGTTTCACCGGTCCGCGCTCGCCCACCTGGCCGCCCGGCCACTCAACGCCCCAGCGGCGGACGGCGCGACGTGAGGGGCGGTGGAGGAGATGGCCGGTGCGGGCGCGCCCGTACCGAGCCGCTGGGCGCCGGGGGGATCCGACCGCGGAAATGCGGCGCCCTATCCGCGGACCGCGGCGATCGCCTAGCCGAAGGCCCGCTCCATGTCGACCGCACCCCCGCTGCGGACCCAGCTCTCCGTGGCGACTTCGGTGCAGGCCAGGGCGCAGGCGACGAGCGCCCTGGCCCGTAGCTGGGACATGGCGGGGATCGGCGCGGAGTTCGCCCGCCGGATCGCCCAGCGCGGCTCGGATGTCGTCCTCGTCGCCCGCCGCCGGGAACGGCTCGAGAAGCTGGCCGCCGAAGTCGCCGCCGCCCACGGCGTCCGGGGGACAGCCCTCCCGTGCCCGCCCCGGGGCGTGCCCTCGCCGAAGAGGTGGCCCGGCGCGGCCTGAGCGTGACGAGCGACGTGAACAACGCCGGCTTCGGCACCTTCGGCCCGTTCCACACGGAGGACCCGGACCGGCTGCGGGAGGAGATCCGCGTCGACGTCGCGAGCGTGGTCGACATCACCCGGGCGTTCATCGGGCCGCTGCGGACCGCCGGCCATGGGGTGGTGGTCAATGTCGCGAGCATGGCCGCGTATCTCCCCGTCGCCAACATGGCCGTCCACGGGGCTGCCAAGGCGTTCGTGCTGAGCTTCACCGAGGCCCTGTGGTACGAATCCCGCGGCACCGGTCTGCGCGTACTCGCGCTGTCTCCCGGTGCGACCGACACCGAGTTCTTCGACGTCGTCGGCACCGATGCCGCGGACGGCGGATCCAAACGCCAGTCCACGCAGCAGGTCGTCGCGACGGTGCTCCGGGCGCTGGACCGCCGTACACCGCCGCCGAGCGTTGTAGTAGGCCGCCGCAACCGCCTGATGGCAATCCTGGGCGGGGGTTGAGCAGGCGACGCGCGGTCCTGCTCATGGGGTCCATGACCACCGCCCGGCAGGGTCGGTGACCTCCGAACCCGATGCGGACGAACGATGGCGAGCACCGTCACCGTCCACGCCGTGACCGTCCGTCACCGACGAGGCCGGGTCCGGTGCTCACCATCGCGAGCCCGTCGCGCCGTCCGAGCGTCTAGGGGACCGGCTCGGCCGTGCGGGCCGGCGTACGGTCCAGCGACTCGCCCTCCACATCGAGCCGCGGCAGCACCCGGTCCAGCGCGCGCGGCAGCCACCAGGCGGCCCGCCCGAGCAGCGCCATCACGGCGGGCACGACGGTCATCCGCACGACAAACGCGTCGATCAGCACCCCGAAGGCCAGGCAGAACCCCAGGGACTTGATGGTGTTGTCGTGGGAGAAGACGAAGCCGGCGAACACGGCGATCATGATGATCGCGGCGGCGGTCACCACCCGGGCGCTGTAGGCGAATCCGTTCACCACCGCCTCCTTGGGCGGGCGCCCGTGGACGTGCTCCTCGCGCATCCGGGACACCAGGAACACCTCGTAGTCCATGGCGAGACCGAACAGGACGCCGATCAGCAGGATGGGGAGGATGCTGAACAGCGGCGCGGTCTGCTCGATGCCGAACACCTCGGAGAGCCATCCCCATTGGAAGACGGCCACCGTGGCGCCGAAGGTGGCGGCGACGCTGAGCAGGAAGCCGAATGCGGCCTTGAGCGCGACGGTGACCGACCGGAACACCATGACCAGCAGGATCAGCGAAAGCCCCATGATGAGAAGCAGATACGGCGGCAGCGCGGCGCCGAGCTTGTCGTCGGTGTCGAGCGACAGCGCCGTCACCCCGGTGACCTTCACCTCGGCTCCGCTCTTCCCCGTCCAGCCCTCGGACCGGTCGCGGATGTCCTGCACCAGATCCTGGGTGGCGGCGCTGGTGGGCCCGGTCCCGGGAACGACCGTCAGCAGGGCCACATCGCCGGCCCGGTTGGCCACCGGCTCGGTGACAGCCGCGACGGACGTCAGCCCGGCCGCCTCCTTCGCGACCGCACGGGCCGCGGCACCGGCCCCGTCGCCCTGGACGGCGACGACGAGTTGACCGTTCAGACCCGGACCGAAGTGGTCGCTGATCAGGTCGTAGGAGTCGCGGAGTTCGGTGCCGACGGGCCGGGTGCCGTCGCTGGGCAGCGCGGTGTCGAAATCCTTGACCGGGACGGCGAGGACGCCGATCACCGCGAGCGCCACGAGGATGAACGTCCTGGGCCGGCGGGTGACCAGCCGGGCCCAGACCCGGCCCATGGACCGCTCGCCGCCCTCCTCCGCGCCGTCCGGGCGGCGCTGCACCGCCCGCGCCGTGACACGGTTCCCCACGACCCCGAGCAGGGCGGGCACCAGGGTGAGGGAGACGAGGACGGCGATCGCGACGGCGCCGGCGGCGCAAAGACCCATGGCGATCAGCATGGGCATGCCGGTGACGGCCAGCCCGCACAGCGCGATGATCACGGTAGCACCGGCGAAGACGACCGCGCTGCCGGCCGTACCGACCGCCCGTGCGGCGGCCTCCTGGACCGTCCGGCCGTCCGCCAGCTCGTGGCGGTGCCGGGACACGATGAAGAGGGTGTAGTCGATGCTGACGGCGAGGCCCAGCATCAGGGCCAGGATCGGAGCGGTGAAGGTGAGTTCGACACTGCCGGTGAGGGCGAGGATCGCGGTGTAGCTGATCCCCACCGAGATCAGGGCTATGAGGAGGTTCATGCCCGCGGCGACGAGGGAGGTGAAGGTGATGATCAGCACGATCAGGGCCACGACGACACCGATGACCTCGGTGCTGCCGACCTCGGGCGGCGCGGACATCGCGTCGCCTCCGGCCTTGACGGTGAGCCCGGCCCGCTCGGCGATCCCGGCGGCGTCGTGCACCGCCTCCCGGTCCGGCTCCTCGAGCTCGGCCGACGCCACCTCGTACTGAACCTGGGAGAGGGCCACCAGGCCGTTCTTCGACACGCCCGGGGCGGCGCGGTCGAAGGGGTCGGTGGCGGCGGCCACGTCGTGGCCCCTGCCGAGTTCGTCGACCGCCTCGCGGATGGCCTGGGCGTACGGGCGCTCGGTCACCCGGTGCCCTTCGGGCGCCTGGAAGACCACGCGCGCCTGGGCGGAACCCACATGGCTCTCGGGGAAGTCCTGCTGCAGTTCGTCGATGGCTTCCTGGGACTGCGTCCCGGGCACGGTGATCGAGTTGGTCGTCGAGCCGCCGAAGGAGACGGCCGACGCTACGACGGCGGCGAGGACCGCCATCCAGAGGGCGATGACGAGGCGGCGATGCGCCAGTGAGAAACGGCCGATGCGGTGGAGCGCTGTTGCCACGAGCTTGGTCTTCCGGTAAGTAGCGGGTCGTTATGAGTAGCGGGTCGTGGGGCCTGGGTGGGGTGGCGGTGCTACGTCAGCCCTGCACGGTGTTGCGCAGGCTGCCGATCCGCTCGACGGTGATCTCGACGGTGTCGCCGGGGGCGAGGAACTGTCCGGAGAAGGCCCCGGCGCCCCGGGGGGAGCCCAGGCAGAGCACATCGCCGGGTTCGAGGGTCATCCAGTGCGAGACGCGGGAGACCAGCTCGGAGACGGGGTGCAGAAAGCCGGTCGTACGGTCGTCCTGGCGGAGGTCCCCGTTGACCCGGGTCCGGATGCCCAGGTCGAGCGGCTCGCTGAACTCGTCGGCCGTCACCAGGCACGGTCCCAGCGGCTTGAAGGTGTCCAGGCTCTTGGAGAGCCCCACGGAGGCGGCCGGATCGGCGCCGCCCATGGACCGCATCTGGATGTCCCGGGCCGACACGTCGTTGACGACGGTCAGGCCCGCGAGGTGGCGCCAGGCGTTCGCCGGGGCGACGTCCGTGGCCCGGGTGCCGATCACGGCGGCGACCTCGCCCTCGTAGTCGACCTGCTCGGGCGCGGCCGCGGGCAGCACGATCGGCTGCCCGGGGCCGATGACGGACGAGCCGGCGGCGAGGTGGAACGGCGCGGTTGTGGGCAGCTTGAGTTCGCGGCCCATGGCCTTGAGGGCCTCGCGGGTCTCGTCGGCGTGGCTGGCGAAGTTGAGGCCGACGACGATCACCTTGCCGGGCCGGGCCACCGGGGCGCGGACGGCGACGTCCGCCAGCGCCTTGCGCCCGGTCGCCGGGGCCGTGCGGACGCTCTCGAGGTCACCTTCGGAGCGCAGCAGCTCGCCAAGGTCGGGGAAGGGCAGATCGAGAAATGCGAGCTCCCCGGGCTCGTCCTCGCGGGCGATGCCCTGGTCAGTGCTGTACAAGCGCATTCCGCACCTCCGTGTGTGCGCCGCTGGGGCGCGGGCCGGCCGGTCGGCCGGTGTCGGGGGAACGGGCCGCTGACGCCCGCTCCGGATCTCTTGGTCGATAGTTAAGAGATCTCTTGGTCTATAGTCAAGAGGGACGCCCGATGACCCGTAGAATTGCCGGACCATGCCGAAGAATCGCCAGAACATCCCCAAGGAAGAGCGCCAGGCCGAGATCGTGGCCAAGGCCCTCGAGCTGTTCCTCGACCGCGGCTACCGCGGAACGAGCGTCGCCCAGATCGCCCGCGGCGTCGGGGTCGTGCCGGCCGCGGTGCACTGGTACTTCCCGACCAAGGACGACCTGTTCGCGGCCGCCCTGAAGTCCCTCGTCGAGGGGGAGATGGCCCGTATCGAGAGCGATCCGGTGGTGGCCGGGGACTCGCGCAAGGTGCTGGTGAAGTTCCTGGCGGACATGGAGCCCCACCGGGCCCTGCACCGCGAGGGCTACGAGCGCCTCGCCGCGTCGCCGGCCCTGGCGGAGTTCTACGAGCAGTCGCAGAAGATGCTGGACGCCCATCTGCTGGCGCTCGTCGAGGACACATTGCCCGAGGGAACGGATGCCGGCCCGATCGTCGAGACGATGCACGTGCTCTTCGAGGGGCTGCTGGTCAGCGCGCGACGCCGGGACCAGTCGTTCGAGAGCGTCATCGACCTGATGGTGGAGGCGCTGGTGGCCCTCGCTGTCCAGCGGTCGCAGGGGGCCCAGGGGGCCCGGTGACGGAGGCGTTCCGCAGTCCGGACGCCTGTCATTGCCTGGCCTCGTAGGAATCAGCCAGTGCAGCGGTTACGGCTGCGAGTTCTGGATCGTGGCGTGTGATGGGCAGCCCGCAGGGCTGTCGCCGCGGCTGTCCACTCGCCCAGTGCCGCATACGTGCGGGCCTGGAGGTCGCATACCTCGTACAGCCGCAAGGAGTGACGGGCTGGGAGCACCTTCGCCGCCAGCGGGATGGGGTGCCGGATCCGACTACGAAGCCCTGCCTCAGAGATCCCGGACGATGATCCACTGGGCGATGGCTAAGAAAATGTCGCGCGAACTGACGGGAGAATCCGTGCCAACCTGGCGAATCGCAACGAACATGACCGCTACAACGGCCTGAACATTGATCAGATGCTCTCTAACCTCGATCTTTCGTGATGGGCCGCCGACGGAGTCGGTGGACCCTTTTGCCGTCCGGTGTTGATGCCGGGCAGGCCGGTGGCCCGGCTGTCGCGTCGGGTGGGCGCCGGGTTCCACTGCCCGGGGCGGGTGATGCTGTCGCAGGGACGGTGGGTTGCTGGTCAGCCGGGGTTGGGCAGGAGCGCGAGCCGTTCAAGGGCAGCGGTGATCTCGCCGGTCCAGGGCCAGTGCCGGGCGAGGCGGAGAATCCTGCGCCGACCGGTGGTGACGAGCTGGCCGGCTGCGGAGAACAGGCGGAACCGCAAGCGACGCGGTTCCCAGAGCCTCGCCCGGCCGGTCAGGGCGAGCATGGGCATCCAGGCCAGCAGGTCGAGCGCGATCTGGACGATCTCCATCCAGACCCGGTTCTGGGCGGTGTCGTGCAGGGGCAGGTTGCGCAGGCCGGTGGCCCGGGCGGCCCGGATCCGGTCCTCGGCCCGTGCCCGGAGCCGGTGACGCAGCTCGAGCTCGGCGATCGGCCGGCCGGTGGTGTTGGTCGCGAAGCACGTGATCCGCATGCCGTCCGCGTCCGTGATCCTCAACTGGGCGCCGGGATGGGGCCGTTCCTTGCGGACGATGAGCCGCATGCCCTTGGGCCAGCCGCTAAGGAGCGTGCCGGCGAGCTCGGCGGCCCAGGCCCCGTCCCGGGCCTCCCCGTCGGCCTCGACGGCCGGGGTCCAGCCGAGGCGGGGACCTTCAGCACATGTTCGTGGATCGCTTCGGTGACCGTCATGCCGACCGAGTAGGACAGCCATCGGCCCCGCTTCGCGAGCCAGGACACGAAGTCGTGGGTGCCGCCGGCGGAGTCCGTGCGGATCAGTGTCTGCCGTCCTCGCCGGTAGCGCTTGGGCAGTTGGGCCAGGGCGAGTTGGGTGGTGGTGATGTGGTCGGCGGCGGTGTTGGAGCCCGCGTTTCCTGGTCTGAGGAGGGTGGCGACGGGCTCTCCGGTTCCGCCTGGTCCGTGGTCGACGAAGGCCGTCAGCGGGTGATGGCCGTAGGTCCTCTTCCAGGTCGCGGCCGCGTCCTGCTTGTCGGAGTGGGCGAGCACGAGGACGCCGTCGAGGTCGACGGTGACCTGACCGCCGGTGTCCGGAGCGTTCTCGCCGACCAACGACCAGGCACGATGACGGACTTCGGAGCGTGCGGACCGGATGGCCTGCAGGGCTTTCTCGCCGGATGCGGCGAGGGCGTCGATCAGGCGGGAGACGGTCGGGGCGGAGGCGACCGCGCCGAAGACGGCCGGCTCACACCGCAGCATGGCGACGTCCGCGAGGCAGTCCCCGCCCAGTGCGACCGCCATGGCGACGTCCAGAAGGATCTTGCCGGGATCGTGGACGGCCCGCGGTTTGCGCCAAGGCGTCAGAGCTGCGGAAATCGCCTGGTCAAGGCTCGTCTTGCGGACCGTCTCCAGCAGCAGGACCGCACCGGCCTGCGAGACCACCTGCCGACCGTCTCCCTGGACACGGACACGTGGGTACGACGAGATAGGCTCTCTCACCTGGAAAGTGCTCTTTTCCTTGCAGCCAACAGGACCCTCAGCAAGTCCTATCGTTGCAGGTCAAGGGCACTTTCCGTGTTTCTGATCAACTCTTGGACAGCCCACCTCGTAAAAGCGCGAGGCTAGGTAGAGCGGTGACGTTCGTCGTCTTTACGGCCGCCACCACCCGCGGCGTATTCACTCGTTGGAGTTGGTGGTGCGAGCCCGTTACACGGTGACCTCTTACCAATCCCGAGCCTTGAGCTCTGGACAAGACCGAGGCCCGTGGGACGCGCTGGTGCCGCGAACGGCTGTGAGATGTCGGACCGAAGAGTCCTGGAATTAGGGAGCCGCGTGGCCCGCATGCGCTCGTGACCAGCGCAGATGCCAGCGCCGAAGGGGAGGAGCAACTTGATCTACTGCGGGATCGACTGGCTGAGAAGCCTCCTGGGTGTGCTCCAGGAAGGACTTCGGATCGAAGACGCCGGCAGCGTCGACGAGGAGGGTCGCGTCGGCGTGCTCCTCGGTCAGGGTGTTGCGCAGGCGGTCCACGGCGGCGCGGTCGAACGGGTCGGCGGCCAGGCCGACGGCGGTGCCGAATCCGGCCAGCTCGGACACGGCCTTGGCGGCGCTGATCTCGCTCCGGCCGGTGACGACGGCGCTGCCGCCACCCTCGAGGACACGGCGCGCGGAGGCCAGCCGATACCGCTGGTACAGCCGATGACGATGACCTTCTGACCGGTGAAGTCGAGAGTGTTGCTGGACATAGTTCTCTCTCCCGAGTGGTGGCTCTACGAGTTGGTGGCCAGCGTGGATACGGCGGTCGGCGCGGTGACGCAAGGGGTGTCCGCAGATCCACGGGTCCACAGGTCCATTCGAAGGCCGCGGCGGGCCTCGGTGCGTTAGGGCAGGGGCGGGGCGCAGGAGCCGCGGAAGCGGTTGCATACGTTCACACCTCTTACGGTGCGGCGAGCAAAGCGAAAATTTCACTTAATAGTTTTGGTTGATTCTTGAAGGATGGCTGAATGGTTCGGTATGTCGGCATGGTCGGTATCCCAGGGAACTGCCTCTGATCGCAAGATCGCCGCATCCGCGACGTCTGATTTGCAAAACTAAAGTGTGCCTGTCAAAGTTGACGCATCGCATGCGAGGCGAGTGGCAAGAGCCGGCCCAGGTGGGTTGGCGAAGATCGGCCTCGACTGCTGGATCGGCAGGCCGGCTCGCCGACCGTCCCGGGACGAGACGGGACCGAGAGGTCGTCACGTGGACCGGGACGCCGAGGGTGAAACGTCCATCTGGCGGCTGCGGTCACGGGTGTCCGCTCTGACCGGGGTGCGACGTGTGGGCAGCTCGATTTTTGCATTGGTTGTCGCTGCGTTGGGTGTCGCCGGAAACCCTGACCGGGGGCATCCCTGCAGTAATTTGACGCCCCGTTGGAAAGAGTGAGGTGGACATGCGGTTCGGAATCTTCGGTGTGGGAGAGTGCGCTCGCCGATGACTGAGTTTGCAGAGGCGATCAGGGTGGGCGAGATGCTGTTCCTGCGCTCGCGCCGGGAGCAACTGAGACCCGAGCAAGTGGGTTTGCCCTCCTTTGGCCGGCGGCGGACCCCTGGGTTGCGGCGGGAGGAGCTCGCAGCGCTCGCCGGTCTGAGTGTCGAGTACCTGGAACGGCTGGAACGGGGCCGGGATACCAATCCCTCACATGCGGTGCTCGCCGCGCTTGCCGAGGCGCTGCAGCTCTCCGACAGCGAGAAGCAGCACCTTGCGACGTTGGCCATGAAACGTCACAGCGCTGCGCTCTTGCCGCCTCCCCGTCAGGTCAGCGATGACACACGGCCCACGGTGCGTACGCTGCTGGACAACCTCGATCCCACGCCGGCGAGCGTGTTCGGGCCGACCTGCAACGTTGTGGCATGGAACAGCGCATGGGAAGCCGTGGTCAGGCCGCTGGGATTGCTGGATGAGGAGTCGCCCAATTTGATTCGCTACCACTTCCAGAACCCTATGGCGCGCGGGATATTCACCCAGAGCGACTGGGCCGCCAAGGCGGACGAGCTGGTCGGCTGGCTGCGGGCTGCCCAACCGGACTGGGGTAGCGCTGATGAGTTCCGCGCCCTAGTCGACGACTTGAACGTGGTCTCCGAGTTTACGTCGCGATGGGCTGCCCACCCGGTTGCTGTATGCACGCGGCCTTCCGGCACAAGTTTCTCTCACCCCGATGCTGGAATCCTGGGCATCACTACCGAGGTGCTTCTCGTCGGGGAGGCGGGTCAATGGCTCCAGATGTGGATCCCGGCCGATGAGAGGACCGCGTCCGCCATCAAAGCCTTTGCACGCGCCACCCCTCCGCATGCTCCAATCGGCGGTAGCGCTCACGGGTGACGGCGAGCCGTGAGTGGGCCCTCAGCGGAACCGCCTCGCCAACCCGAAGCAGGTCAACCCTGGCGTACAGGCCCCCTGTCCCCGCCGCTGGTAACGTGAGCCGGAGATCGGGCGGCAGAACTTGGCGACTTTGTCGAGGATCTCGGCGGCGGTCTTCGTGCAGATGAACGGCCGCAGGGCGGTGTTCAGGTCTGCGGGCCAGGCTCGCCGGACCGGGAGTCACACGTTCGCAAAGTGGCTGGTCAGCGCAAGGTCCGCAACGCGGGATCCCTGGCCGAGGCTGTGGTCGAGGCCGCCGAATGCCAGCACACCGCCGTCCCCGGGAGAAGACCACCGCAAAGCTGGGCCACACCCTGGCTTACGCAACTCCTCATGCATGCTTAAACGGATCGATAATGGGTTCAGCCGGTGGAAGGGGCTCCATGGGGGTGAGGGTCAGCGCTTCCATGACGAGTTCTAGGTAGCGGTTCCATCCTCCGCTTTGGTGGCTGAACGTGGGCAGTACGCTCAGGAGCATGAGAAGGAGACGCAACGTATCCTTCTCCGGATCAAGGTCGGGTCGCAGGAGACCCTGCTCCTGGCCGCGCTGGATCAATCGGCTTGTGGGGCCGAGAAACGACTGTGCTATTTCCAGTGTCATCCCTACTGGAAAATCAATGCGCTCATGAGCAGACGTCCTCATGACCGCCTGAAACGCAATGCGTAGACCTGTGCGCGGGTCCCTTTCGCCCTCCGCCCTTGCCAGAGCCGGAGCGACATCCGTCGCGAAAATATCCCAGATAACGCCTCGCACGAGGTCATCCCGAGTCGGGAATCGGCGATAAAGAGTGGCGATTCCGAGCCCTGCCGCTTTGGCGATATCTTCTGCAGAAGCGTGCGGATTCTCCCTGAGTGCCTCGCGACCCGCATCAAGGATGCGCCGGGCATTCCGGGACGCGTCACGGCGCAGCGTCGGCCGCTTTACGCCATAGATGCTTGGCGAATCACTTAGCCCAGACATGACTGACAGATTAGCAGAGTGCCATACCGACGCGGCGGCCTCGACGCCGCCGCTCCCCTGACTGGGAATGGGGCAGGGAGGAATGCGCCGGGGCGCCGCTTGAGGCACCGTGATGAGGACAACGTCGTTCGGTGAAGGAAACGCAGCGAGGGATCAGTCCAGGACGACCGCCTCGTGCGACCCCGATCCAGGCCGTGGCCTGATCGAGCATCGCCTGTCAGAAGTCAGGTCTGCGCAATGGCCCGCGGCCACCGCACGATCTCCAAGGATCAACATGCCCTTTGACCTTTTCGCAGTGCTCCGCACTCATTAGCCCCAATACCAGCGACTTAGGGGCTTTTGTCCGCTTAATTCGTTTGGGTTTGGTGGCATTGACGATGGTGATGACCGAGGCGCGTGGGTGGTCTGCAACGTGCTGGGCTGCGCGTCTGAGGGGCCAGCCGGCGACTTTGCGTTTGATGACGCGAGGGTGGCACGGCGGCGTCGCGGTGGCAGGAGACGTTCGAGGAGCTCAGCGTGGGTTGCTTTACCGCGCGGGCGAGTCTGCTGGGGGAAAACGCCGCCTGGTCGGTGACCTGGCGGCGCACGACGCGCAGTGAGCGGGTGAAGGCGATCTGGTCGGGATCGTGATCGGCTTGCAGTGCGGCCCGTGCATCAGGTGCCGGATGGCGTGGTGGACGAGCAGGAAGCCGTAGAGTTCCTACTGGGCGCCGTCGGGGTGCTGGGAGCGCAGCACCAGGTGGGAACCGCCGAGGTGGCTCTTGAACTCACCGAGGGTGGATTCGAACTCCCCACGCTGGGCGTAGAGTTCGGCCAGTTCCGCGGCTGGGGGGCCTTGTCCGGGTCGAGATCGTGGTGCTGAGCCGGTAGACGCCCTCGCGGCCGGTGATGGAGTACTCCACCGCGCGAACCGGAACCCCGCGACGGGTGTGTTGGATGTCGCTGCGGTCGAAGATCTCCGTGAGGTAGGAGCCGTCCAGGAGTTGCTCGACCGCAGGCGGTACCAGATCTTTACGGACTCTCCTCAGCAGGTCAGCCCCGGTCACCGCGGCTTTGCACCACGAGTCCACACTGTAGAAGCCACGGTCGGCCAGCAGCATCCCCGTCCGCAGGGACGGGACCGTCCGAGCCAGAGTCTGCTCGCCGGTGCGCAGAGCGCCGATCGCAGCGTCGAATACGGCGTGGGTGCCGCACTCCACCAGGCCGACCATGCGGATCTGCGGGTAGCCGACATTCTGTTCACCCCGCCCGGAGCGCGTCGGACGGCCGAACGCCTTCACGTTCGCCTTCGTGTCGGGCAGGTCGAACAAGGTTCCGTCGATCGCGGTCAGGCGCCAGCGACGGTAGAAGGCGCCATGCGTGCCCGGTGCGGCAACCGGCCGGCACACCCGCTCGAACACCTGCCGCAGTGGCGCCACTCCCAACCGTGACCTGGCTTTCCAGATCGCTGCCGTACTCGGCACCCCCCACGACGCACGCCAGCGTGGCGCACCCTGCAGGCCCGCGGTCAGCAGTCGGGCGACCACTTCGCTCGTCACCGCCGTCGAATGACTGTGCCGGACTCGTGTGGCGAACGGCAGTCGCGCGACGGATGTGGCGCACATGCTGCCTCACCGAGACTCGTTGTCGAGAGCAGGCCACGTGAAAGGAAAAGTGATGGCTGAGAAGAACACGCCCATGTGGGATGCGTCGGAGTGCGCGCTGGTGCTGATCGACTATCAGGACGGCGTGCTCGATTTGATCTTCGAGCAGGACCGAAGGGTCATCGAGCTCAACGCCCGGTACCTGGCGAAGTTTGCAAAGGCCATCGGTATCCCGGTGGTACTCAGCACGGTCGGCGTCGAGATGGGCGTCAACACGCCCACCATCTCGACGCTCCGGGCGGAGCTGCCGGATGTCGAGGAGATCGACCGATCCCAGATGAATGCCTGGGAGGATGCCGCCTTCGTGGAGGCGGTCAAGGCGACCGGCCGCAAGAAGCTGGTGATGGGGGGCCTCGTCACGTCGGTGTGCCTGGCCTACCCGGCGGTCCACGCGATGGCCGATGGCTACGAGGTCGCGGTGGTCGCTGACGCGGTGGGCGACGCGACCAAGGAGATTCACGACACCGCGATGCTCAGGCTTGTCCAGGCGGGCGCTGTGCCGATGACGACGACGGCCATGATGGCCGAGTTTTTCCGGGACTGGAAGTCGCCCCTTTCCGACGCCGCCCGCGAACTGTTCGTGCCCTACAAGGAGGAGTGGGCGGCACTGAAGCGCGAGCCGAAGTTCGTGGAGTTCAAGGGGCTGGTGTGACGGCAGGGCGATCACCCGCCCTGCCGGGCTTGGCGTTGATGCCATGACGGCGGACTCGACGGCCTGTCGACGCCGTGGGGATGGATGTCAGGACCGGGACCCTCCGGGCCCGTACCGTCCCCGCGGCAAGGCACCAGGACACCGTGCTGCACGTCCCCGGCATCGAGCACCGGGCCGGCCGATGCCGACCTCGCGGCCTTTCCGCACAGTCGACTGCACGCCGACACGCAGCCGTCCAGCGACTCGAACACCCCGCGGGACCTGGGTCGGCCCAGTTCGTTCCCGCACGCGTGACGCGTCCCGCGCTGCTCAGGAGGGGGAAGGACCCCATGTTCCAGAGCATTGTCGTCGCCGTCGACCCGAGCCCGGCTCGCCACTCAGCAGTGCGCACCCGCTAGGGCGGGTTTCGGAAGTCCCATCTGCCCCGCGACGCCCGGCACGCACTCTCGCCGCGCCGGACGAAAGGCCGAATACGCCCCAGTACGAGGCATTCCGTCCGGCGCGCCGAGAGCACGCACCGGACGCTGCGGGGCCGCCCTTCGGGCGACGAAGGGTCTTCCGTACCACGCCGCAGGCCGCCGAGGAGACCGGTGTGGATCTCGTCGTGCTCGGCCCGTATCACCGGGGAGCGTGTGGCGCCTTCTTCAGCTCGCGCGTCAGCGATGCCGTCCGCCACACAAGCCGGATCGTCGTGCTCCTCACGTCAAGGCTGGCCTCGGACAAAGGACTTCGGCGACGCCGGTGAGCTCGGCAGGACCTGAGGCACACACACCGCACGTACCCGACGCACCGGCTCACGCCGCGCCGCCCAGAGCGGTCAGCGCGTCGCGCATGGCAGCCCTCGTGGTGATCCCGAGTTTCGGATACATCTTGTACAGGTGAGCGCCGACGGTCCGGTGTGAGAGATAGAGCCGCTCCCCGATCTGCTTGTTGCTCAGGCCGGACGCCGCCAGGTGCGCGATCTCCAGCTCCTGGGGCGTCAGCAGGGACGGCGTGGTCTGGGGCCGGGTCGCCTGACCGGTCGCGCGCAGCTCCTTACGGGCCCGCTCCGCCCACGGTGCGGCCCCCAGCCGGGAGAACGCGTCCAAGGCAGCCGTCAGCGACTCGCGGGCCGGGCCCTTGGCGCCGGTACGCCGCAGCCGCTCACCGAGGGCCAGACGGATCCGCGCCGCCTCGAAGACCCAGCGGTCCGCGCCCCGCACCGACAGCGCGTGCTCGAAGTGCGCGACCGCCTCCTCGTCCGGAGCGCACAGGCCGGCTGCGCCCGAGACGAGCATCGCGAACCGTTCGGACAGCCGGGCGATCCCCAGCTCGCGCAGGGCCTGGACGTGCGCGGCGGCCTCCGTGTCGCGGCCGGTGCGCACGGCCGCCTCAACCAGGTCGTAGGCGCCCCACAGCGCGTGCGCCACGTACGGGGCCATACTCCCGGCCGGGGTGAGGGCGGTCGCGTGGCGGTAGGCGGCCTCGTAGTCGCCGCCGCCGAGGCAGACCAGGGTCCGTGCCTGGTGGGCGAAGGCCGCAGCGGTGCCGACGCCGCGGCGCGTCCCCCAGCGCACCATCCGTTCGGCCAGGGCGTCCCCCGCCTCCGTTTCCCCACGTGCCCCGTGCAGCAGCACCTGGTTGTACTGGAAGTACCAAGCGAAGAAGGGATACCCGGCGTCGCACAACGCCGCTCCCTCGTCGGTCAGTTGCTGTGCTTCCTCCCAGTCGCCGGTCAGGAAGTCTTCCATGCACAGGTGCATCAGAGCCCCGAGATGCCGGCGGACCTGTCCGCTGCCGTCACGGCCCAGGCGGACCAACTCCCATAGTTTTCCGCGCAGTTCACCGACCCGGTCGAGATAGGCCGTCGCGATCGCGCCGCGGACCAGCACCGTCGGATCAGGTGTCCGACGCAGCACCTCACGGACCTCGTCGAGGCGGGGCAGGGCTGTGACACCAGTGCGCGCCGGGTCGGGGAACGTCCGTGCGGCCAGTGCCAGCACCGGCGGCGGGGCCGGTTTCAGCCGGCCCACCGTCTCGACGAACGGCGCCCACAGCTCCTCGCGACCGCTCCACCAACAGACCAACTGCAAGGTGTGCAGTGCCTCGACAAGAGCTCGGTCACTGACGTGGTAAACCGGTCCGGCCGCTTCGATCGCGCCGACCAGTAGCTGGTGCGCGGTGCCGAGGTCCGCTTCGGTGTTGATCAGGACGTACACCGCGGCGGCTGCCGCGTACAAGGCGGCGCCTCCGGCGGGATCGGCCTGCTGCGCCCGCCGCAGCAGTTCCGACGCGCCCGCGATGTCCCCGGTCGCCTCCGCGCCGAGGTAGGCCGCCTCGGCCAGCCGCCGGCTCCGGTCGCCGCCCGAAGGACTCAGATCGGCGGCCCGGGTCAACGCGGTCACCGCGCCGGCCGCGTCACCGCGCCGCAGCGCCGAGTGCCCGGCGTCCTGGAGTAGCTGGGCCACCCGTTCATCCGGCTTGATCACTGCCTCGGCCAGGTGCCAGGCCTGGAGCTCCGGCCGCTCGGCGAGTGCCTCGGCCAGCGCCAGGTGCGCGGCACGCCGCTCGGCCAGGGTGGAGGCCGCCACGACCGCCGATCGGATCAGCGGGTGACGGAACGTCAGGCGCCGGGCGGCGGTGTCCATCCGGACCAGGCGCTCACGCTCGACGGTGGCGAGGTCGGTCAGGATGGCGGTGTCCTGCCCGGCGGCGTGGTGCAGGACTCCGAGATCGCCGGTGCCATCCAGCGCGGCCAGCAACAGCAGTCGGCGTGCGGCCTCGGTGAGGACGGTGACGCGTGTGACGAACAGGGCACGCAGGCGTTCGCCCAGCGGCAGCACCGCCGGCAGTTCCTCCTGCGCGCTCCGCTGTGGTCCGGTGAGTTCTGCCGGCAGTTCCATCAGGGCCAGCGGATTACCGCGGGCCTCGGCGACCACCCGTGCCCGGACCGGGGCGGCCAGCCCCGGGTAGCGGGTCGCGAGCAGCAGGTGCGCCGAGTCGTCGTCGAGCGGCGCCAGGCCGATCTCGTACAGGCCGCCGCGGTCGAACATGTTCTCTTCGCCGGTCCGGGAGGCAGCCAGGAAGCCGATCTGGCTGCCGGACAGACGGCGGGCGACGAGTCCGAGGAGTACGGCGCTGGCCCGGTCCAGCCACGGCAGGTCGTCGACGATCAGGAGCAGCGGAGCCTCGGCCGCTGTCTGCCGAAGCAGGGACAGGGTGGCATTGACCAGGGTAAGCTGGTCCGGAGCAGGGCCGGTGCCGAAGCCGAGTGCGACCAGCAGTGCTTGGTGATACTCGGACGGTAGGTGCTCTACGGCGTCCAGCACCGGCATCAGGATCTGATGCAGCCCGGCGAACGGGATGTCCGCCTCGAACTCGACGCCGTCGGCGCGCAGTACCCGGGTGCCGGTCGTCCTCACAGCCTCGGTGACCGCGTCGAGCAGTGTGGTCTTGCCGACGCCGGCCTCTCCGACCACGTGCAGGCCGCGGCCCCGGCTGGACTCATCCTCGAAGAACTCGCACACCCACTGCACGTCCTGGGTGCGGCCGACGATCTGCGACAGTCGGCTCCACGATTCGCTTCCACTCATCTCTCTCGCCTCACCTCCGTTGTTCGGCCCATCCACGACCGTCCGACCTCCACTTCATGAGCAGCGAAGAACCCACCCGAGGACGGCCATCCCGTTGCCCGGCAGGGCATTTCCTGTGAATTCGTGATTCATGTACGGGCCCTTGATCGGAGTCCGCTTGGCCTCGCCGTACGCCACGACGACCGTGTGCAAAACGGTCGTTGAGTTGCTGGCTCACGTTCGACGAGGGCGACGCCGGCCGGTGGGCCCGGGGGCCGGAGGCGCGGCCGATACGGTCAGGGCAGGACAGGACGCGCCGCGCCTCCGGGGTCTTCTCGGACCTCGGATGAGGCCCGGTGGGGCAGAGGGCTGACGGTGCCTCGTCGGTATTGCTTGGGACGGGCTCACATGGCCAGGCTTTGGTCGTGTCTTCAATTGATCTTGAGTGGTGGATCATGGTCGGGTGATACGTCGCCATGAACTGTCTGATGAGGAGTGGGAGTTCCTCCGTCCACTGCTGCCCGAGTCCTTGCGTGGGCGGAAGCGGTTGGACGATCGAACCGTGCTCAACGGGATCGTGTGGAAGTTCCGGACGGGCACGGCTTGGCGGGACCTGCCCGAGCGGTACGGCCCCTGGCACACGCTGCACATCCGCTTTCGTCCGGTGGGCCCTGGACGGCACCTTCGAGCGGATGCTCCAGGCCGCACAGGCCCGGGCGGACGCGGTGCGGGAGAGGTCGACTGGCTGGTGTCGGTCGACTCCATCGTCGTACGCGCCCACCAGCATGCCGCCGGGGCCCGAAAAGGGGGCTCCGCAGCCCCGCACTCGGACGCTCCCGGGGTGGCCTGACCAGCAAGATTCACCCGGCCTGCGATGCCTTCGGGTGTCCGCTCGCCTTCGTGCTCACGGGCGGCAACACCAACCACTGCACCCAGTTCACCACCGTGATGGAGGCGATCCGGGTGCCGCGCATCGGGCCGGGCCGTCCCCGGGCGCGGCCCACACACGTGCTGGGCGACAAGGGCTACAGCTCCCGTGCGATACGGACCTGGCTGCGACGCCGCGGCATCAGCCACACCATCCCCGAGCGGGCCGACCAGATCCGCAACCGGCTCCGGCGTGGCAGCCGCGGGGGGCGCCCCCCGGCCTTTGACAAGCAGCGCTACAAGCGGCGCAACGTCATGGAACGGTGCTTCAACCGCCTCAAGCAGTGGCGCGGCATCGCGACCCGCTACGACAAGTCCGCCGAGTCCTACCAGGCAGCTGTCACCCTCGCATCGCTCTTGATGTTGGCGTGACATTTGAAGACAACTCCTAGGCTACGGCGGTGGCAGCGGGGAACAGGGTGAGCATGATGGGGGCGATGGCTTTCTTCCGGGTGTTGGGCGTGGCGTAGTCGCCGCCCTGGGCGTGGAAGCACACGGTTCCGATCATCGTGAGTGCGAAGCCGATGGCGGCGGCGATGCCCAGGGGCTGCCAGAAGTGGCCCCATGGTCAGAAGAGTGAGGAGGGATGTCCGCTGATTTCGTCAGCGCCCGTGGGTGTGGATCCGTCCACGGGCCGGCTTGATCGCACTGGAATGTCTCCTCGCCCTCGGTTCGACTGCTTGCCCTATGACGGTGCAGGCCACGTGTCGGCGGTGGAACGCCGGGACAATCCCCGTCCCCGCAGGGCGGGGGAGTCTTTCGTGGGCTGCGGCATCGAGCGGACGACCTTCTCGGCCTCATGGACATTGGCCAACTTGCCTGCGGCCCCCTGCCTTCCCTGCCGACGTCACGTTCGTCGCCTCACTCGCTCACGCGCGAAGTTCTCAAGCAAGCGGATCAAGGAGTTTGCGTCTGGGTGACACGAAGTGGCGCCCATGGAGCGGCAGCACGCTGGTCAGCTGAGGGATCCTGAGTCGGAATATGTTTCCGGGATCGTTTCCTACCGTGGTGGGGATGCGTGGACGTGGAATCCAGCGCGCAGGACTGCCCCTGGTGGTTGGTGCCGGTGGGTGGGTGTGCTCATCGTGTGCACGCGCTGGTGCCCGGTCGGTGACGTCGGCGACTGCCTGGGAGGTGGGGCCGCCCGCGGCTTCGATCGGTCGGACGCTTTGCTCACGGTCTCGGCTGTGCGGCCGCCGACCGTCACCAGGGCTCCCTCAGTGGCCGGAGGGAGGGCGGACGCCCCGCCCGGTGCTGTTGCCCCCTCCGGTGACGAAAGCTGTCCTGCCTGCGTACCGCTGGGTCATTTCCTTGTGCCTTCTTTCTGCTTTGTCGTGAGCGGTGGGGGTGGGGCGGTGCGGCCAGGCGTCATTGGGCGCGGTTGGCGGGCGGTCGTCGCCGGCGCCCGCGGGCGTTTGTCGCTGGAGGTGGCATTGTGGCCCGCGGGCAGCATTGGTGCTGAAGCAGTGTCAGTACCGGAAGTTGTTCGGCAGGTTGGCCTCGCTGCGCAGCACCTCGCCGTCGGGGGATCCGACCGCTCGAGCTGCCTGCGGCGTGAGCACAATCGGCCACTGCGTCTCCACCATGACCATCATCCCCTCGGACTTCTCCGGCACGAGGTCGGCCTGGGTGGCGGCCTCCCAGACGGGCTCTCCCATCCCGTGCGCGGTCATCATGTTGGTCAGCGTGCTGATGCCCTGCCGGTAGCCGCCCGGATGCGGCGCCTCCTCGATCACACCGACCCACTCGGTGCTCACGTTGCGGTGGTACCACGGGGGCCGGAAGGTGTTCTCGGCAACCGACCACATGGAAGGCACGATGAGGAAGTCGATGTTGGGCAGGCCCGGCGTGCTGGTCACCGAAGTGAGCGCCGTCAGCAGCGAAGGATCCGGGTGGTCGTAGCTGACCGTGCCCAGGGCCTGGAAGTCGTAGAGGTTGTAGACGAAGGGGACGCTGTTCCCGTGCCATGCCACGACGTCCAGCGGAGAGTGGTCGTAGGTGGCGCCCCAGAGATTTCCGGCGACCTTGTGGATCACCTCGAAAGGCCGCTCCTCATCGTCATAGGCGGCGACAGGGGCACGGAAGTCGCGGGCGTTCGCCAGTCCCGTGGCGCCGATCAGGCCGAGTTCCGGGAGGGCGAAAGGCGTGCCGAAGTTCTCGCACACGTAGCCGCGGACGAACGACGGGGCCGCTTCCTGACCGGCGGCACCCAGGATCTCGACGCGGAACTTGATGCCACGGGGTATCAGGGCGACCGAGCCGGGCTCCACGCTCAGCAGACCGAGTTCGGTGTGGATGAGCAGACCGCCCAGCTCGGGCATGATCATCATTTCGCCGTCGGCATTGCTGAACACGCGGTCCGTCATGGACGTGTCGGCCGTGTAGTAGTGGAGCGCCATGCCGTTGCGCAGGGCGGGGTCGCCGTTGCCGCCCACGGTCCACAGGCCCGAGACGAAGTCGGTTCCCGGCGCAGGCGCTGGCCTCGGTGCCCAGAACAGCAGCCTCGGCTCCACGGGAACCTCCGTGAACGGCGGCGTGAGCAGGGTCGGGTGATCGATGCGATTGAAAGGCGGGTGCACGATCGACGGACGGATGCGGTAGAGCCAGGTCCGGCGGGTGATCGACCGCAGTTCGGTGAACGCCGTGCCGGAAAGCAGCTCCGTGTACAAGCCGTGTGCAGGGCGCTGAGGATTGTTGCGTCCCTTCGGCAGCGTCCCCGCCAGCGCCTCACTGCTGTGCTCGTTGCCGAAGCCAGTGGAGTAGCTCAGCGATGCCGCCCTCTTGCGGGCCTGCTCCCGCACCTGGGCCTCTGTCCTGATGCCCTCAGGGGTGATCGTCATTTCCGGATCCTTCCGCGTTGAACTTTGCCCGATATGTCCCGCCGTGCGGGCGTTGCGATGTTCGTGGCACGCGCAGTCGTAGATCAAGCTGCCGTCTCGCCGTCACGGCGGGCGCCCCGACCACAAACTGATATTGGTTTATCACTTGCCCCACTGGAGCGCAACTGATATACCTCTATCAGTTGTGGAGGTCCGGGGCTTTGTCTGGTCATCTGAGGAGACCACTCGGCCTTCCGAAACAGGAGCCGCTGTGCGGGATCGACGCACGGGGGGACCTCGACTGGCTATGAACCGCCTCAAGTGGCTCTTCACCCCAGGTCATTGGATTGTCCTGAACCGATCGCACGCGTGAGGCGACAGGTCGGCAGGGGAAACGTTCCATCCTGCTGGCTGCTTCAGGATCCTGGAATTCGACGGAGGCATTGGACGGAATGGATAAGATGCGCATCGCGGTGCTTGACGATTACCAGCGCGTGGCGAGGAAGTATGCTGACTGGGATTCCCTGGAGGCCCACGTGGAGGTATTCCACGGGCCCCTTTCTGGCGCGGACAAAGTTGTGGCGCAGCTAGCCGATTTCGACGTGGTGGTGGCGATGCGGGAGCGGACGCCGTTCCCGGCCGGCGTACTGCAGCGACTCAGCCGGTTGAAGCTGCTCATCACCACCGGCATGGGCAACGCCGCCATCGATATCCCGGCCGCCAGTGCACAGGGCATCGTGGTGTGCGGTACGGACTACCCCCGTTTCTCGGCCGCGCCTGAGCTCACCTGGGCCCTGATCCTCGCTGCGGCCAAGAACATTCCCGGCGAGACGCAGCTGGTACGCGAAGGCGGGTGGCAACTGGGCGTCGGCTCCGACCTGGAGGGCAAGACGCTCGGACTGCTGGGACTCGGCAGGATCGGATCCAGGGTGGCCCGGGTGGGCCAGGCGTTCGGCATGAAGACCATCGCCTGGAGCCAGAACCTCACCGCCGAAAAGGCCGCGGAACACGGTGTGACCGCCGTGTCCAAGAAGGAGCTGTTCACCAGCTCCGATGTGCTGTCGGTCCACATGATCCTCAGCGACCGCACCCGCGGCCTCGTCGGAGCGACCGAAATGTCCTCGATGAAGCCGACGGCTCTGCTGGTCAACACCTCGCGAGGCCCCATCGTGGACGAAGACGCACTGGTCGACGCCTTGCAGGCGCGACGGATCGGCGGCGCAGCGCTCGACGTGTTCGACATCGAGCCCCTGCCGGCAGACCACGCACTGCGAAGCCTGAACAACGCCGTCGTCACCCCGCACATCGGCTACGTGACGGAAGGCAACTACGAAACCTTCTACAAAGAAGCCGTCGAGGACATCGCAGCGTTTGCCGCCGGCACGCCGATCCGCGTCCTCAAGTGAACGGCCGGGATGCCGTCCGACCTGGTCGGCGGAGAACACGGCGCTCCCCTCTCTTTCAGACGACGGAAACACCCACCGAGCTCGACCCCTCAGAAAGGTCCTTCCATGAGTGACAGGCATGAGATCACCGAACTTCTCGCACGGTACGGGCAGGCGCTCGAAGAACGTGACGGGGAGGCCCTCGCGGAACTGTTCGCCCCGGACGGGGAGTTCCAGATATTCAGCCGGTACGGCCGAGACGACTACGTCGCACACGGTGCTGACGTGATCGGCCGCGCCAGTATCCGCGCCATGATGCAGAACAGCTCCCTGCCTGCCGGGCGCGGCATGCATTACCTGACCACCGACCACATCGTGGAGATCACCGGGAACACGGCGCGAATGCGCGCCCAGTTCGTGGTGGTGGAGTCCAATGCCGACGCTCGGCCGGAGCCCGACAACGGCTGGCCCTTCGGATTCAACATGGTGCACGGGGGGCTGGCAGTCACCATGATCGGCCGCTATGACTCCCGCCTGCTCAGGACCGAGGACGGCTGGGTGCTCACGCTCCATCAGGTGAAGCACAACCTCCCGATGACGCTGCCGCCGAAGAAGTAGCTCTCGCAGCGAGTCCCATCCGAACACATCAACTCCATGACATGGCAGAACTCATGGCTTTTCGCGGGCCGCGTGCGGCCCGCGAAGAAGACTGACCACAGGGCGGAGAAACATGACTGTCTGGGAAGTTGTCCAGCTCACGGTCACGCAGGGCAGTGAAGACGATTTCGAGTCCGTTTTCCGATCGCAGTTGCCAATCCTCCAAGAAGCCGACGGCTGCTTGGACCTACACCTGCTCCGCGCCGTTGACCTGGAAGGCGTGTTCCTGCTCCTTGTCCTGTGGCAGTCGCTGGAGCACCACACCGATGTGTTCGTGAAGACCGAGGAGTTCACCAAGTTCTCCACCGCAGTGGCGCCCCTCTTCACCGCACCGACCACCCCATTCCACGCGAGCACCGTGATCGATGGTCTCTGAACAGCCGCCGTCCCACCCGATCAGCCAAGTAATGCGCGGGGAGAAATAATGTGTCCATCGCAGTCAACACCTTCTGATGAGTTGCTGACCGGCGACTTCCGTGACGGGCCGTTCGTGGGCCTGGGCTATCGGACGTCTAACCAAGAGGGCGTGACCGACGAGGCGGGGAGGTTCTTCTATCAGGCCGGCGACACGGTGACCTTTTTCATCGGCAGCCTGGTCATCGGCACCGCGGCTGCGGCTGCGCATTTGACGCTGGCGAGTCTGCGTGACAGCGCCGTGGCGGGGGAGCCGGATCCCACGCTCCCGGGGACGGTCAATCGTGCGCGCTTCGTGCAGAGCCTGGGGCAGGAGGCAGACCTACTCAGCGGCGTGACGATCGACAAGACCATCCGCGACGTGGTCAGCCTCCATGCCCAAGACATTTCGTTCGAGCGCGACGCGGAGTCCTTCGCGACGTCGGACGCCGTCCGCGCCGTATTCAGCGAGCTCGGGCTCCGTTTCCGAGGATCTGCTGAGGCACGCAACCACCTGCGGCGGGCTCTTGCGGGCATCAAGCTCCTCCGGGACGTCAAGATCCCCACCCGCGACGGGAGCTATCTCCTGGCAGACGTCTTCCACCCCCTGGAGGCCGGTCCCCACCCGGTCCTCATGCGGCTGGGGATCTACGGCAGGGCGTTCGAGACGGGGTCGGTCTTCACCGAGGCAGACCACGCTGCGAGTGAGGAGAAGGAAGCCGACTGGTTCGAGAAGAGTACCGACGGCATCCCCTCATATTTCAGGTACTCGGAAAACGCGGTCAGCCCGAACGCCAGCACGTGGGTACCGCGTGGGTACGTCGTCGTCCGAGTGGACGGCCGCGGAGTAGGCGACACGCCGGGAACGCTGAATCCGTTCTCGAAACAGGAAGCACTCGACTACTACGACGCCATCCAATGGGCTGCCGAACAGTCCTGGAGCAACGGCAACGTCGGACTCTACGGCGGCTCGTACAACGCAACCATCCAGTGGAACGTCGCTGCCCTGCAGCCGCCCGCCCTCAAAGCGATCGCTCCCCTTTCATCGGACTCGGACGCCTACCGCGACCTGGCGTACCCGGGAGGCATCCTCCTCAAGAACTACCGCAGCTGGTGGTGGGAGGGCATGGTGGGCAAGGCCAAGAACCCGAATGCCGACGCCGTAGACTTCATCGGCGGCCTGGCCGGCCACCCGTGGGACGACGGTTTCTACGCGGGAGAGGGGCTCCTGTCGGCTGATTTCGCCGGCATTGACATCCCCGTCCTCACCGCGGTGAGCCAGACCTTGATGATTCACTCGCGCGCCGGTTTCGAAGCGTTCTCACAGCTGTCGTCGCCTTACAAACAACTGCTGGTCCTGGACGCCGCTTACAGCTCATACATGTATGAGGACTGCCGGCCCGAACTGGAAGCGTTCTTCGACCGGTTCCTCAAGGGAGAGGAGCCGGCCCGGGAGCCGTCGCCGGTCCGCATGATCATGCGGACCGGCGACGGAAGCTTCGAATGGCGTGACGCAGCCACCTGGCCGGTTCCCGGCACGGAATACCGCAAACTCTACCTCGACAGCAGTAACGGATACGGGCACGGAACCGCTACTCCGCAGCTGCCCGAGCGCATGGGAACCGCCGAGTATTCCGCCGATGTGCGGGCTGCGGCCGCCGGGCTGCCGATGGCGGTGTTCGAATCAGCTCCCTTCGACGAGGACATCGAGTTGGCGGGTCATTTCCGGGCCACCTTGTGGGTCGCGTCCACGTCGACCGACGCCGACTTCTTCGTCACGCTACGCGTTATGGACGGTGAGCGAGAAGTCACCTACCAGACGCGCGACCCTGAATCGGTTGCCCCGTTCACCTGGGGATGCCTCAAGGCCTCGCATCGGGTTCTTGATTCCGAACGTTCCACCACCGAGCGCCCCTGGCACACGCACCGGCGCGAAGACGCCCTGCCTCTACGGCCCGGTGAAGTCGTCAAGCTGGACGTCGAGATGATGGCGGCCACCGGACGCATCGCGGCAGGACATCACCTGCGCATCGAGATCTCACCCGCTGAGGTCGGGGCCAACCCGGACTGGGAACGTGACTACGACGATTCCTACCACCAGGGGGCCGTCAACCGCGTTTTCACGGGCCGCCTGCTCCCCAGCTCGATCACCCTCCCCGTGGTCCCCCGCCAGGCCCCTTAAGGCCTGCAGCGGTCCATCACCTCACGCTGTGCAGTCCTGCTCCTCGATGTAGATGCCCGGGGGCAACTCCCGCGGAAGCAGCGTACCGAACCACCCCACGGCGTGCTTTCGTCGTCCACCGGCCGACGGGCGGCGGCCGCCGGTGGACGAGCGGCGGCGCAGCACAGCACGCGACACCCTCCCGAACCCCAAATTCTGTCGAAGGAATGCCACACCATGACGGTCTTTTCCTCTCCCGCCAGCGCGTCCCGGACGTTTGAGCTGCGTGATGGGCTGAGCATCACTGTGGACGAGCGAGGTGATGCCGCTGCCGCAGGCGGCAGCGCCATCCTGCTGCTGCACGGCGGCGGTGGAATGCAGTCTGTCGCGGGACTGGCAGCCGCGCTGTCGGAAAACTCTTACGTGATCACCCCCACGCATCCCGGCTTCGATGGCCGGACCCGGCCGCACTGGTTCGACGGCGTCACCGACCTCGCCCTGGCATATCTCGATCTCCTCGACGTGCTCGAACTGCGCGAGGTCCTGGTCATCGGCAACTCGCTCGGCGGCTGGATCGCCTCGGACATGGCCCTGTACGACGTCTCCGGACGGCTCAGCGCGTTGGTCGTGATGAACGCGGTCGGCATTAGCACCGACGGTCCCGCGAAAATCACCGACGTCAGGACGCTTCCCCCGACCGAGGTCGGCCGCCTGGCCTTCCACAACCCGAACCTGCTCCCCGACCCCGCCACGCTGAGCGACGCACAAAAGGCGACGGCGGCCGCTAACCAGAGCGCCCTGGAACTCTATGCAGGCGAGCCGTACATGCACGATCCGAAGTTGCGGCGCCGGTTGCACCGCGTCACCCTGCCCGTCCTCGTCCTGTGGGGTGAGCAGGACGGCGTCGTACCGGCGGAGTACGGACGCGTGTACGCGGACTCGTTCGCCAACGCCTACTTCCAGCCCATCATCAACGCCGGGCACATGCCCCACGTGGAGCAGCCCCACCTGACCCTTGACGCCGTCGAGGCGTTCATCGCCGACAAGCTGGCAGAGGTCACCACGGGGTGACCTCACGGCCCCACCTACCACGATGATGACGCATACCGGACAGGGGCTGCGGGGGGCTGGCCGCCTTCACCTGGCTCACACCAAGTGGTGGTGGCAACTGCGGGGTCATCTCAAGCCGGATTCCCCATCGGGGCAGGCCGCCGCCGCCGTTCTACTCGCCCGGGCCCGGCCCGCAGCGCCAGCCAACCGGGCCGGACAGCGGCGAGTCGGGGCTCAGTGGTCACCCTCAAACCATGAACATCTAAGAAGTCATCTCAATTGGCCGGTTCGGTAGGCTGCGGGCGTGGGGATCGTTGAGCGGCTGGTGCCGGATGAGTTGTGGGCTTTGTTCCAGCGG
>NZ_JBIUBW010000024.1:0-104308 GCF_044548465.1 Streptomyces sp. NPDC052023 | reverse complement strand
GGGCAGGCCACCCGCACGATCTGGCAGCCCGACGCCGTCAGCTCCGCGATCTGCTGGAGCGTGGCACCGATGTCCGACGTACGCGTCGTCGTCATCGACTGCACCGACACCGGTGCCCCGCCCCCGACCGCCACCGGCCCGACCTGGATCTGCCGCGACGCCCGTCGCCCGGCGACCGGCCGCGTCGCAATGTCGGGGACGCCCAGGGGAACGGCGGTCATGACCTCACTCCCGGTTTCCGGAGACCGTCTCGCGCATGGCGCGCAGCGACTCCTTCAGCGACCCCATGGTGGCGAGGACGGCGGTCGGCTCGTAGCCGCAGTGCGCCATGCAGTTGGCGCAGCGCGGGTCCTTGCCGCGGCCGTACTTGTCCCAGTCGGTCTCCTCGACCAGTTCGCGGTACGTCGGCACGTACCCGTCGCTCATCAGGTAGCAGGGGCGCTGCCAGCCGAAGAGCGAGTAGTTCGGGATCGCCCACGCGGTGCAGGGGAAGTCGACCTTGCCCTCCAGGAAGTCCAGGAAGAGCGGCGAGTGGTTGAGCCGCCAGCGGCGCCGGTTGCCGCCGGAGAAGGCCTTCTTGAACAGCTCGCGGGTCTGCTCCACGCCGAGGAAGTGCTCCTGGTCGGGCGCCTTCTCGTACGCGTAGGCGGGCGAGATCATCATCTCGTCGACCTGAAGGTCGTCGTTGAGGTAGTTGAGCACCTCGATGACGGTCTGCGGGGTGTCGGTGTTGAAGAAGGTGGAGTTGGTGGTCACCCGGAAGCCGCGCTTCTTGGCCTCCTTGATGGCCGCCACCGCCTCGTCGAACACGCCCTCCTTGGCGACCGACTCGTCGTGCCGCTCGCGCAGGCCGTCGATGTGCACGGCGAAGGCGAAGAACGGCGAGGGCTTGAAGTCGTCCATCTTCTTGCGCAGCAGCATCGCGTTGGTGCACAGGAACACGTACTTGCGCTTGGCCACCAACTGCCGCACGATCTCGTCGATCTGAGGGTGCATCAGCGGCTCGCCGCCCGCGATCGACACCATCGGCGCCCCGGACTCCAGCACCGCTCCCACGGCCTGCGCGACCGGCATGCGCTGCTTCAGCACCCCGGCGGGATGCTGGATCTTGCCGCAGCCCTCACACTTCAGGTTGCAGGCGAACAGGGGCTCCAGCTCGACGATCAGCGGGAACTTGTCGCGCCTGCGGAGCTTCTGTTCAGCCAAGTATGTAGCGACCTTGATGGACTGGCGCAGCGGCATGGCCATCGGGCTCACCTCCTGGGGAGCAGCACATTACGGTGCCATTCAAAGAATGCGGGAAGAATGGAACGAAGGACGCGGAAAGCCGATATTCCACCGCGTACCGTGCCGATACGGACGAGTTCATGTTCTGGAGCGTCCACGACCACCCGGACGGCCGCAACGGGACGTGCGCCCGAGCGCCCGGCGCTCAGAAGCGTTGCGGCGGACTCCATGTCGACGGCGATCGCGCCGGTGGCCAGCAGGCCGGACCGCTCCTGACCGCGCACGACATGGTCGGAGCCGGTGACCGGGCCGGTGTGTACGGTGCGGCCGGGCACCGCACGGCTGAGTTCCTTGACGAGCAGGCCGGTGCCCACGCAGGGCGTCGTACCGTTCGGGTCCCGGGTCTCCTCGGCGACCACCAGGTCACCCGGGTGCATGCCGGGTGCCAGCCCCGCGCAGAAGCCGGTGGCCAGTACGGCGGCATCGGCGAGCGCGGGGTCGGCGAGCGCCCGCGAGACGGACCGCTCGGCGGCGGCCGGCCCCATGCCCGTGCGCAGCACCGTCACCGGCCCGTCCGCGCCGCCCCGCTCACCCAGCCGCAACGCCAGCCGCTCGATGCCGAGCGCACAGGCGATCAGCAGCGGCGGCGAGGCGGCAGTGGCGCTCATGCGCTCCCCTTGGCCCCGGCGCGCGGTCTCTGGGCGAACGGCTCTCCGTGCACATAGCGGCCCAGGGCCGTGAGCGGGAAGACCTGCCGGTAGAGGTGGTAGTTGATCGAGAAGTCCCAGGGGAAGCCCGTCCCGGTGAAGTACGGCTCGTCCCAGGAGCCGTCCTCCCGCTGCGTCGCCGCGAGCCACTCGACGCCGCGCTCGACCGCGCGGGAGTCCCGCTCACCCGCCGCCAGCAGCGCCATCAGCGCCCAGGCGGTCTGCGAGGCGGTGGACGCCCCCCTGCCGCTCCACTCCTTGACGTGCTTGTACGAGCGCAGGTCCTCGCCCCAGCCACCGTCGTCGTTCTGCACGCTCTCCAGCCAGGTCACCGCCCGCCGGATCGCCGGGTGCGAGACGGGGAGACCTGCCGCGGTCAGCGCCGGCACCACCGAACCGGTGCCGTAGACGTAGTTGACGCCCCAGCGTCCGAACCAGGAGCCGTCCGGCTCCTGTTCGGCGAGCAGCCACTCGATGCCGCGCCGGGTCCGCGGGTCGTGGGCGAGGCCCTCCACCGCGAGCATCTCCACCACGTGCGCCGTCACGTCGGCGGACGGCGGGTCGATGACCTCGCCGAAGTCGCAGAACGGCAGCCGGTTGGGGAACCGGCTGGTGTTGTCGACGTCGAAGGCGCCCCATGCGCCGTCCTTCGACTGCATGCCGAGGTTCCAGCGCACCCCGCGCCCGATGGCCTTCTCCACCCGCTCCGGGTCGTGATGGCGGACCCGGCGCAGCGCGAGGACCACCTCGGCGGTGTCGTCGATGTCGGGGTAGTTGTCGTTGTGGAACTCGAACGCCCAGCCACCCGGCGGCAGGTGCGGCCTGCGGACCGACCAGTCGCCGGGCCGTACGACCTGCTCCCCCAGCATCCAGTCCGCCGCCTTCACCAGCCGCGGATGGTCCGCCGGCACACCGGCGTCGGCCAGCGCGATGGTGGCCAGGCAGGTGTCCCACACCGGCGACTGGCAGGCCTCGATCATCCGTGCCCCGTCCTCGCGCCAGACGGCGTACCGGTCGAGGGACTCGAGGCCCGTGCGCATCACGGGGTGCTGGAGGTCGTAGCCCAGCAGGTGCAGGGCGATGAGCGAATACACGGCCGGCGGCTGGATGCCGCCCCAGCAGCCGTCGTTCTCCTGCCGCTCGATGATCCAGCGTGCGGCCGACCGTGTCGCCGCGCGCCGCACGGACCTCGGCACGACCTTGCGCAGGGCGTGCAGGCCCTTGTCCAGGCGCTGGAAGGCGCCGTCCCAACTCGCCATCGCCGCGAGGGGTTTGGCGGGGTTCGGCCGGTCCGGGTCGGTGTGCAGCTCGTCCAGCGGGAAGGGCGCGGGCCGTACCGGGCGCTTGGCGGAGACGACGGTCAGCGGGACGATCGTCTGCCGGGCCCAGCACCCGAAGTCGTAGATGTTGAGGGGCAGCCACTTCGGGAACCAGATGAGTTCCGGGGGCAGTTCGGGCAGGTCCTCCCACTTCCACCAGCCGAACAGGGCGAGCCAGATCCGGGTGAAGACCCGGGCCGCCGCGATGCCGCCCTGGGCGCGGATCCACTCCGCCGCCCTGGCCATGTGCGGCGCGTCGGGGGCGTCACCGGCCAGGCGCAGGGCCACGTAGGCCTCGATGGTGGTGGAGAGTTCGCCGGGCCCGCCGTGGAAGGTGGCCCAGGTGCCGTCGTCGCGCTGCTCGCCGCGGATGAAGAGGGCGGCGGCGCTCGTCGTGGACTCGTCGCGGATGCCCAGGAACTGACGGAGCAGCAGGTCCTCGGCGTCCATGGTGACGTTGGTCTCCAGGTCGCCCTTCCACCAGCCTTCGGCGTCCTGGCGGGCAAGGAGGTGGTCGGTGGCGCGCCGGACGGCGCGTTCGGCGGCCTCGTGGATCCCTGCCGCCACCGGGACGGTGCCGTCGGTTTCGCTGGCCGCGGCAGCCCGGGGCGGCACGGCCCCGGTGCTTCCGTCGGTCGTCGCTGTCATGGCTTCCCCTTCGTGCAGTGCGGCAATGGGTGCGTCTGCTGTGGGTCCGCCGTCGGCCGGTGCACACGGAGATCCGCTGCACCGGCCGGCGACTACGCGAGGGCTATTCGGCCGATAGTGATCATCTCTTTCGTACGACGACGAAGTCGGCGAGCGCCACGAACCGCTCCCGCACCCGGTCGGGCATGGCGACGGCGTCGAGGGCTTCGATGGCGACGGTGTGCTGACGGCGTGCCTCTTCGGCGGTCCACTCGCGGCCGCCGGCCTCCTCGATCAGGGCGGCGCGGGCCGCGAACTCCTCCTCGGAGAAGTGCGCGACGTCGCTGCTCTTGGCGTCGGCGGCGAGCAGCTCGCCGAGCCGCTCCGAGGCACTGCCCCCGGCCGCGAGGGCGGCGACGACCGGCAGGGACTTCTTGCGCTGGCGCAGATCGCTCCAGGTCTGCTTGCCCGTGGCCTCCGGGTCGCCCCAGATGCCGAGCAGGTCGTCGACGGCCTGGAAGGCCAGGCCGAGGTGGTAGCCGTACTTCTCCAGGTTGTCGGCGGTGCGGTCGTCGGCGCCGCCGAGCACGGCACCGATGGAGCTGGCGCAGGCCAGCAGGGCGCCGGTCTTGTTGCCCTCCATCTCCAGGCACTCCCCGACGCTGACGCGGTCCCGGTGCTCGTAGGAGATGTCCTGTGCCTGGCCGTCGATCAGGGCACGGGTCGCGGTGGTCAGCCGGCGGGTGGCGCGGCCGGCCTCGACGGTGCCCAGCTCCAGCAGGATCTCGTTGGCCAGCGCGAACAGGGCGTCGCCGACCAGGATGGCCTGGGCGGGGCCGTGCACCTTCCAGACGGTGTCGCGGTGCCGGCGCTGTTCGTCGCCGTCCATCAGGTCGTCGTGCAGCAGGGAGAAGTTGTGCACCAGCTCGACGGCGACCGCCCCGGGGATGCCGGTCTCGGGGGCGCCCCCGGTGACCTCGGCGGACAGGATGGCGAGGGCGGGGCGTACCGCCTTGCCGCCGTCGCCGTCGGCGGGGTTGCCGGCGGCGTCGATCCAGCCGAAGTGGTAGGCGGCGACCGTGTCCATGGGAGACGCCAGGCGGTCGACGGCCGCCCGCAGTACCGGTGTGGCCAGGGTCCGGCCGCGCTCCAGGAGCGCGGCCACGTCCGCCGCGGTCTCTCGAGCGGCCTTCGAGGCCGGGGGCACAGTGGGCACAGTCTCTCCTCTTGTTGCGGTACCGGAGGTGCGGGAGCCTGCCGCGCGCTGCTCGGTCGTCACGCCGCCTCCTCGACGTCGAAGAGATGGCGGGGGCGGGGCCGGCCCAGGGCACGCAACGCGGCGTCCGCCGCGCCGATGCCGCTGCGGACCGCACTCTCCATGGTCGCGGGCCACCCGGTGGCGGTCCACGCTCCGGCCAGGTACAGGCCGGATGCCTTGGTGCGGGCGCCGGGCCGCAGCCGTCCGACGCCGGGGGCGGGAGCGAAGGTCGCGGTGCGCTCCCGGGTCACGAAGAAGTCCCTCACCCCGGCGCCACGGCTCCGCGGCAGCAGGCGCTCCAGCTCGGGCAGGTACCGGCTACGCAGCGCGGCCACGGGCGCGTCGATCTCGTCCTGCGCGGCCGACTGCGACAGCGCGAGGTACTGGCCGGACTTCAGCCCCGAGGCGGCGGTGCGGTCGAAGACCCACTGCACGGGCGTGCCGAGCGCGGTGAGGAAGGGCGCGTCGACGACCTTGCGGTCGTAGACGACATGGACGTTGAGGATCGGCGCGGTGCCGATCCTCAGCAGCTGTGCCGGATCGTCGAGCGCGCCGTCCGGCAGCAGGTCGTACGTCTCGCGCTGGGGTACGGCGAGCACGACCGCGTCGGCCTCGACGACCTCGCCGGGAACCTGAACGCTCCAACGCCCGTTGCCGTTGTGGGAGATGGAGGTGACGCGTGAACGGATCCTGGTGCGGACGCCCACGGAGTCGAGCGCCCTGCGCGCCAGCCGGTCGTGCAGTTCGCCCAGCGGGACGTGCGCCCAGCCGATGTCGGCCGCGCCCGGGTCGGACAGCAGACCGGTCTTGAACACCATCGCGGCGAGCCCCAGTGAGGCGTCGCCCGCGACCGCGTTGAGGGTGGCGACCCCGACCAGGTCCCACAGGGCCTCGACGGCACGCGCCGACTGACCGTGCGCGGCCAGCCAGCTGCCGAAGTCCTGGGCGTCCAGCGCCGGATCGGCGAGGTCGAGGCCCTTGAGCGCGAGCGCGGCGCGGCCGACCTTGGCGCGTTCGGCGAGTGAGAGGTGCGGATACGTCGCGAGGCTGCGCCCCAGATGCAGCGGCACCGGCAGCGCGTCGCGTCGCAGTCTGCCGAGCCGCCGGCCCTCGGGCTTGGTGACGTCGAGGACGGGCACGTCGAGTCGGTCCTGCAGCGGAGCCAGTGCCGCGCCGCCGATCCGGTCGAGGAACCAGCGGTAGGCGGTGCAGCAGCGCAGATAGACGTGCTGGCCGTTGTCGACGGTCAGTTCGCCACGCTGGAAGGAGAAGGCCAGACCGCCCAGTCTCGGCCTGCCTTCGAGCAGGGTGACGCGCACGCCGGCGTCGGCGAGCGCGAGCGCGGCGGTGATTCCGGCCAGCCCTCCGCCGACCACCACCGTCTCCCGTGCGGGTCCGGACCGCATGCCGTCGGTCATCGCGCACCCTCCCCTGCGCACCCACCGCGAGGCGTCACAGCGCCCCGGCAGGCCGTCTCAGTCAGGGACGCCATCCGGCCACGGAGGGTTGCCTGCCGCTTCCCGCCGGCTCCCCCCTTCCCCAGGGTGCCGTCCATCAGGCGCGCCTCCTGACGGTCCGGCGGGTCACGTGCCGGGCGTCCAGACCGGACAGTCCGCGCACGGCGACGTAGGCCTTCTCGCGTCCGGGCAGCGAGACCCGGCCGCGCAGTACCGCCTCGGGTTCGCGTTCGATGCGGTCGAGGAGCCGGCGGTAGATACCGGCCATGGCGGCGACGCAGGCGCCGCTGCGCCGGTCGAGCATGGGCAGCAGCTGGTAGCCCTCGGCGAAAAGGGCGCGGGCCCGACGCACTTCGAAGTGCACGAGGCCCGCGAAGTCGGAGCCCTCCGGCGGGTTCGGCCCGCCGAACCCGGCCGAGCAGCCGAACTTGGCCAGGTCGTCGGCGGGCAGATAGACCCGCCCGCCCTCGGCGTCCTCACGGACGTCCCGCAGGATGTTGGTGAGCTGGAGTGCGAGCCCGAGCGTGTCGGCGTACTCAGGCGCGCGCTCGGCGCCGCGCGCCCCCGGTTCCGTGCCGAACACGCCGAGCGAGAGCCGGCCGATGGCACCGGCCACACAGCGGCAGTAGACCTTCAGGTCGTCCCAGGTCTCGTAGATCTCGCCGCGGACGTCCATCAGGACGCCGTCGATGAGCTCGTCGAGGCCGTCGAGCGGGATCGGGAAGTGCCGGGCGGCGTGGGCCAGGGCGACCCCGACCGGGTCGGTGTCGTCCTCGCCGACGGCGTCCTCGCGGATCCGGGCGAGCAGCGACCGGGTCTCCTGGAGCCGGTCGAACTTCACGTCGTCGGTGAGATCGCCGTCACCGATGTCGTCGACCCGCCGGGAGAAGGCGTACAGCGCCGACATCGCGCGGCGCTTGGGCGTCGGCAGCAGCCGGATGCCGTAGGCGAAGTTACGTGCCTGCTGTGCGGTGACGGCCTCGCAGTAGCTGTAGGCGGCGAGTACCGGTGCGGGCACGAGTGGCGCAGACTCCACGGTCCGGATCACCCCTCTCCTCGCAGGGTCACGCCCACCTCACGCAGCAACCGGAGCTTGCCGGGCTTGGGCGGGCCGGGAAGTACGTCGTACTGGGCGGCGGCGATCGCCTTGACGGCCGCCCTTCCCCCCGCCACGAACCCCGCGAGCAACAGCTTCAGCCTGCCGTGCACGCTACCCACGAGAGGGGCGCCTTCATTCAGGAGCTCGCGGGCGCGTTGCGCTTCGTAGGCGACCAGTGCGCGCACCGATGCGCCGGTGGTCGACGCGGCGAGATCCGCCTCCTGGACGTGAAAGCGTTTCATGTCCTCGACGGGCAGATAGATGCGGTCGCGGCCGAGGTCCTCGGCCACGTCCTGGAGGTGCTCGACGATCTGCAGGGCCGTGCAGATCGCGTCCGAGCGGCGGATGCGCTCGGGGGTGGAGGTGCCGGTGACGGCGAGGACGAGCCGGCCCACGGGGTTCGCGGACAGTTCGCAGTAGGCGAGCAGGTCGTCGTAGGTCTCGTACCGCTTGACGAGCTGGTCCTGGCGGTTGGCGGCGATCAGACCGAGAAACGGCTCGGGGGTGAGGCCGCAGCGGCGGACGGTCGGCCGGAGCCGGCGCAGCAAGGGGTGGCGGGGCGCCGAGTCGAAGACCCGGCGCAGGTCGGCCTCGAAGGCGTCCAGCAGGGCCATGCGGTCGCCGGCCCGCTCGGGCGGGACGCCGAGCAGCCGGGCGTCGGCGCCACCGGGGGCGAGATCGCCGTCGCCGATGTCGTCGACGAGGCGGGCGAAGCCGTAGACGGCCATCAGGTCGGTGCGCCAGGCGCCGGGCAGGAAGAAGGGGGCCACGGGGAAGTTCTCGGCCGCGGCCTTGTCGAGCGTCGCGCGCTCTGTGCCGTCCGTGCGCGTCGTGGCGGTTCCGGTCACCGTTCGCTGCCTACGGCGGGGACGGCGCATGCCTCGCGGAGCTGGGGAGTTTCCGTAGCCATTGCCGTCACATCTCCCGTTCTACACTGCCGACCCAATTCACACTATTTCGGACACGCCGCCATGCGTTCCGGCGACTGCCCCCTTGGAGGGTGTCGCGCATTATGGCCCTACTTGCCGCGTTTCGGCACCGGTACAGCTTACGTTGTACAACGCGGCCCCGGCCGTGGGGGTGTCCGGCGCATCACAAGAACACACCGATTGGCTTCAAGATTCCTACGGCTGACCGGAGTTGACACTTCCTTCACAGCCGCCACAGGGGCCCTTCGCCGACGACGCGGGGCCCCGCCGGAACGGTTCCGGCAGGGCCCTGAACGGCTGTCTACTTACCCGTGAACTTCTCGTACTCCTTGAGGACCTCTGCGGTGGGTCCGTCCATGCGCAGCTCGCCGCGCTCCAGCCACAGCACACGGTCGCAGGTGTCACGGATCGACTTGTTGTTGTGGCTGACCAGGAACACCGTGCCGGCCTGCTTGCGCAGCTCCCTGATGCGCTCCTCGGAACGCTTCTGGAACTTGCGGTCACCGGTGGCCAGTGCCTCGTCGATCATGAGGACGTCGTGGTCCTTGGCGGCCGCGATGGAGAAGCGCAGGCGGGCGGCCATGCCGGAGGAGTACGTCCGCATGGGGAGCGTGATGAAGTCGCCCTTCTCGTTGATGCCGGAGAAGTCGACGATCTCCTGATAGCGCTCCTTGATCTGCTCACGGGTCATGCCCATGGCGAGCCCGCCCAGTATGACGTTGCGCTCGCCGGTCAGGTCGTTCATCAGGGCCGCGTTCACACCGAGCAGCGAGGGCTGCCCGTCGGTGTAGACCTTGCCGCTCTCGGCGGGCAGCAGCCCGGCGATGGCGCGCAGCAGGGTCGACTTGCCGGAGCCGTTGGAGCCGATCAGGCCGATGGCCTCGCCCCGGTAGGCGACGAAGGAGACACCGCGCACGGCGTGCACCTTGCGCACCCCGCGGTCCTCCCGGCGCTTGAGGATGCGGCTGAGGGCCGCGGTGGCGCTGCCCTTGCCGGTCTTGGCACCGTTGACGCGGTAGACGATGTGCAGCTCGTCCGCGACGACGGTGGGGATGCGGTCCTCGGTCGTATGGTCAGCCACGGCCGTACCTCTCCTCCGCCTTCCAGAAGTACACGAAGCCGCCCAGCGCGAACAGCAACGCCCAGCCGCCGGCGATCGCCCAGACATGGTCGGGGAGGTTCTCGGAGCCGTAGCCGTCGATCAGCGCGAAGCGCATCAGGTCCATGTAGATCGCGGCCGGGTTCCACTGGAGGACGTTGGCGATCCAGGACGGCTTGTCGGCCAGCATGATCGGGATGGAGTACATGACGCCGGAGGCGTACATCCACGTCCGCATCACGAAGGGCATCAGCTGCGCCAGGTCAGGGGTCTTCGAACCGGCCCGGGCCATGATCAGCGCGAGGCCGGTGTTGAAGCAGAACTGCAGCGCCAGCGCCGGCACGATCAGCACCCAGGACAGGTCCGGGTAGCTGCCGAAGGCACAGGTCACGGCGAACAGCACGATCATCGAGAAGAGCAGCTGCTGGAGCTGCTGGAGCGCGAAGGAGACCGGCAGCGAGGCGCGCGGGAAGTGCAGGGCGCGCACCAGGCCGAGGTTGCCGGAGATCGCGCGGACGCCCGCCATGACCGAGCTCTGCGTGAAGGTGAACACGAACACGCCCGTGACCAGGAACGGGATGTACACCTCACGCGGCATTCCGCGGTCGGCCTCGAGGATCACACCGAAGACGAAGAAGTACACGGCCGCGTTCAGCAGCGGCGTGACGACCTGCCAGAGCTGGCCGAGCTTGGCCTGGCTGTACTGGGCGGTCAGCTTCGCCCGCGAGAACGCGAGGATGAAGTGACGGCGGTCCCAGAGCTGGCGGACGTACTCGACGAGGGAGGGGCGGGCGCCGCTCACGGTCAGCCCGTACTTCGCGGCGAGCTCCGCCGCGGGCAGTCCCTCGTCGGGTGACACGGGCGCGGTCACCGCGACTGTGCCGTCGTGTGTGGTCTCACTCACTAGTCGAAACTTTCGTCTTCGAGATGCGCAGCCCCAGCGGGCTGGGCAGCGGCCGGGAGCCGAGCGTTACGCCCCGAATGCTCTCAGGGACGAGCTTGTCAGATGACAGGAGGTCGGCCCAGTCGAGTCAGCCGCCACACCGTACGCCACTTCATGGGCCGGCGGGGGCCGCAGGGGGACCTCCAGCCTTCCCGGAAGCCGCCGAACCAGGCCCGCAGGGCCGGCCGCGAGGGGCGGCGCAGCAGCGTGAGGGCGAGCCAGATGCCCAGGTAGACCGGGACCAGGGCGGCCGGAAGGTTGCGGCGGGCGAGCCAGACGCGGTTGCGGGCCACCATGCGGTGGTAGACCGCGTGCCGCGAGGGCGCGGTCGTCGGGTGGTAGAGCACCATGTCCGACCGGTAGTCGATCAGCCAGCCCGCATCCAGCGCGCGCCAGGCGAGGTCGGTCTCCTCGTGCGCGTAGAAGAAGTCGTCCGGCAGACCGCCGACCTCGGCGAACACCCGGGTGCGGACCGCGTTGGCGCCGCCGAGGAAGGTGGTGACACGCGAGGAGCGCAAGGGGTCGGAGGCGCGCAGCCGGGGGACGTGGCGGCGCTGGGTCACCCCGGTGTCGGGGTCGGCGATACGGAAGCTGACGATGCCGAGCCTGGGGTCGGCGTCGAAGGCCTGGCGGCACAGCTCGGCGGTGTCCTCGCGGGCCAGCAGGCCGTCGTCGTCGAGGAACAGCAGTATGTCGACGTCACGGCCGCTGGGGCCGAAGGCCTCGATGCCGACGTTCCGGCCGCCCGGGATGCCGAGGTTCTCCGGCAGCTCGACGGTGCGCACGCCCGGCGGTACCTCGGGAACGGGAGAGCCGTTGCCGACGACGACCACGTCTATCGGGTCGCCGTCCTGCTTGGCGACCGACTCCAGCAGCGCGCGCAGCTCCTCGGGCCGGTTGCCCATCGTGATGATGACGGCCCCGACCCGCATCCCGGGGCTCACCGGAGCCTGCTCGAGACGAGGATGGACACCAGGTGCAGCAGCGTCTGGAGCAGCGCGATCCCGGCGAGCACGGCGACGCCGAGCCGGGTGAAGAACAGGTCGCCGCGGCTCGCGTCCAGGACCGCGAGCACCAGGATCAGCAGCGACGCCTCGATGCCGAGGATCAGCCGGTGGAACTTGAGCGCGGCGGCGGCCCGCCGGGCCAGCGCCATGCCGGAGGAACGCGGCTCGGACGCGGCCTCCTTGACCGGCGGCAGCCCGCCCTGGTGCCGGGCGACCCCGACGAGGTCGGTCTCGGCCTTGATCAGGATGGCGCCGACGGCGGCCAGGGTGCCGAGGAAGGCCCACAGCCAGTCGACACGGCCGCCGCCCCACAGGTCCGCGGCTCGCAGGCCGAGGCCGACGAGCACGGCCGCGTCGGTGAGGTAGGCGCCGACCCGGTCCAGGTAGACGCCGCCCAGCGAGAACTGCTGCTTCCAGCGGGCGATCTCGCCGTCGACGCAGTCCAGCAGCAGGTAGAGCTGGACCATCACCACGCCGAGGACGGCACCCCAGACGCCCGGCACCAGCAGGGCCGGGGCCGCGAGCACGCCGAAGACGGTCATCAGGTACGTCAGCTGGTTGGGCGTGACCCGGGTGTTCACCAGGTAGCGGTCGACCCGCAGCGACACCTCACGCATGTAGAGGCGTCCCGCCCAGTGCTCACCGCTGCGCCGGTCCTTCACCCCGGCGGGGTGGACGACGGGGCGGAGTTCAGCTACCGATGGCCTTGACATAGTCGGCGTAGGTGTCCTTGATCTGGTGGGTTTGCAGGTCGAGGTGTTCGAGGATCGTGTAGCGGCCGGGCCTGGTCCGCGGGGCGTACTCCACGACCCGGACGAACTCGTCGGGGGTGAAGCCGATCTCCTCCGGCAGCACCGGCAGTCCGTGCCGGCGCAGCACCTCGGCCATGAACGCCGACTCCTCGTGCGCGCCGCGCAGATACATCGCGAAGGCCGCGCCCAGTCCGCACTGCTCGCCGTGCGCGGCCGCCCGCTTGGGGAACAGCAGGTCGAAGGCGTGGTTGATCTCGTGGCAGGCACCGGAGGACGGGCGGGAGTCGCCGGAGACCGACATGGCGATACCGCTGAGGACCAGTGCCTCGGCCAGCACCTGGAGGAAGTCGTTGTCGCCGATGCCGCCCGGGTGCCGCAGCACCGCCTCGCCGGCCTGGCGGGCCATCGCGGCGGCCAGGCCGTCGATCTTCTCGCCCTTGACGCGGTGGGCCAGCTCCCAGTCGGCGATCGCGGAGATGTTGGAGACCGCGTCGCCGATGCCCGCCCGGACGAAGCGGACCGGGGCCTCTCGGATCACGTCCAGGTCGATGACGACGGCGATCGGGTTGGGCACGCCGTAGGAGCCGCGCCCGGCGTCGTTGTCGAGGGTCGCGACCGGGGAGCACAGCCCGTCGTGCGCGAGGTTCGTCGGCACGGCGACCAGCGGGAGGCCGACGCGGGCCGCGGCGAACTTGGCGCAGTCGATGATCTTGCCGCCGCCGAGCCCGACAAGCGCGTCGAAATGGCCGGCCTTGATGTCACTGGCCAGCCGGACCGCGTCGTCGAGGGTGCCGCCGTCCACCTCGTACCACGTGGCGCCGGGCAGCTGCGGGGCGACGCGGTCGCGCAGCCGGGCGCCGGAGCCGCCGCTGACGGCGACGGCGAGCCGGCCCGAGTGCGATATGCGCTCGTCGGCGAGGACCGCGGCCAGGTCGTCGAGGGCACCCGGGCGGATGTCCACGACGACCGGCGACGGGATGAGCCGGGTCAGTACTGGCACGCGATCTCCCGTCCCCGTGCCAGGTCGTCATGGTTGTCGATCTCGACCCACGGCACGTCACCGATGGGAGCCACGTCGATCTTGAAGCCCCGGTTGACGAGCTCCTGGTAGCCGTGCTCGTAGAACTGCTGGGGGTCGCTCTCCCAGACGGTCCGCAGGGCGTCCGCCAGCTCGGGGGCGGCGTCGCCCTCGATGAGCGTGACGCCGATGTACTCGCCGGTGGCCTCCGCCGGGTCCATCAGCTTGGTGATCTTCCGGACGCCCCGCTCGGGGTCGGCGACGACCTTCATCTCCTCGTCGGCCAGCGACTTCACGGTGTCCAGGGCGAGGATGATGCGCCGGCCCTCGCCGCGCGCGGCGAGCAGCGTCCGCTCCACGGAAACCGGGTGCACGGTGTCGCCGTTGGCGAGGATGACGCCGTCCTTGAGCGCGTCACGCCCGCACCACAGGGAGTAGGCGTTGTTCCACTCCTCGGCCTTGTCGTTGTCGACCAGCGTGAGTTTCAGGCCGTACGTCCGCTCCAGCTCGGCCTTGCGGGCGTACACGGCCTCCTTGCGGTAGCCGACGATGATCGCGGCCTCGCTCAGGCCGATCTCGGCGAAGTTGGCGAGGGTGAGGTCGAGAACCGTGGGACCGTCCTCGTCGCCCGCGGGCCCCACCGGCACCAGCGCCTTGGGCAGGGTGTCGGTGTAGGGGCGCAGACGCCGGCCGGCGCCGGCCGCCAGCACGAGGCCGATCATGCGGGTTCTCCTTCGTCGTGTACGGCGGGTGCGCCCTGTCGATGGGCGGACACCCAGAACCGGATGCTCTCCAGGAGCACCAGCAGGGCCACGGCCACGGCGAGGACCGTGAGCGCGACCGTGAACTGCGCGGCGGTCAGCACCACGGCGAGCAGCACGACCACCAGCGTCCGGCCCTCGTGCCCCCCGATCGCA
Source organism: Streptomyces sp. NPDC052023 (assembly GCF_044548465.1). NCBI lineage: Bacteria > Bacillati > Actinomycetota > Actinomycetes > Kitasatosporales > Streptomycetaceae > Streptomyces > Streptomyces sp. NPDC052023. The sequence goes on along the minus strand of NZ_JBIUBW010000024.1, from coordinate 89,949 downwards.
CGCATCAGCCACGGCGGGGGCGCGCCCGCGTCGCCACGGATGCGGTAGACCGTGTCGTAGTGATGGTAGGCGACAGCCGCAACCAGCCCGAAAGCAGCGGGAAGTGCTCCGTTCACCTCCGATTCAGCTGCCAGGATCAGCACGGTTCCGTACTCGGCGGTCCGGAAGAAGGGCGGAACCAGCCAGTCCAGCGCACCTTTGAGGGGGCGTGAGACGGCCGCCCCCGACAGTGCGACGTAGGCGAGCGCGGCGACGAGGGTCGGCCAGGCAGCGCCCCAGAGTGCGGCGGACGTCACTACGACGCCCCCGCCGACGGCGGCGCACAGCGGAGCCGGGACGGGCACCTTGGGTGTGAACAGGGCCACCAGCGGCCCGCTGTCCGCCAGTTCGGCCAGCGCCCGCGCGGCACGGTCCGTCCGCTCGGCCTTGCGGGTCAGCGACCGCAGGACACGGCCCGCCGTGGTGTAGGCCGCGGCGAAGGCGCAGCCGGCAAGCAGCGCGTAGAAGGTGATGCGCGGGGTCGTGACGGCCGTGAGGACCGCGATGAGCGCCCAGCGTTCGCCGATCGGCAGGACGATCATCCGGCGCAGCCACACCGTCCAGCCGACACTGTCCAGTTTGTCCGAAAGTGCGGCGGTAGGGCTGGTGTTGGCGGTGGCGTCGTGATTCGCCTCGTTGAAGGAGAAGTCGACGATGTGCCGGCAGGTCTGCAGGACCATCGCGCCCAGGGCGAGGGCCCACACGTCGTCGCCGCCCCGGGCCGCGCCGAGGGCGAGGCCCGCGTAATAGGCGTACTCCTTGGCGCGGTCGAAGGTGGCGTCCAGCCAGGCGCCGAGCGTGGAGTACTGCAGGGAGTAGCGGGCCAGCTGGCCGTCGGTGCAGTCCAGCACGAAGGACGCGATGAGCAGCACACCGGCCGCGACGAAGCCGGCGCGGGTGCCGGTGGCCGCGCATCCCGCCGCTGCCAAGGCGGTGAGCAGGGAGGCGGTGGTGACCTGATTGGGGGTCAGTCCGCGCCGGGCGCACCAGCGGGCGATGTAGCGGGAGTAAGGGCTGATGAAGTGGGTGGTGAAGAAGCCGTCGCGCGACTTGACCGCCGACTTCAGGCGTACGGCCTCGTCATCGACGGCGGCGACGGCCTGCCGTGCCTCGTTGCGGGCCTGCGGGTCGGCGGGGACGGCGGCGACGAGGCTGCCCAGCTCGGGCCGGTGCACGTCGGTGTCCAGCGTGCCGGTGATCCGGTCGGCGAGGCTGTCCACCAGCAGCGCGCCCTGGGCGGAGTTCTCGCGGGCCAGCGCGCGCGTCAGGGCCTGGCGGCCGGCGGACTGGGCCGTCACGGCTCCGGGTATCGCAGCGAGCGGGAAGCGCGGGTCGGTGAGGCCGAGGCGCAGCGCGTGCAGATGGCCGACGAAACGCGCGTCCACGACGGCGACCCGCTCCTCGCCCGGGACCTGGGCGAGGAGGGTCTCGGTGTCGGCGGGGTCGGTGGCGGTGCGCACCTCGAAGCCGAGTGACCGCAGATCGCCCTCGATCGACGATCCGGGGACCGGCTGACCGGTGAGGATGGCGGTCGGCAACCGAACTCACTCCCTGGTGGCCGGCGTCTTCCGCGCCGGTCGCGTGCATGGTGGGGCGCCCTGTGGGGCAGGCGGAGCTGCACCGGCGGGCGGCATGTCGGCAGAGGCTATCGGATGATAGGAAGCTCGTGTTCACCGCCCGTTCACGGTCCGGTCGACACGATCTGGCCGGCACCTCCGCGGCGATCATCATCGGGGATGGCAGGGGCGGCGTACAAAATCGGACGTCCGGAAACGGGCAATCAAGACGTACGGGACGCATGGCCGGACCGAGTCGGGCGGCGGCCGGGATTAGGGTGGGCCACCATGACATGGCTGATCACCGGCGGTGCCGGATACATCGGGGCGCATGTGGCGCGGGTCATGGTGGAGGCCGGGGAGCGCGTCGTGGCGCTGGACGACCTCTCGGCCGGGGTGCCCGCGCGGCTCCCGGCGGACATGCCCCTCGTGCGGGGCTCGGCGGGGGACGCCGAGCTGCTGAAACGGGTGTTCGCCGAGCACCAGGTGACCGGTGTGGTGCATCTCGCGGCGCGCAAGCAGGTCGGCGAGTCCGTCGAGCAGCCCACGCGCTACTACGAGGAGAACGTCGGCGGCCTCGCGACCCTGCTGGACGCGGTCGCCGGTGCCGGCATCGGACGCTTCCTCTTCTCCTCCTCCGCGGCCGTCTACGGCAACCCCGATGTGGGACTCATCACGGAGGACACGCCGTGCGCCCCGATGAGCCCGTACGGCGAGACCAAACTCGCCGGTGAGTGGCTGGTGCGCGCGGCGGGCCGGGCGCACGGCATCGCCACGGCGTGTCTGCGCTACTTCAACGTGGCCGGCGCCGCCGCGCCGGCGCTGGCCGACACCGGTGTGTTCAACGTGGTGCCGATGGTCTTCGACCGGCTGACCCGCGGCGAGGCCCCACGGATCTTCGGCGACGACTACCCGACGCCGGACGGCACCTGCGTGCGGGACTACATCCACGTGGCAGACCTCGCCGACGCGCACCTCGCGGCGGCCCGGCGGCTGTCGGCCCCCGGGGAGCCGGGCGACCTGACCGTGAACATCGGCCGCGGCGAGGGCGTCTCGGTGCGGGAGCTGGTCACCCTGATCTCGGAGGTGACCGGCGACACCCGCCCCGCGATCGTCGCGGCGCGCCGGCCGGGGGACGCCCCGCGCGCCGTCGCCTCCGCCGCCCGGGCGGCCCAGGAGCTCGGCTGGCACGCCCGGCGCGACGTACGCGAGATGGTCGAATCGGCGTGGCAGGGGTGGCTGCTGCACCAGCGCCGCTGAGCGCCTGCGCGATCACCGCGGTGCCCTGACCTGCCCGTCGTTTGTGCAGGTCAGGGCACATGACAACGGTGTTCAGTGCCGCGTTGCCGGATACCCCCCGCCCGTAGTTCACTGGGGTCCGTACCCGATCAGCAGGAGGCGGCTCTTCATGGGGGCTGGGCACGATCACGGACATGCGCACGGGGCGCCGGTCACGGGCACGGCCGCCGCGGCGTACCGCGGGCGGCTGCGGGTGGCGCTGGGCATCACGCTCACCGTCATGGTCGTCGAGATCGTCGGCGGCGTGCTCGCGGACTCCCTCGCGCTGATCGCGGACGCCGCGCACATGGCGACCGACGCGCTCGGCCTCGGCATGGCACTGATGGCGATCCACTTCGCCAACCTCCCGGCCAGCGCGAACCGCACCTTCGGTTTCGCCCGCGCCGAGATCCTCGCCGCGCTCGCCAACTGTCTGCTGCTGCTCGGGGTCGGCAGCTATGTGCTCTACGAGGCCATCCAGCGGTTCATCACGCCGGCGGCCACGGAGGGCGGGCTGACCGTGGTGTTCGGCCTGATCGGTCTGGTCGCGAACATGATCTCGCTCACGCTGCTCATGCGCGGTCAGAAGGAGAGCCTCAACGTGCGCGGCGCCTTCCTGGAGGTGGCCGCCGACGCCCTGGGCTCGCTCGCGGTACTGATCTCGGCGGTGGTGATCCTCACCACCGGCTGGCAGGCCGCCGACCCGATCGCGTCGCTGGTGATCGGCCTGATGATCGTGCCGCGCACGCTGAAGCTGCTGCGCGAGACGCTCGACGTGCTGCTGGAGTCGGCCCCCAAGGGCGTGGACATGGCAGAAGTGCGTGCCCACATAGTGGCGCTCGACGGAGTCGAGGACGTGCACGATCTGCACGCCTGGACGATCACCTCGGGCATGCCGGTGCTGTCCGCGCACGTCGTCGTCCGCTCCGACGTCCTGAGCGCGCTAGGGCACGAGAAGATGCTCCACGAACTCCAGGGCTGTCTCGGCGACCACTTCGACGTGGAGCACTGCACGTTCCAGCTCGAACCGAGCGGCCACGCGGAACACGAGGCGGGACTGTGCCACTGAGCGCCCGGAGCGCGCCGGCCGCCGCGCGCCCCCACGCTTTTCCGCACAGCCCGTGACGGACGGTTCCTTCTCCGTGTGCCGGGCACGATCACCTTCCGGGGCCCTCTTCCGGTGCCGACGCGCCGGGAAGTGCCGGGAGTGCCGGATTCGTACGGCAGACTGGGGCGCGAGGAACGAGGCGAAGGATGGGTATGCCGATCACACCTGCCACCGCGACGGACAGCTCGTCGAACGGCACCGCGGAAGCGATCCTGCTGGAACTGGTCGACGAGAACGGCCTGACGATCGGTACCGCGGAGAAGCTCGCCGCCCACCAGCCACCGGGCCGGCTGCACCGGGCGTTCTCGGTGTTCCTGTTCGACGAGTACGGCCGGATGCTGCTCCAGCAGCGTGCGCTGGGCAAGTACCACTCCCCCGGCGTCTGGTCCAACACCTGCTGCGGCCATCCCTACCCCGGTGAGGCCCCCTTCGCGGCGGCGGCCCGGCGGACGTACGAGGAGCTCGGCGTCTCCCCGTCCCTGCTCGCCGAGGCGGGCACCGTGCGCTACAACCACCCGGACCCCGCTTCGGGCCTGGTGGAGCAGGAGTACAACCACCTCTTCGTCGGACTGGTGCAGGCACCGTTGCGGCCGGATGCGCAGGAGGTGCACGCCACGGCGTTCGTCACCCCGGCCGAGCTGGCCGAGCGGCACGCCAAGGACACCTTCTCCGCCTGGTTCATGACGGTGCTGGACGCGGCCCGTCCCGCGATCAGGGAGCTGACCGGTCCGTCCGAGGGCTGGTGAGTATCAGAGCAGCCGGGCGGGGTCGAGCGGCAGGGCGGCCCAGATCACCTTGCCGCCGCTCGCGGTGTGCTCGACGTCGCACACCCCACCCGTCTCGCGGGTGATCTCCCGCACCAGCAGCAGGCCACGGCCGCCGGTCCGGCCGTGGTCGGTCTCCAGGGCGGTCGGGCGGTAGGGGTGGTTGTCCTCCACGGACACGCGCACCCACTCGGCGCCGACGGCGACCTCCACGGCGAGCATCGGGGACAGCACCGCCGCGTGCCGTACGGCGTTCGTGACCAGCTCGGAGACGATCAGCAGCAGTCCGTGGACGACGTCGTCCGCGACCGGCACCCGCTGACGCCGCAGCAGGTCCCGGACGGCGTGCCGGGCCTGCGGGACCGAGGCGTCGACTGCGGGAGCGGTGAACCGCCATACGCCCTCGTAGGGCAGTGGATCGCGCGTCCTCGGCTCGACGGGAGCGTCTGTGCCGCCTTCGGGGCGTGGGGCGGGCCCGCGCCCGTGGTCGTCCATGGTCCGGTCGCCACCCTTGTGCTCGGTTGTCACCACACGTCGAGTGTTGGTACCGCACCGGTCCCCGCCGGAGCACTGAACAGAAGTCAGCGATTATCGAACGCTTCTGACCGCCTTCGTATGACCCCGCCAGGTGTGGGACTGGATCCTGTCCCACCGGTGCCGACTTTCCGAACTATTCGGCTTGTACGCGTTTCGTGGCGTCCCCTCGGGTGCCCTCACCGCCTCCGCCGGCCTCCTCCACCATGCCGACGATCCGGCGCCCGCCGAAGCCGGTGGCGATCAGGCCCAGGCCGTCGAAGAGCAGGGCAAGCGAGAAGAAGGTGCCGATGACGTACTGGCTGCTGCTCGGCCAGGAGGCCAGCACCAGGACCCCCAGCAACAGGTCGAAGGCACCCAAAAGCAGCGTCCAGCCGAACTGCGGGCCGCGCACCACCAGGCCGCCGACCAGCCGGAAGAGCCCGGCGGCGAGGAAGAGCAGCGCGGCGAACATCGCCAGGGCGTCGGCGGCCGCGTCGGGGCTCTTCAGCACCACGACACCCGCCGCGATGTTCAGGGCGGCGACGATCGCCGCGAGCCAGAAGAAGTTGCTGCCGCGACCCTCGATGGCGTGCAGCAGACCGACCACACCGCCGATCAGCAGCAGCCAGCCGAACAGCAGCATGGACGTCAGGGTGGCCACGCCGGCGTAGACGAGCCCGACCAGACCGGCGATCACCAGCAGCACGCCCAGAGCGACCAGCCGGCCGAAGCCGCGCCGGAGTTTCGCCTTCTCGTCCTTCGCGCCTGCGGCCATCGCGACCGCCTCCTCTCCGGGGCCTCTCGTCGATCGTACGGAGCCGGCGTACGGCTAGCATCCGCCATATGGAGCCCCATCTGCAGCACAAGGTCGCCGACTCGGTCGCCACCGTGGTCATCGCCCATCCGGCCAAGCGGAACGCCATGACGGCCGCGATGTGGCGGGCGCTGCCCGAGCTGCTGGACGCCCTGGCGGACGACCCCGGGGTACGGGCCCTGGTGCTGACGGGTGAGGGCAGCACGTTCTGCGCGGGCGCCGACATCTCCACGCTGCGGAACTCGCCCACCGAGGCACAGGGGCTGGCCGTCCTGGCCGAGGAGGCGCTCGCGGCGTTTCCGAAGCCCACGCTGGCGGCCGTCCGCGGGCACTGCGTGGGCGGCGGGGCGCAGCTCGCGGCGGCGTGCGACCTGCGGTTCGCGGAGGAGGGCGCGCTGTTCGGGGTGACACCGGCGAAGCTGGGGATCGTCTACCCGGCCTCCGCGACGCGGCGGCTGGTGTCGCTGGTCGGTCCGGCCACCACCAAGTACCTGCTGTACTCGGGCGAGTTGATCGGCGCCGATCGCGCGCTGCGCAGCGGGCTCGTCGACGAGGTGCTGCCCGAGGGTGAACTCGGCAAGAGGGTCGCCGAGTTCACCCGGATCCTGGCCTCCCGCTCGCAGCTGACACAGGCCGCGGCGAAGGAGTTCGCCGACGGACGCGTCGACCGGGACGCCCACTGGGCGGAGCTGGCGCGCGGCAACGCCGACACCACGGAGGGCGTCGCCGCGTTCCTGGAGCGCCGGCAGCCGCACTTCACCTGGACCCCGTCAGGCTGACGCGGCCTGCGCCCGGAACATCTCGACGAGGTGGGCGGGCGCCTTCAGCGGGGAGCCGGCGTCGTAGGGCGGCTGGGGGTCGTACTCCGTCATCAGCTGGACGGCCTGGGCGTGTTCGTCGCCGGCGATCCTGCCGAGCAGCGTGAGCCCCATGTCGATGCCCGAGGAGACACCTGCGGCGGTGACGTACTTGCCGTCGAGGACGACCCGCTCGGCCGTGGGCTCCACGCCGAAGGGCCTCAGTTCCTCCAGGGTCAGCCAGTGGGAGGTCGCCCGGCGGCCCCGGAGGAGTCCCGCGGCGGCCAGGATCAGGGAGCCCGTGCACACGGACGTCGTCCAGGCGGTACCCGTGTCGGCGGTGCGCAGCCAGTCCAGCAGGGCGTCGTTCGCCATCTGCGGGGCCTGGTCGGGGCCTCCGGGGACCACCACGATGTCGGGACTCGGCACCTCGGCCAGGGTCCGGTCGGCGGTCAGGGCGAGGTTGCCGGTGTCGGTGCGGACGGGGCCGGTGCGTTCGGCCACGAAGACCGTCTCCGTGTCCGGGAGCCGGCCGAGGGTCTCATAGGGGCCCACGGCGTCCAGGGCGGTGAACCCGTCGTAGAGGACGATGGCGATCTGCATCGATGGTCCCTTCCTTCATGGGGTGGGCAGGGTGGGTGGCGCGCCTTCGACTCGTGGTCGAGGGGTCGGTGATGGACGGAAGCGGCGGCGGTACTCCGCCGGGCCGGTGCCGAGTGCCTTCAGGAAGGCGCGGCGCATGGCCTCGGGCGTGCCGTAGCCGCCGGCGCGGGAGATCTCCTCGATGCCGTCGCCCGTGTCCTCCAGCAGGCGGCGGGCGTGTTCGAGCCGGACCCGGTCGACGTAGCGGCCCGGGGTCATGCCGGTCTCGGCGCGGAAGGCGCGGGCGAAGTGGCGCGGGGAGAGCCGCGCGCGGGCGGCGAGCGCCTGCACGGTCAGGTCGTCGGCGGGGTGCTCGGTGATCCACCGCTGGACCTCGCGCAACGGCTGGCGGGAAGCGGTCTGCGCGGCGAGCTGCGCGCTGAACTGGGCCTGGTTCCCGGGGCGGCGCAGGAAGACCACGAGATGGCGGGCGATGGTGAGGGCGGCCTCCCGGCCGAGGTCCTCCTCGACCAGGGCCAGCGCGAGGTCGATGCCGGCCGTGACGCCGGCGGAGGTGGCGACATGCCCGTCCCGCACGTAGATCGGGTCGGGGTCGACCTCGACGGCCGGATGGTCCCGGGCGAGCTTGTCGCAGAACAGCCAGTGGGTCGTCGCGCGGCGGCCGTCCAGCAGGCCCGCCGCGGCGAGCAGGAGCGCCCCGGTGCACACCGACACCAGGCGGGGCGCGGCCGGCCCGTGCGCGCGCAGCCAGTCGGTCAGGCGCGGCTGCGGCGCGCGGGTGCCCTCGCCGCCGGGGACGACCAGGGTGTGCGGCTCGGGTGCGCCGCCGAGAGACCCGTCCGGTACGAGGGTCAGCCCGCTGGAGGTGCGGACCGGGGCGCCGTCAAGGGAGGCGGTACGGATGCGGTACGTCCCCGGCGTGTGGTGCTCGGCGCCCGCGAAGACCTCCACGGGGCCGGTGACGTCGAGGCTCTGCACGCCGTCGAAGAGGACGAACAGAACGGTTCGTTGCTCCATAAAGGCGATTCTTCGCCTGTCCGGGGTGCGGCCGCAATGACGGGCTCCCCACCTTTCCTGCCATCACGTTGATCGGCATGGGTGGCGGAGGACGAGGTACTCGGCGGGCGAAGGACAAGTACCACCAACGAAAGGGGAACGACGTGTTCCGTGCCATCGCGGATGTTCTGCGCCAGATCGGCGGTGCCGTCGCCACGGTCGTGACGCTGCCGTTCCGGGCCGTCGCCCGCCTCCTCGGCGGAGCTTCCGGGTCCGGTCGGCGTGGTGCGCGCCGGGTCTGACAACCGCCGCCCCGCCACTTCCCGCCCTGGTCCCCTCTTGTCGGTGCCACCTGCCACAATTGCCGCGCAACCCGAAGTGGAGAAGGCGGTACGGGATCGTGACGACACCCCTCGTAGGGTCCATCGAAGGCAGGATCGCCGAGGAGCTCGGCGTACGGGAGCGGCAGGTCAAGGCTGCCGTGGAGCTGCTCGACGGCGGTTCGACGGTGCCCTTCATCGCCCGCTACCGCAAGGAAGCGACCGAGATGCTCGACGACGCGCAGCTGCGCACGATCGAGGAGCGGCTGCGCTATCTGCGGGAGCTCGAGGAGCGGCGCTCGGCGATCCTCGAGTCGGTGCGCGAGCAGGGCAAGCTCACCGACGAGCTGGAGGCGCAGATCCGGGGCGCGGAGACCAAGGCGCGCCTGGAGGACATCTACCTGCCGTTCAAGCCCAAGCGGCGTACGAAGGCGCAGATCGCCCGTGAGGCCGGTCTGGAGCCGCTGGCCGAGGGGCTCCTCGGCGATCCGTCCGTCGAGCCCCTCGCGGCCGCGGCCGCGTTCGTGGACGCCGACAAGGGCGTGGCCGATCCGCAGGCCGCCCTGGACGGCGCCCGGGCGATCCTCACCGAGCGGTTCTCGGAGGACGCCGACCTGATCGGCGAGCTGCGTGAGCGCATGTGGGTGCGGGGGCGGCTGGCCGCGAAAGTGCGGGAAGGCAAGGAGGAGGCGGGCGCCAAGTTCGCGGACTACTTCGACTTCGCCGAGCCGTTCACGGAGCTGCCCTCGCACCGGATCCTCGCGATGCTGCGCGGCGAGAAGGAGGAGGTCCTCGACCTCGTCCTGGAACCGGAGGAGCCGGTCGAGGGGCCCTCGTCGTACGAGGGGATCATCGCCGGCAGGTTCGGGATCGCGGACCGCGGGCGCCCCGGCGACAAGTGGCTGACGGACACCGTCCGCTGGGCCTGGCGGACCCGGGTCCTGGTCCACCTCGGCATCGACCTCCGGCTCCGGCTGCGCACGGCGGCCGAGGACGAGGCGGTCGGCGTGTTCGCGGCGAACCTGCGGGACCTGCTGCTCGCCGCCCCGGCGGGCACGCGCGCCACGCTGGGCCTCGACCCCGGATTCCGTACGGGTGTGAAGGTCGCCGTCGTCGACGCCACCGGCAAGGTGGTCGCCACCGACGTCATCTACCCGCACGTCCCGGCCAACAAGTGGGACGAGGCGATCGCGAAGCTGGCCCGGCTCGCCAAGGAGCACGCCGTCGAACTGGTCGCGATCGGCAATGGCACGGCGTCCCGCGAGACCGACAAGCTCGCCGGTGAACTGATCGGCAAGCACCCGGAACTGAAGCTGACCAAGGTGATGGTGTCCGAGGCGGGCGCGTCCGTGTACTCGGCCTCCGCCTTCGCCTCGCAGGAACTGCCCGACATGGACGTGTCGCTGCGCGGCGCGGTGTCGATCGCGCGCCGGCTCCAGGACCCGCTGGCCGAACTGGTGAAGATCGACCCGAAGTCGATCGGGGTCGGCCAGTACCAGCACGACCTGTCCGAGGTGAAGCTGTCGCGCTCGCTGGACGCGGTGGTCGAGGACTGTGTGAACGGCGTCGGTGTCGACGTCAACACCGCGTCCGCGCCGCTGCTCTCGCGGGTGTCGGGCATCTCCTCCGGGCTCGCGGAGAACATCGTGGCCCACCGGGACGCCAACGGACCGTTCACGTCCCGCTCCGAGCTGAAGAAGGTGGCGCGGCTCGGCCCGAAGGCGTACGAGCAGTGCGCGGGCTTCCTGCGTATCCGGGGCGGGGCCGACCCGCTGGACGCGTCCAGCGTGCACCCCGAGGCGTACCCCGTGGTGCGGCAGATGGTGAAGACCACCGGCCAGGAGGTGGCCGCGCTGATCGGCAACACGGGTGTGCTGCGGTCGCTGAAGCCGCAGGACTTCGTGGACGAGACGTTCGGTCTGCCGACGGTCGGCGACATCCTCAAGGAGCTGGAGAAGCCGGGGCGTGACCCGCGCCCGGCGTTCAGGACGGCCACGTTCAAGGAAGGCGTCGAGAAGCTCGGCGACCTTCAGCCGGGCATGGTCCTGGAGGGTGTGGTCACCAATGTGGCCGCGTTCGGGGCGTTCGTCGACGTCGGCGTCCACCAGGACGGTCTGGTGCATGTGTCCGCGATGTCGAAGACGTTCGTCAAGGACCCGCGGGATGTCGTCAAGCCGGGCGACATCGTGAAGGTGAAGGTCCTCGACATCGACATTCCGCGCAAGCGGATCTCCCTGACGCTGCGCCTCGACGACGAGGCCGCGCCCCAGGAGCGGGGTTCCGGCGAGCGCCGCCCGCAGCGGGGCGGGCGGCCGCCGCAGCAGCGGCAGGGCGGGCGCGGCGGCGGTGGCGGTGGCGGTGGCCAGGGCGGCGGTGCCCGCCAGGCACCGGCTCCGGCGAACAGCGCGATGGCCGACGCCCTGCGCCGCGCGGGCCTGCTCGACCCGAAGAGGGGCGGCCGGGGCTGAGGTTGTGCCCCACGGTGTGGCCCGGACGTTTCGCGGATGCGAGGTCCGGGCCTCTGCCGTGGTGCGGGTCGGGCGGGCGCCGCGCAGTGGCCCGGGTCGTGGCCGGGCGTGGGCCGGCACCTTGCCCGTAGGGTGGCGGCATGACCACTTCGCGTGCGGTGACCTGGGACGTCATGGCGAGCCACGGGTACGAGACGGCCTGGGTCGTGTTCGACGGGCAGACGCTGCGGGCGCGGGGGCGGGCGGTGGGGACGGACCCGGAGCCGTACTGGGTGTCGTACGAACTCGACACCGGGGACGGGTACGTGACCCGGCAGCTGCGGGTGACCACCGAGACTCCCGAGGTGACACGGACGCTCGAGCTGCGGCACGACGGGCGGGGCGGATGGACCGCCGACGGCGAGCCGCTGCCGGAGGTGCACGGGGCGCTCGACTGCGACCTCGGCCTGTGTCCCCTGACCAACACCATGCCGGTGCTCCGGCACGGCCTGCACCGGGCCGCCGGTGAGAGGGAGTTCCTGATGGCCTGGGTGTCGGTGCCCGACCTGGCCGTACGGCCCTCGGTGCAGACCTATACGCACCTCGGCGGCGCGGACGGCGGTGGGCGGGTGCGCTACGCGTCGGGTGACTTCCGCAGCGATCTCGACCTCGACGCGGACGGCCTTGTCGTCGACTATCCCGAGCTGGCGACGCGGCTCACGCCTCGTTAGCGCTCGGTCACCTTGCCGTCCGCGATCTCCAGCCGTCGGGTGACGTGGACCGCGTCGAGCATGCGGCGGTCGTGCGTGACCAGCAGCAGGGTGCCGGTGTAGGCGTCGAGGGCCGACTCCAGCTGCTCGATGGCGGGCAGGTCGAGGTGGTTGGTCGGCTCGTCGAGGACCAGCAGGTTGACGCCCCGGCCCTGGAGGAGGGCGAGGGCGGCGCGGGTGCGCTCGCCGGGCGAGAGGGTGGCCGCCGGGCGCAGCACATGGTCCGGCTTCAGGCCGAACTTGGCCAGGAGCGTACGCACTTCGACCGGTTCGGTTTCGGGAACCGCACGGTGGAACGCGTCCAGCAGGGTCTCCGGGCCGTGGAACAGCTTGCGGGCCTGGTCGACCTCGCCGACCAGCACGCCGGAGCCCAGCGCGGCGTGCCCGGCGTCGAGGGCCACCCGCCCGAGCAGCGCCCCGAGAAGCGTCGACTTGCCCGCTCCGTTCGCGCCGGTGACCGCGACCCGGTCCGCCCAGTCGATCTGGAGGGACACCGGGCCGAGCGTGAAGCCGCCCCGGCGGACCTCGGCGTCGCGCAGGGTCGCCACGACAGCGCCGGAGCGCGGTGCCGAGGCGATCTCCATGCGCAGCTCCCACTCCTTGCGGGGCTCCTCGACCACGTCCAGCCGTTCGATCATGCGCTGGGTCTGCCGGGCCTTCGCGGCCTGTTTCTCGCTGGCCTCGCTGCGGAACTTGCGGCCGATCTTGTCGTTGTCGTTGCCCGCCTTGCGCCGGGCGTTCTTCACGCCCTTGTCCATCCAGGACCGCTGCATCTGCGCCCGGTCCTGCAGGGCCGCCTTCTTGTCGGCGTACTCCTCGAACTCCTCGCGCGCGTGCCGGCGGGCCACGTCGCGCTCCTCCAGGTAGGCCGCGTAGCCGCCGCCGTACAGGTTGATCTGCTGCTGGGCGAGGTCGAGTTCGAGGACCTTGGTGACCGTGCGGGTGAGGAACTCGCGGTCGTGGCTGACGACGACCGTGCCGGCACGCAGGCCTCCGACGAAGCGTTCGAGGCGCTCCAGGCCGTCGAGGTCGAGGTCGTTGGTGGGCTCGTCGAGAAGGAAGACGTCGTAGCGGGAGAGCAGCAGCGAGGCGAGGCCGGCGCGGGCGGCCTGCCCGCCGGACAGGGAGGTCATGGGCTGGTCGAGGCCGACGGCGAGGCCGAGCGAGTCGGCGACCTCCTCGGCGCGTTCGTCGAGGTCGGCGCCGCCGAGGCCGAGCCAGCGCTCCAGAGCGGTCGCGTAGGCGTCGTCCGCGCCGGGCGCCCCGTCGACCAGCGCCTGGGTGGCGGCGTCCATGGCGCGCTGGGCCTCGGCGACGCCGGTGCGGCGGGCCAGGAACTCCCGTACCGTCTCGCCCGGCCGCCGCTCCGGTTCCTGCGGCAGGTGCCCGACGGTGGCGGTGGGCGGGGACAGGCGCAGCTGACCCTGCTCCGGCGCGTCGAGCCCGGCGAGCATCCGCAGCAGAGTGGACTTCCCGGCGCCGTTGGCACCGACCAGCCCGATCACGTCGCCGGGCGCGACGACCAGGTCGAGCCCGGTGAAGAGCGCGCGGTCGCCATGGCCGGCGGCGAGGTTCTTGGCGACGAGGGTGGCAGTCATCAGACCGCCGATTCTAGGGCCTGACGGCCGGCTCGCGTCGTCGCCCGCAGGGCGGCCGGACGGCGTCGGGCGCGGCGGCAGCGGGCGCATGGTGCCGTGCGGCGGACGGGGAGTGCCGGACAGGCACCGGTGACCCGGGCAGGCCGCCCCTCGCCTCGGCCCTCAGCGTGCCAGCGCCCCCACCAGCACGCTTCCCGCCGTCCTGGCCACCACGTACGCCTCGCCCCGCATGGCCTTCGCGTCGAGCGGGATACGGTGCAGGCCCGGTTCGAGCAGGCCGTCGAAGACCTCGTGGACGTGGGTGCGGGCGAGCCGGTCGCGGCGGTAGACGGTGAGCCGGACCCGGCACGCGGAGGTGACCTCGATGCCCGCCTCACCGCCGGCCGCGACCAGGCGGGTGAGGCGGCGCTGCTCGGCGGGGCCGCGGTCGAGGGCCTGCTCGATCTGGGCGACGAGCAGCGGGACGATCGGGGCGAGGCCGTCGGCGTAGGCCACCTCGACCCCGGCGCGCTCGAAGGCCCTGCGTACCGCCGCCCGCTCCGCCTCGCCGGTCCCCGGGCCGAAGGTGACGGCTCCGTAGCCGCGCAGTTCGCCGGCGGGGACGCCGTCGGCGTCGCGGGTGATGTCGGCCCCGATACCGATGGTGCGCAGGGCGGCGGCGAGCTTGGCGAGCAGGGCGACGCGGGCGCCGATCAGCAGGACGCGACGGCGGCCGCCGGGGCCTTCGGAGTTCAGCAGGGAGTTCAGCGCCGTGCGGTACTCGCCGCCGTGGAAGCGGAACGGGCCGATTCCCCGGTAGCCGTTCAGCTCCAGGTCGGCCTGTTCGGCGGTCTGCCAGGCGAAGTCCCGCCACACGAAGTCGTCGCCGGCCCGCTCGATCACCGCGGTCACCGCGCCGCACGCGAGGTCGGCGCACTCGGGGCAGCCGTAGATGACGTAGCGCCCGCCGGACAGCGGTGCCCCGGCCTCCAGCAACAGGCTGCGCACCTGGGCGGTGAAGATGGCGGGCGGGACGTCGGAGGCGAGCGGGGAGACGGCGTCCAGGTCCGAGAGCTGGAACAGCAGCGGGCGCCCGTCGACGATGAAGTCCACGAAGTCCCGGTGCACCTGGTAGGCACCGTCCGCGAGGACTCCACCGGCACGCATCGCCGGTGCCAGGCCGAAGGTCGCGTACGCGGCAGACATACGGTGAGTATCCCCATACTTACGGCGCTCTGATCGCAGCATGACACATTCCGCTACCGTCCCGGCATGAGCAGTCACACGCGGGACGAAGTGATCGTCGTCGGCGGGGGTGTCATCGGGCTGACCACGGCCGTGGTGCTGGCGGAGCGGGGCCGGCGGGTGCGGGTGTGGACGCGGGACCCTCTCGAGCGGACCACCTCGGCGGTTGCGGGCGCGCTGTGGTGGCCGTACCGCATCGAGCCGATCAAGGCTGCGCGCGGCTGGGCACTGCGCTCCCTGGATGTCTACGAGGAACTGGCCGGACGCCCCGGGGAAACAGGCGTACGCCTGGTCGAAGGGGTGATGGGCGACACCGGTCCGGACGAGACCGGCTCGTGGACGGCGGGCCGGCTCGAGGGGCTGCGCGCGGCGACGCCCGAGGAGTACGGCGGTCCGGTGGGGCTGTGGGCCCGGCTGCCGCTGGTCGACATGTCGACTCATCTGCCGTGGCTGCGGGACCGGTTGGGGGCCGCGGGCGGGGAGGTGGAGGAGCGCACCGTCTCGGCGCTGGCGGAGGCGGACGCGCCGGTGGTGGTGAACTGCACGGGGCTGGGCGCGCGGGAGCTGGTGCCGGACGCGTCCGTGCGCCCCGTGCGCGGGCAGCTCGTCGTGGTGGAGAACCCGGGCATCCACACCTGGATCGTCTCCAAGGACGCCGCCGGTGGGATCGCGCACGTCTTCCCGCATCCGGGGCGGCTGGTGCTGGGCGGCACCTCGGAGGAGGACGCCTGGTCGAGGTCGCCGGACCCGGCGGTGGCGGAGGCGATCGTACGGCGGTGCGCGGCCCTGCGGCCGGAGGTCGCCGGTGCGCGGGTGCTGGAGCACCGGGTGGGGCTGCGGCCGGTGCGCGACGCCGTGCGGCTGGAGCGCGAACCGCTGCCGGGCGGGCGGGTGCTGGTGCACAACTACGGTCACGGAGGTGCGGGCGTGACCGTTGCGTGGGGGTGCGCGGAGGAGGCGGCACGGCTGGCCGCCTCCTCCTGACGCGGGGACCCGACTCGGGTCAGTGCTTGCCGATCGGGTCACCCTCCACGTCCGGGCCGCGGCCCGGGCCGATGCGGAGTTCGAACTCGCCGTCGTACTTCTTGTGGCCCTCGATGACGGCCAGTTCGACCGCCTCCGAGCCCATCTGGTTGCGGACGATGACCGGGTCCCGGCGCAGGTCGCGCATGAGCGCGACACACATGAAGATCATCACGACGACGAACGGGGCCGCCGCGAGGATCGTCAGGTTCTGCAGACCGGTCAGCGCGTCGCCCTCACCGCTGCCCACCAGCAGCATGATGGCGGCGACCGCCCCGGTGACCACGCCCCAGAACACCACGACCAGGCGGGACGGTTCGAGCGCGCCCTTCTGCGACAGGGTGCCCATGACGATCGAGGCGGCGTCGGCTCCGGAGACGAAGAAGATACCCACGAGGATCATCACCAGCAGGCTGGTGACCGTGGCGACGGGGAACTCCCGCAGCACGGCGAAGAGCTGGCCCTCGGGAGTGGACTCGTCGGCGAGCCGCCCCTGCTGCTGCAACTTCATCGCCGAGCCGCCGAAGACGGCGAACCAGACCAGACTGACCGAGCTGGGCACGAGGATGACACCGCCGATGAACTGCCGGATGGTGCGGCCCCGGCTGATGCGGGCGATGAACATGCCGACGAACGGCGTCCAGGAGATCCACCAGGCCCAGTAGAAGACGGTCCAGCTGCCCAGCCAGTCCGCGACGCCCTCGCCACCGCTCGCCTCGGTGCGGCCCGCGAGCTGCGGCAGATCACCGAGGTAGGAGAAGACCGAGGTGGGCAGCAGGTCGAGGACGACGACGGTGGGGCCCGCGATGAACACGAACACGGCGAGCACCAGGGCCAGCACCATGTTCGTGTTGGACAGCCACTGGATGCCCTTCTCCACACCCGAGACGGCGGAGGCGACGAACGCCAGGGTGAGCACCGCGATGATCGTGACGAGCAGCCCGGTGCTCACCTCGTCCATCCAGTCCAGCTCCCGCACCCCGGACCCGATCTGCAGCGCGCCGAGCCCCAGCGAGGCGGCGGAGCCGAAGACCGTCGCGACGATCGCCAGGATGTCGATGACCCGGCCCGCCGTGCCGTTCGCGTGCTTCCTGCCGATGAGCGGGGTGAAGACGGCGCTTATCGTCTGGCGGCGGCGCCTGCGGAAGGTGCCGTACGCGATGGCGAGTCCCACCACGGCGTAGATCGCCCACGGGTGGAGCGTCCAGTGGAACAGGGTGGTGGCCATGGCCGTCTCCATGCGCTCACCGGAGTCGGCCGGGGACGTGCCCGGCGGCGGCGTGCCGTAGTGCGCCAGCGGCTCGCTCACGCCGTAGAACATCAGGCCGATGCCCATGCCCGCGCTGAACATCATGGCGACCCACGACACCGTGCGGAACTCCGGCTCCTCGCCCTCGGCGCCGAGGTGGATCCGCCCGTAACGGCTGGCCGCGAGCCAGAGGGCGAACACGACGAACCCCGAGGCGGCCAGCATGAACGCCCAGCCACCGTTGTGCATCAGGCCGCTGAGCATGCTGCTGGAGACGCTCTCCAGGGAGTCGGTCGCGGCCGCGCCCCAGACCACGAAGGCCAGCGTGAGCACGGCTGTGACCCCGAACACGATCCGGTCGGTCCGGGGCCGTTCCTTCCCGGGGAGACCCGCCTCCGATCCCGGCAGTGAGTCACCTGCCGGGCGGTCGCGGTCGCGTGGTCGGTCGTTCGTCACGGGCGGCACCTTTCCTCAGAGCCACGGAGGTCACAGGGGGTGCCTCCGTGTCGCCCCTACCCATGTGGCGGAAAGTAGGCCTGTTTCATCTGCCCGTGTCGGGACACGCCGCGCGGATCACCGGCTTTCCTCCGGTAGACGCCGGGCGGTGCGCGGATCGCGTACGCCGGTCAACTCGGCCGCTGCGGATGCGCCCGCGTGCGCGCCCGCGGTGGCGCGGGCGAAGGCGGCGGCTCCACCGGTCAGCGGCACGCGCACGAAGGTGCGGGAGAGGTCCAGGGTCAGGCTCGGGGTGTCGGCCGGCGGGTCGATGAGGTCCTTGTCGGTACCCGCGACGATCAGGGCCAGCCGGTGTCCGGCCGGGATCACGTGGTCGGTCGCCGCCAGGTCGAGGGTGATGGTGTACCGCTTGCCCGGGGTGAGCGGGCGGCCCGCGAGGTCGTCGGCGTGATTGCCGAGGTCGGCCCAGCCGCGGCTGACGATCGTGGCGTCGACGTCGGCGTTCCGGGCCCGGGTCTCCTGGTAGCAGGAGCTGTCGCCGCTGGTGGACGGCCCCCAGCAGGTGCGGTCGGGAAGGGTGGTGATGCCCTCCGCGGCGTCTGCGTAGTCGCGGATGGTGGCGGGGCCGAGATCCACGAGGACGGCCGAGAGGTGGGCCGTCGGGGTCGTGGGCGTCGCGCTGACGGTCACCTCGGAGGAGCCCGCGAGACGCAGGTCGCGGGTGAGGGGGCGAGTGACGAAACCGGCCTTGTCCGGGGTGGTCAGGTCGATCCGCGCGGCCCAGTCGGTCTCGCTCTGCCGCGGGTCGTCCGTGAAGGTCTCGGTGCCCTTGCCGGGACGCAGGCCCAGGGTGCCGACGCCGGGCCGGGAGCCCTGAGCGGTGTTCAGCCGTACCGCGTCGGTGCCGCGCGGCGGCCACACCTTCGACGTCACCCACTGGTCGGGGTGACGCTCGATGTCGGCCATGGGCTCGCGGTCGATGCCGTTGTCGTAGCCCATGAGTTCGTGGTCGAACCAGCGGTGCAGCGTCTTCACCCAGGTGGCACGCCGGAAGTCGAACGGGTCGACGTGGCCCGTCTGGGAGAGCCAGATCTTGCGTGCGACGCCGTTCCTGCCGAGGGCCTTCCACCAGGGGCCGACGTGCTGCATCCGGACGTTGAGGTCCTGCATGCCGTGGACCAGGAAGACGCTCGCCCGCACCTTGCCCGCGTTCCTGAGGTGGTCGCGCTCGGTCCACAGCGGTGTCCAGTCGCCGGTGCGGGGGGCGCCCTCGGCCAGCCTGCGCTGCACAGCGCCGCAGCGGGCGCGGGCCTCGGGGCTGTTGACGTACTGGGAGAGCCAGTCGGGGCCCGAGTCGTACAGCGGGGCGCCCTTGGCGAAGTAGTAGTCGTACCAGGAGGAGATCGCGCTGATCGGCACGATAGTCTCCAGGCCCTCCACGCCGGTGGCGGCGACGCCGTTGGCGATGGTGCCGTCCCAGCTCTTGCCGATCATCCCCGTTCTGCCGTTGGTCCAGCCGGCCGTGGCCCTGGTGGTGCCGGTGCGGGTGGTGTACGCCCTGCCGCGCCCGTTCAGCCAGTCCACGACGGCCTTCGCGGACCGCACGTCGGAACGGCCGCCGACGTCCACACAGCCGTCGGAGCGGCTGGTGCCCGCGAGGTCGACGGCGACGAATGCGTAACCGCGCGGCACGAAGTAGTTGTCGTAGTACAGCGGCATCGAGACGACGTCGCCCTGGGCGTCGTACGACTTGCGCTGGCTCTCGTTGCCCCGGCCGCAGCACGAGTAGTAGGGGCTGGCCTCCATGATGACCGGTACCTTGCGGCCCTGCTCGGCGGGTTCGCGGGGGCGGACGATGTCGACGGCGACGCGGTCGGTGCTGCCGTCGCCGTCGCCGTCGAGGCCGGTGTCCACCCAGACGGCCTCGCGGACGGCGGTGTCGTACGAGTGGACGGGGCGGCTCTCGCGCGGGGCGCTCTCCCGCGGGGTGCCGTGTGCGGCGGACGGGGTGAGCAGGGTGGCCGTCAGGGCGGCGGTGGCCGCCGTCGCGAGCGGTCTCCAGGTCGTGAAGCGCATACGTGTCGGCATGCGCCGGACGGTACCGCCGTCAACTGCCGTGCATAAGGGGGCACCTGACGACGCGCCGGGGCGGATGGAGGTGGCCGGAAGCCGACGCCGGGACGTCCGGGTGTATGAAGGCTGAATGGCGATCTTGTGACGGCGGTTGTTGTGGACAAGCCAGGTACGCCTGAGCCTGAATAGGCTCCGAACGAACCTTTTGCCCCTACGACTTGGAGCTTCAGTGCACCGCAGAATCACTACGCCGGGCGCACTCGCGGCGGCGTCCCTGTTGCTGGCGATCCCGGCATCGGCCGCGAGCCACTCCCCCGGCGCTCCGGGCATCGGCGACCCCTACTACCCGGCGTACGGCAACGGCGGATACGACGTCTCCCACTACGACCTCAGGCTGAAGTACCAGCCGGCGAACGACCGGCTGGAGGGCACGGCGACCTTACTGGCCCGGACCACGCAGGACCTGTCCCGGTTCAACCTGGACTTCCTGCTGGACGTCAGCGAGGTGCGGGTCAACGGCGCGAAGGCGGCGTTCGCCGGCTCGGGCCGACACGAGCTGGAGATCACACCGAGCAAACCGTTGGCCAAAGGAACGGCCGTCACCGTGGTGGTGCGCTACAGCGGGGTGCCGTCCTCCAAGGAGGCGTACGGCTTCACCAGCTGGCTGCGGACCGCGGACGGCGGGGTCGCGGCCGGTGAGCCCGAGTCGGCGTGGTGGTGGTTCCCGAGCAACGACCACCCGCGGGACAAGGCCACGTACGACGTGTCGGTGCAGGTGCCGGACGGCACGCAGGCCATCTCCAACGGCACGCTGCAGTCCACGGGTTCACGGGCCGGCTGGACCCGCTTCAGCTGGCGGTCCGACAAGCCGCAGGCCACCTATCTCGCCACGCTCGCGGTCGGCAGGTTCGACATCACGACCGGAGCGTCGCCCGGCGGCATCCCCGTGGTCAACGCCTACTCCAAGGACCTGGGCTCCCACGACGGCGCGGCGCGCGCCAGCGTCGAGCGGACCGGCGAGATCGCCGACTGGCTGACCGGCTACTTCGGGCCCTATCCCTACAACGCCCTCGGCGGCTACGTACCGAACACAGACACCGGCTACGCGCTGGAGACGCAGACCCGGCCCTTCTACAGCCCCCGGCAGTTCGCCAACGGGTCGAACACGTCCGTGGTCGTGCACGAGCTGGCCCACCAGTGGTACGGCGACCTGGTCTCGGTGTCCGGGTGGAAGGACATCTGGATCAACGAGGGCTTCGCGCGCTACGCGCAGTGGCTGTGGTCCGAGCACGAGGGCGAGGGGACGGCGCAAGAGATCGCGGACCACGTGTACGCGTCGCATCCGGCGGACGACCCCTTCTGGACGGTCCGGCCCGGTGACCCGGGGCCGGAGAACCAGTTCCACCTGGCCGTCTACGACCGGGGTGCGCTGGCCCTGCAGGCGCTGCGCAACAAGATCGGCGACAAGGACTTCTTCGCCGTCCTCAAGGGCTGGCCCCGGAAGTACGCCCACGGCAACGCCTCGGTCGCCGACTTCCGCAGGTACGCCGAGGCGGTCTCCGGCAAGCGGCTGACCGGGCTGTTCGACACCTGGCTGTTCCAGCCCTCGAAGCCGGGGGCACCGGCGGCACGGGACGCCTCGCTGCCGGTCCGGCAACAGGGGCCGGGGCAGCCGCCGAAGTCGTGGAAGAAGATCGCGGCGACCAACGGCGTGCACGACCATGGGCACGGACACGCGGAGTAGAGGGGCCTGAGGTCTTTCAGCCGTCCATCCGAGCCGCGCGCCGGAGGAGAGCGTCCCGGTCCACCGCGTCGGTCCGGGTGGACGGCACCGTGCACGCGTGGGCGCCGGCGAGAGCGCCGTACAGCGCGCACCGTCGGGGTCGCTCGCCGCCCAGGTGACCGAAGAGGAACGCGGCGGCGAAGGCGTCGCCCGCGCCGTTGGAGTCCACCACCGGCGCGGGCGGCGCCACCGCCGGCACACGGGTCAGCTCGCCGTCGGCGAGGAGGTGAGCGCCCTCGGGACCGGCGGTGGCGACGGCGATCCGGGCACGGCCCTCCCCGGCGATCCGGCGCAGGGTGCGCCGGGGGTCGCGGAGGCGGGCGGCGGAGAGGAAGACGATGTCCGCCGCGAGGGCGAAGGGCTCGTGGTAGGGGTTCTCGCCGTCCCAGTCGTGCAGGTCGGTCGAGATCGTCACGCCGCTGTCCAGCAGCGCCGGCAGGGCGTGGACGCAGGGCTGGGTGATGGAGACGTGCGCGTGCCGGCTGCGTGCGGCCAGCTCCCGGACCATGGCCTCGGGGAACCGGTCATCGGGGTGACCGCGGCTGCTGTCGTACAGGGACAGGCGGCGTCCGTCGGGGGCGACCAGGTTGACGGCGCGTTTGGTGCCAGCCGGCTGCGGGATCGCGGTGAACGGGATGCCCCGGTCCCGGTGCAGGGCGCGGACGAGGTCGCCCTCGGGGTCGTCGCCGAGCAGGTCGAGGTGGTGGGTGCGCAGCCCCAGTGCGGCCAGTTGGACGGCCACGAAGTCGCCGGTCTGGCCCGCGCGCGTGTGGATCCCGTCGTGGATCATGTAACTGTCGGCGTCGGGGAGCGGCAGCTCCGGCACGCGCACGACGGTGTCCACGCCCGCTCCGCCCAGCACGAGAACGTCGGTGGCGGTACTCAACTTCCGCTCTCCCCGTGGTCGTAGACGGTCACCGCGACGCCTTGCCGCACCAGCCGCTCGGCGATCAGGGGCTCCACCCGGGACCACCTGCCGCCGGCCAGGCCGCACCCTATGCGGGGCATGTGCACGGAGGCGCCGAGCCCGGCCGCCTTGGCGGCGAGGTGGCCCAGAGCGGTACCGATGGCCTCGTAGCGCACGGGGGCGCCCTTGCTGCCCGTCCGGACACCCCGCTGACCGATCATGTTGGCCACCCACACGTACGGCTCGACCTTGACGAACTGGACGGCGCCCAGCCCGAAGTCGTTCGACGCGCGGTCGCGGTGCCAGGCGCGGTAGGCCGCCTCCGGCTCCGGCCAGCGGCGTGACACGGCCACGACGAAGCCCCTCCCCCAGCCGCCGATGTCGTTGCAGACATGGGCGATCAGCTTGACGCCCTTGACCGACGGAACGGTGGCGTCACCCCGGACATATCTGATCTCCGACATGACGCCACCGTAGGCGCTGCCACTGACAGTGGCCGTGCTCCGTTACTGCGTGAGCTTCGTCAGTTCCTGGTCCGCCGTGCGGGAGACGCGGCGGCGGACGCCGTACCAGCCCGCGACCAGCGCCACCGCGATCAGCGGGACGAGCATCAGCGTCTTGCGGCCGACCTCGGGGTCGTTCCACATCATGGCGAGGCAGGCCAGCAGGAAGGTGATCGTGGCGATCTCCGTGACCGGGCTGCCGGGCAGGCGGAAGTGCGGCCGCTCGACCAGACCCGCCTGGGCGCGGCGGACGAAGATCAGGTGGCAGACCATGATGATCACCCAGGTGCTGATGATGCCGAGCGAGGCGACGTTCAGCACGATCTCGAAGGCCTGGGCCGGCACGAGGAAGTTCAGGCCGACACCGAGCACGCACACCGCGCAGGTCAGCAGGATGCCGCCGTAGGGCACCTGGCTGCGGTTCATGCGGGCGGTGAACTTCGGTGCCGAGCCCGCCATCGCCATCGAGCGCAGGATGCGGCCCGTGGAGTACAGGCCGGAGTTCAGCGACGACATGGCCGCGGTGAGGACGACCAGGTTCATCACGTCGCCCGCGGCCGGCACGCCGATCTTCGACAGCACCGTGACGAAGGGGCTCTGGTCGGCCGAGTACACCGAGCCGGGCAGCAGCAGTGCCAGCAGGACGACCGAGCCGACGTAGAACAGGCCGACGCGCCACATGATCGAGTTCACCGCGCGCGGGACGACCTTCTCCGGCTCGGCGGTCTCGCCCGCGGCGACACCGACCAGCTCCAGCGCGGCGTAGGCGAAGATCACGCCCTGCATCACGAGGACGACGGGCATCAGGCCGTGCGGGAGGAATCCGCCGTTGTCGGTGATGACGCTCAGACCGGGCGTGGTGCCGCCGACCTCGTGCTGGGTGGCGAGCAGGAAGATGCCGACGAACATGAAGGCCACCAGCGTCGCGACCTTGATGATCGCGAACCAGAACTCCATCTCACCGAAGATCTTCACCGAGATCAGGTTCACGGCGAGGACCACCGCGAGGGCGATCAGCGCCAGCACCCACTGGGGGATGTCGGTGAACATGCTCCAGTAGTGCGTGTAGAGCGCGATCGCGGTGATGTCGGCGATGCCGGTCGTCGACCAGTTCAGGAAGTACATCCAGCCGGCGACGTAGGCACCCTTCTCACCGAGGAACTCGCGCGCGTACGACACGAAGGACCCGGAGGACGGCCGGTACAGGACCAGCTCGCCGAGGGCCCGGACGACGAAGAAGGCGAAGACGCCACAGACCAGGTAGGCCAGCGCGAGCGCCGGGCCCGCGCTGTGCAGGCGGCCACCGGCGCCCAGGAAGAGGCCGGTGCCGATGGCGCCGCCGATGGCGATCATGTTGACGTGGCGGGCCTTGAGATCCTTGCTGTAGCCGGCGTCGCCCGCGTCCGCGGGCGTCGTGGTCGTCCCGTTCCCGGCGGTGATTTTGGCCGTGTCCACGGCTTCCTTGCTCACGGGTGGTACCACTCTCTGGTGCGCCCGGACGTCGTGAGTCCGGGTGTCCGTACGTGACTCCGGTCCGTGACCGCGCTCGTGACGTGGCACAGACCAAGGCAGCACCTTCCCATACGAATCACCCCACCGCGGGTGGCTCAGGTCACAGAGCGTTGCTTCTCACACAGTCACCGCACGTTCACCCCCACATCACCCCCGGTTCACCACGGCGTGCTCACGAGCTGTGCACGAGGTTTCACAGCACTGGTGAGACAGCGATACTGCTGCGCATGACGACCGACACCGAGGAGCCGACCTTCACGATCGACGAGCTGGCCGCCCGGGCGGGCGTCACGGTGCGCACCGTGCGCTTCTACGGCACCAAGGGCCTGCTGCCGCCGCCGGAGATCGGTCCGCGCCGGGTGGGTCACTACGGGCGGGAGCACCTGGCCCGGCTGGAGCTCATCGAGGAGTTGCAGCGGCAGGGCATGACGCTGGCGGCCATCGAGCGCTATCTACGGCAATTGCCGGCGGATCTGAGCGCACCCGATCTGGCCATCCACCGTGCGGTGGTGGCTTCCTGGGCGCCGGACACGGTGGAGCGGGTCACGCGTACGGAGCTGGAGCGCCGGGCCGGGCGGGCCCTGCCCGACGCCGACATCGAGCGGCTGACCGCGATGGACGTGGTCCGGTCCCGCGACGGCGCGTACGACGTCGACCTCGGTCTGCTGCGGCTCGGTGTCCGGCTGCTGGACGTGCCGCTCTCCGAGGAGGCGATCCTGGCGGCGCGCAAGGTCCTCATCGAACACTCGCGCGCCGCGGCTCACGAGCTCGCCCAGCTCTTCCGCGGTGAGGTGTCGGAGCGCGGGACACAGGACGTGAAGTCCCTCTCCGCGCACATGCGCCCCTTGGTCGTGCAGGCGCTCCTGACGACTTTCCAGCGGTCGCTGAAGGAGGAGTTGGGCGAGTGGCTCACGGAGTCAGGAACGGGCTGAGTCGCTGAACCGCTCCCCCTTCTCCGCCTTCTCCACCAGCAGCGCCGGCGGGTCGAAGCGGTCCCCGTAGCGCTCGGCGAGCTCCCGCGCGCGGGCCACGAAGCCCGGCAGGCCGCCCTCGTAGCCGTTGATGTACTGCAGGACGCCGCCGGTCCAGCCGGGGAAGCCGATGCCGAGGATCGAGCCGATGTTGGCGTCGGCGACCGAGGTGAGCACGCCCTCCTCGAGCAGCCGGACCGTGTCCAGCGCCTCGGAGAAGAGCATCCGCTCCTGCATGTCGCGGAAGGGGATCTCGGTGCCCGCGCCCGTGAAGTGCTCCCGCAGTCCGGGCCACAGGCGGGCGCGCCTGCCGTCCTCCCCGTACTCGTAGAAGCCGGCGCCACCGCTGCGGCCGGTGCGGCCGAACTCGTCGACCATGCGGTCGATGACGGCGTCCGCCGGGTGCGGGGTCCAGGTGCCGCCCGCCTCCTCGACGGCCCGCCTCGTCTCGCTGCGGATCTTGCGCGGGAGGGTGAGCGTCAGCTCGTCCATGAGGGACAGCACCTTGGCCGGGTAGCCCGCCTGCGCCGCCGCCTGCTCGACCGACGCGGGCTCGATGCCCTCGCCGACCATCGCCACGCCCTCGTTGATGAAGTGGCCGATGACCCGGGAGGTGAAGAAGCCGCGCGAGTCGTTCACGACGATCGGCGTCTTGTTGATCTGCCGCACCAGGTCGAAGGCGCGGGCGAGGGCCTCGTCGCCGGTGCGCTCGCCCTTGATGATCTCGACGAGCGGCATCTTGTCGACCGGCGAGAAGAAGTGCAGCCCGATGAAGTCGCCCTGGCGCTGGACGCCCTCGGCGAGGGCGGTGATGGGCAGGGTGGAGGTGTTGGAGCACAGCAGCGCGTCCGGCGCGACGACCTGCTCGATCTCCTGGAACACCTTGTGCTTCAGCGCGGTGTCCTCGAAGACGGCCTCGATCACCGCGTCGCAGCCGGCGAGGTCCTGGACCTCGGCGGTGGGCGTGATGCGGGCGAGCAGCGCGTCGGCCTTCTCCTGCGTCGTACGGCCCTTGGCGACGGCCTTCGCGCACAGCTTCCCGGAGTAGTCCTTGCCCTTGAGCGCGGCTTCCAGGGAGACGTCCTTCAGGACGACCTCGATACCCGCGCGGGCGCAGGAGTAGGCGATGCCGGCGCCCATCATCCCGGCGCCGAGGACGGCCACCTTGCGGACCTGGCGGGGTTCGACGCCCTTCGGGCGGTTGGCGCCGGAGTTGACGGCCTGGAGGTCGAAGAAGAACGCCTGGATCATGTTCTTCGAGGTCTGGCCGGCCGCCAGCTCCACGAAGTAGCGGGCCTCGATGACCTGGGCGGTCTCGAAGTCGACCTGGGAGCCCTCGACCGCGGCGGCGAGGATGTTGCGCGGGGCCGGGTAGGGGGCGCCGTTCGTCTGCTTGCGCAGGTTGGCGGGGAAGGCGGGCAGGTTGGCCGCGAACTTCGGGTTGGCCGGGGTGCCGCCGGGGATGCGGTAGCCGGGCTTGTCCCAGGGCTGCTGCGACTCGGGGTGGGCGTCGATGAAGGCGCGTGCCTTGGCGAGCATCTCCTCGGGCGTCTCGGCCACCTCGTCGACCAGGCCGTTCTCCAGGGCGCGCCGGGGGCTGTACTGGGTGCCCTGGAGGAGGACCTTCAGCAGGGCGTCGGCGATGCCCAGCAGCCGGACGGTGCGGACCACGCCGCCGCCTCCGGGCAGCAGGCCGAGGGTGACCTCGGGGCAGCCGATCTTCGAGCCGGGCGCGTCCAGGGCGACGCGGTGGTGGCAGGCGAGGGCGATCTCGTAACCGCCGCCCAGGGCCGCGCCGTTCATCGCGGCGACGACCGGCTTGCCCAGGGTCTCGATGCGGCGCAGGTTGCGCTTGATCGCCAGGCCACCGTCGAACAGCTCCTGGACGGTCTCCGGGGTGACGCGGATCAGGTCACGCAGGTCGCCGCCGGCGAAGAAGGTCTTCTTGGCGGAGGTGAAGACGATGCCGCGGATGGAGTCCTGCTCGGCCTCCAGCCGGTCGGTGATCGCGGCGAGGGATTCCCGGAACGCCTGGTTCATGGTGTTCGCGGACTGGCCCGGGTCGTCCAGGACGAGGGTGACGACGCCGGTCTCGTCCTGCTCCCAGCGGATGGTGGTGCTCTCGGTCATTGCTTCTCCGTATCGGGATCTGGGACGGGCCGGTCAGACGCGTTCGACGATGGTGGCGATGCCCATGCCGCCGCCGACGCACAGCGTGGCGAGGCCGAACCGCTTGTCCTGGCGCTCCAGTTCGTCGACGAGGGTGCCGAGGATCATCGCGCCGGTGGCGCCGAGGGGGTGGCCGAGGGCGATGGCGCCGCCGTTGACATTGACCTTGTCCAGGGACAGGCCCATGTCCTTCACGAAGCGCAGGACGACCGCGGCGAAGGCCTCGTTGATCTCGACGAGGTCGATGTCGTCGATGGTGAGCCCGGCCTTGGCGAGCGCCTTGCGGGTGGCCGGGGCGGGGCCGGTGAGCATGATGGTGGGCTCGGAGCCGGAGACCGCGACGGAGACGATCCGCGCGCGCGGGGTGAGGCCGTAGCGCTCCCCCACCTCCTTGGAGCCGATCGCGACGAGGGCGGCGCCGTCGACGATGCCGGAGGAGTTGCCCGCGTGGTGGACGTGGTCGATCTGCTCCACCCAGTGGTACTTCTGCAGCGCCACGGCGTCGAAGCCGCCGAGGTCGCCGATGTCGGCGAACGACGGCTTCAGCTTGGCGAGCGAGTCGGCGGTGGTGCCGGGGCGCATGTGCTCGTCGTGGTCGAGGACGACCAGGCCGCCGCGGTCCTTCACCGGCACGACGGAGCGCTCGAAGCGGCTCTCCTTCCAGGCGGTCGCCGCCCGCTCCTGGGACAGCGCCGCGTACTCGTCGACGTCGCGGCGGGTAAAGCCCTCGATGGTGGCGATCAGGTCGGCGCCGATGCCCTGCGGGACGAAGTTGACCGCGAGGTTGGTCATCGGGTCGTTGAACCAGGCGCCGCCGTCCGAGGCCATCGGCACCCGGGACATCGACTCGACGCCGCCCGCGAGGACGAGGTCCTCCCAGCCCGAACGGACCTTCATCGCGGCCATGTTGACGGCTTCGAGGCCGGAGGCACAGAAGCGGTTCTCCTGCACGCCCGCCACCGTGTCCGGCAGTCCGGCGGCGACCGCGGCGATCCGGGCGATGTCGGAGCCCTGGTCGCCCACGGGCCCGACGACACCGAGCACGATGT
This sequence comes from Streptomyces sp. NPDC052023, assembly GCF_044548465.1. Taxonomy (NCBI): domain Bacteria; kingdom Bacillati; phylum Actinomycetota; class Actinomycetes; order Kitasatosporales; family Streptomycetaceae; genus Streptomyces; species Streptomyces sp. NPDC052023. The sequence continues at coordinate 61,424 of NZ_JBIUBW010000024.1, read as the reverse complement.
CGTCGATCGCGGCGGGGTCGAGGCCGGGGAAGCGGTCGCGGAGTTCGTGGATGAGCCCGACGACCAGGTCGATGGGCTTGGTGCCGTGCAGGGCGCCGTTCGCCTTGCCCCGTCCACGCGGGGTGCGGATCGCGTCGTAGACGTACGCTTCGGTGGTCACTGGGGGGCCTTTCGGTGAGGGGCTTTCGAGAGGGCTGGGGACGGCTCGGGCGCGCCGGGTGTCAGGCCCGGTACGTCCCAGTCGCGGGCCACGTCCGCGGTGTCGGCGCCGGGCCGGGCCGGGCCGGTGCGGACGGCGGTCGGGGTGGCGGAGAAGCGGGGGGCTGGGGCCGGCTGGGTGATGCCGCCGTGGTCGGTGAAGGTGCCGCGCGCGGCCAGGTGCGGGTGGTGCGGGGCCTCGCGCAGCGACAGGACGGGTGCCACGCAGGCGTCGGTGCCCTCGAAGAGGGCCGTCCATTCCTCCCTGGTACGGGTCTTGAAGCGGGCGGCGACGGCCTCGCGCAGTTCGCCCCAGCGGGTGATGTCCTTGCGGGCCGGGGCCTGGCCGTCGATGCCGAGCAGCGTGACGAACTCGTCGTAGAACTGCTGCTCCAGCGCGCCCACCGCCATGTACTGGCCGTCGGCCGTCTCGTAGGTCCCGTAGAACGGGCAGCCGCCGTCGAGGAGGTTGGCGCCGCGCCGGTCCTGCCAGCCACCGGCGGCGAGCATGCCGTGGATCATCGCGGACAGGTGCGCGGCGCCGTCGACGATGGCGGCGTCGACGACCTGGCCGGTGCCCGTGGCGCGGGCGTGGTGCAGTGCGGCCAGGATGCCGGCGACCAGGTACAGGGAGCCGCCCGCGTAGTCGCCGAGCAGGTTGGCGGGGACGGCCGGGGCCTCGTCCGGGCGGCCGATCATGCCGAGGGTGCCGGTCGGCGCGATGTAGGCGATGTCGTGGCCGGCACGGTGGGCGAGGGGGCCTTCCTGGCCCCAGCCGGTCATCCGGCCGTAGACGAGCGCGGGGTTGCGGGCGTGGCAGGCGTCGGGGCCGACGCCGAGGCGTTCGGCGACGCCGGGGCGGTTGCCCTCGATCAGGATGTCGGCGCGGGCCGCGAGGTCCAGGACGCGGGCGGGGCCGTCCGGGGACTTCAGGTCGACGATCACCGAGCGTTTGTTGCGGTTGGTGAGGTCGTAGGCGGGGTCGATCGCGAGACCGGCGCCGCCGGGGCGGTCCACGCGGACCACATCGGCGCCTAGGTCGGCGAGGAGCATGGCCGCGAACGGGCCGGGGCCGATTCCGGCCAGCTCGACCACGCGCACGCCGGTGAGCGGGCCGGGCGGTGGCGTCGCCGCCGGCGTCGTTGCCGTGGTCATCCAGCCCCCTGTCGCTGTGACACAACTGATGTAACACCGGTGATGGTAAGAACGTGTTCCAGTAGGCACAAGGCCTGAACGAGCAAGCGCTTAGACACAGGGTGCCAGGCCGTCGGCCGCACCACCACGCCGATGCGGCGTCAGCGTGCGTCCAGCTCCGCTATCAGCCGCTTGGGGGCGACGACGCGGTAGCTCTCCTCCACCCAGTCGCACAGCAGCTCCGCGGCCGGGGCGCCCTGCGGCTCCACCGGGATCCGCACCCAGCCGGACCTGCCCAGGCCGTAGCCGGCGGGCTCGGCGCCGGGGGCGGTGAGGGCGTGGGCGTGGCTGGTGCCGTCCTTGAGCTTGACGGTGACGCCCATCGGGTAGCTGCCGTCGCTGACGCCGAGGAACACGAACACCTTCTTGTTGACCTTGGCGACGGACTCGCCCCAGGGGAACTCCTCGGCGGCGCCGGGCAGGCCGAGCGCGAACTCGCGCACTTTTTCCCACTTCTTCAGGGCGTTCCTGGGCACCGCCACCGTCCACCTCCGGGCTCGTCTTCGGGCTCCGCACTGCTCACGCTAGCCTCAGCCACCGACAGCGGCGCGGGCTGCGGAAGCGAGGGGTGTCATGAGCAATCCGTCCAGGGCTGACCGTCCGTACGACATCGTGCTCTTCGGAGCCACGGGGTTCGTGGGGACACTGACGGCCGAGTACCTCGCCGAGCATGCCCCGAAGGACCTGCGCTGGGCCGTCGCAGGCCGGGGCGAACTGCAACTGGCCCGGCTGCGGGAGCGGCTGCGGGAGCAGTCTCCGCACGGGGCGGAGATCGGGGTGCTGCGGGCCGACGTGACCGACCCGGCGTCGCTGCGCCGGCTCGCCGAGCAGGCGCGTGTGGTGGCCACGACGGTGGGCCCCTATGTGACGTACGGCGAGGAACTCGTCGCCGCCTGCGCGGACAACGGCACGGACTATCTCGACCTGTCGGGTGAGCCCGAGTTCGTCGACCTGACGTACGTCCGGCACGACGCACGCGCGCGGGAGACCGGCGCCCGGCTGGTGCACGCGGCCGGATTCGACTCGGTGCCGCACGACCTGGGCGTGTACTACACCGTCCAGCAGCTTCCCGAGGGTGTGCCGCTGACGGTCGACGGTTTCGTGACGGTGGACGCCACCTTCTCGGGCGGAACGTTCGCCTCCGCGCTGAACCAGTTCGCGCGGCCCCGGCAGATGGCCGCCGCGGCCCGGGAACGGCACCGGCACGAACCGCGCCTGGTGGGGCGGCGGGCCACGACCCCGGCGGCGGCACCGCGGTTCGTCCCCGAGGTGCGCGCCTGGGCACTGCCGCTGCCGACCATCGACCCGCAGATCGTGCGCCGGTCGGCCAAGGCGCTTGAGCGCTACGGCCCCGACTTCCGCTACCGGCACTACGCCGCCGTACGGCGGCTGCCGGTCGCGGTGGGCGGGGTGGCGGCGCTGGGCGCGCTCGCGACGGCGGCCCAACTGCCGCCCGCCCGGCGCTGGTTGTCCGCCCGGCTCAAGCCCGGCGAGGGGCCGGGCGCTGAGAAGCGCGCCAAGAGCTGGTTCTCCGTGCGCTTCGTGGGCGAGGGCGGCGGACGGAAGGTGTTCACCGAGGTCGCGGGCGGTGACCCCGGGTACGGCGAGACGGCGAAGATGTTCGCCGAGGGGGCTCTGTCCCTGGCCTTCGACGACCTGCCACCGACCGCCGGACAGGTCACCACGGCGACGGCAATGGGCGACGCCCTGCTCGAACGCCTCCGCGCGGCGGGCATCACGTTCCGGGTGGCGGCGAGCCGGTAGCTGCGACGGCGGGGCCCGGACGGCAGGGGCACCGCTTCGGCGGCGTTGGTTCCGGGGGCGCCGCTTCGGGAGCCCCGGCCGCGGGGGCGCCGCTTCGGCAGCCGCGCTCGCGACGCCGCCTCTCCGGCAGAGGCGGTGGCGGCCCCGTCTCGGCACTCCCGATGGCGAGGGCACCCCTTCAGGCAGCCCCCGTGGCGAGGGCGCCGCTCCGGCAGCCCGGGTGACGGGGCGCTGCTTCGGCAGCCCCGGTGACACGAGAACCGCACGCCCCCGCGCGCGGGCTACAGCGACCACCGGGTCAGTGTGTAGATCATTCCGCCGAGCCAGGCGAAGCCGGCCAGTACGGCGACGGCCAGGGTCGATGTCATGGCGCGCTCGACGGGGCGGCTGCGGTGGGCGTGGGGCTCGGGGGCACGGTGCGTCGTCATGCGGCCAGGCTGCCGATCCTGACGGCGCGCCGGCATCCGTACGTGTACTCAGAAGGTGCCGGCCCCGGGCGGCCAGGTACTCACGTACGACCCGGACTCACCCGGCGGTCGCCTCGCGCAGGGCGCGGCGGCACAGGGAGTCGGCCAGGCGGGTGGACTCCGGCAGGCGGTAGCGCGGGCTGAGGCGCAGGACGTGGGCGCAGGACGTGTCCAGGTCGACGCGGTGCCCGACGGACACGTAGACCGGCTTGACGCCCTCCTGGGTGCGCAGGGCGCGGCCGACCTCCTCCTCACCCGCCAGGAGCGGGGACGACGACCCGCGCGCGGGTGCCGGGTCGGCATGGGTGAAGGTGAACGGGTTCTTGGCGACGCCGATGGTGGGCAGGCCGGTGAGGACGCCGAGGTGGCTGGCGAGCCCGAAGCGGCGCGGGTGGGCCAGCCCGTAGCCGTCGCAGACCACCAGGCCGGGCGGGCACGGCAGGGCGTCGAGGGCGGCCAGGACGGTGGGGATCTCGCGGAAGGCGAGCAGTCCGGGCACGTACGGGAAGGAGATCCTCCCGACGGCGGTGGCCTCGGCGACGACGCCGAGGGTGGCCGCGTCCAGCACGACGGCCGCGGCGGCCACCACGTCACGCTCGTCGTCGTAGGCGACGTCGACGCCGGTGACGTGGCCCGTTCCGGGCGGTGGCCCGGGTTCGCCGAGCACCACCTGGCGGCGCAACTCGTCCTGGACGGCGCGGGCCCGTTCCTCGGTGCTGGGCCAGCCCGGGGGGATGCGTACGGTCGTCGTCATGGTGCAGACGAGGATACGGGGCCGGGCAGCCCGCGAACCGGGCCGCCCGGGGCCGGGTCACTTGTCGAGCGCGCGCTGCAGCTGCTGCTTGTTCATGTCCGAACGGCCGTGGATGTTGCGCCGCTTGGCCTCCTGGTACAGCTGGTCGTAGGTCGGGCCCTGAGAGCCCTTGCCGGACCGCTGGCCGCCCCGCTTGCCGGACGACATGTCCTGGATGGACGTACGGCTGGCCGTCTTCGACTCGCCGGACCGTGCCCGCTCCTTGTTCACCGTGCGGGCCGCGATCTCCTTGGCGCGCCCCGTGCTCTCACCGCGGTCCTGAGCACTCTTCTTGATGTGCTCGTACTGCCGTTCTCGTTTGGGGCTCGAACCGCTTGGCATGTCCGCTCACTTCCTCTCGACGTCGGGCGAACGAGTACCCCCATCGTGGGTGAATACGACAATCAGGGCGCGGTCAGCTCTCCAGACGGGCGACTCGGCTCCACCCAGAACCGGAACACGGTGACGAACGTCACTCCGCACGAATGCACGGACACGCGGATTCCGTCGTCTCACCCCATGCCCGGCCGCGTCGCCGGTTGTCCGTCCGGCCGTCACAAGGGAGCAAGGCGATGTCCACCGTCATCGAGCAGTCAGTCGAGGCACGCCTCGTCGCCGCCGCGCCGCGGATGCCGAACATCCCGGCGACTCTCACCTACGACCTGACGGATCCGTTCGCGATCCGGATGACCTTCCCGGCGCAGGCCACACTGGAGGACGAGGAGGTCTGCTGGACCTTCTCCCGCGAGCTTCTCGCCGCCGGGATGCACGGGCCCGAGGGGCACGGCGACGTGCGGGTGCGCCCGTACGGCTACGACCGGACGGTGCTCGAGTTCCACGCACCCGAAGGCACGGCCGTCGTGCACGTCCGCTCGGGCGAGCTGCGCCAGTTCCTGCAGGCGACGCGCGTGCTGGTGCCCGAAGGCCTGGAGCACGCCTACCTCGATCTCGACCACGACCTGGCGGAGCTGATGCGGGACGCCTGCTGACCCGCTCCCCCTCGATGTGCCGGTGAGCCCTGGAGGCGGACGCCCGTTAATCCGTTGACAGGCACCGGCGCCCCTCGTAGCGTTTTGAACGGTCCTGTTGCCGCCGATTGGAGAAGGACGTTGCTCCTCTGAGGTCCTGAGACACCGCGTCACACCTGTCCGGTGTGCACGCCGCGTGCGACCTCGGCGTTCGAGCCGTCCTTGCGGAGCAGGGCTTTTCCCGTTCCCCACACCCCTGGGCCCAGCCATGGCCCGCGCGGTGGTCGCCGCCTTCCGGTGTCTCGACACGCGTTGCCCCTGAACGGATCAAGCAACCGCGAGGCCCGCATGCATACTTCGATCACCTGTACGTCTCTCTCCTTCGCCTGGCCCGACGGCACGGGCGTCTTCGACGGCCTCGACGCCTCCTTCGCCCCCGGCCGCACCGGGCTCGTCGGCGTCAACGGATCGGGGAAGTCGACCCTGCTGAAACTGATCGCCGGCGACCTCACCCCGGCCGACGGCGCGGTACGCGTCGCGGGCGAGGTGGGCCACCTCCCGCAGAACGTCACCCTGGACACCGCCCTGCGCGTCGACGAGGCCCTCGGCATCGCGGACCGGCGCGCCGCGCTGCACGCCATCGAGGCCGGTGACGCGGCCGAGGAGCACTTCGAGGCCCTCGGCGACGACTGGGACGTCGAGGAGCGCGCCCTGGCCACCCTCGGCGAACTCGGCCTCGGCCATGTCGAGCTGGACCGCACCATCGGTGAGATCTCCGGCGGTGAGTCCGTCCTGCTGCGGCTGGCCGCGCTGCTGCTGCGCCGGCCGGACGTGCTGCTGCTGGACGAGCCCACCAACAACCTCGACCTGTACGCGCGCAGGCGGCTGTACGCGGCCGTCGCGTCCTGGCCGGGCGTCATGGTGGTGGTGAGCCACGACCGCGAACTGCTCGAACTGGTCGACCAGATCGCCGATCTGCGCTCCGGGGAGATCACCTGGTACGGCGGGAACTTCTCGGCATACCAGGAGGCCCTGCGGATCGAGCAGGAGGCGGCCGAGCGGATGGTGCGGGTCGCCGAGGCGGACTTCCGCAAGCAGAAGCGCGAACTGGCCGACGCCCAGGTCAAGCTCGCCCGCCGCAAGCGGTACGGCCAGAAGATGTTCGAGCAGAAACGCGAGCCGAAGATCGTCATGGGGGCGCGCAAGCGCGCGGCGGAGGTCTCCGCGGGCAAACACCGCATCATGCACGAGGAGAAGCTCGCCGAGGCCAGGGAGCGGCTCGGCGAGGCCGTGGACGCCGTGCGGGACGACGACGAGATCCGCGTCGACCTGCCGTACACGGCCGTGCCGCAGGGCCGGAGCGTGCTCACCCTGCGGGACCTCCGGCTCGCGTACGGCGCCCGTGTCGAGGGCGGCTTCGACCTGTACGGCCCCGAGCGGATCGCGCTGGTCGGGCGCAACGGCGCGGGCAAGACCACGCTGCTGCGCACCGTCGCCGGGGAACTGGCGCCGGTGTCCGGGGAGGCGACGGCGCATGTGCCGCTGCGCTTCCTGCCGCAGCGGCTGGACGTCCTCGACGGCGGGCTGACGGTCGCCGAGAACGTCGCCCGGTTCGCGCCGGGCGCCACCAACAACCGGATCCGGGCGCAGCTGGCCCGCTTCCTGTTCCGGGGCGGACGTGCCGACCAGCAGGCGGCCACGCTGTCCGGCGGCGAGCGTTTCCGCGCGACCCTGGCCGCGCTGATGCTCGCGGAGCCCGCTCCGCAGCTGCTGATGCTGGACGAGCCGACGAACAACCTGGACATCGCGAGCGTGCGGCAGCTCACCACGGCCCTGGAGTCGTACGAGGGGGCGCTGATCGTGGCCGGCCACGACCTGCCGTTCCTGGAGTCGATCGGGATCACGCGCTGGCTGCTGCTGGACGGAGAACTCCGGGAAACCACGCCGGAAGCTGTCGGGTATCCCGCCTGATCTCGAGTGGGCGAGCGGGCCCCGCGCATCCCGAAAGGCCGGCTGACCGCGTTCACCGGCCTTTCGGGACCAGCACGTGCGCGGGGTGGCGGCGTAGGTGCGGGACTACGGGCCTGTCGTCTCCGACAATGTCGCTGCATGATGTCGCCCGGCCCGACAGGTTTCGGCCACACCCGGGTAACCGGACGGCAAGACCGCCCCATCCGATACGGAGACCGCACGTGCCCAGCAAGAAGGCCCTGATCCGTCGCCCCGGCCCGCGCCTCACCGAAGGCCTGGTGACGCACATCCAGCGGGAGAAGGCCGATGCCGAGCTCGCGGTACGGCAGTGGGAGGCGTACGCGGAGGCGCTGCGCACGCACGGCTGGGAGACCATCGAGGTCGACCCGGCCGACGACTGCCCGGACGCCGTGTTCGTCGAGGACACCGTGGTCATGTACAGGAACGTCGCCCTGATCGCGCGCTCCGGCGCCGAGTCCCGGCGGGCCGAGACCGCGGGCGTCGAGGAGGTCGTCGCCCGTCTGGGCTGCTCGGTGAACTGGATCTGGGAGCCCGGCACGCTCGACGGCGGTGACGTGCTGAAGATCGGCGACACGATCTACGTCGGCCGGGGCGGGCGCACCAACGCCGCCGGCCTGCAGCAACTGCGGGCGGCCTTCGAACCGCTGGGGGCGCGTGTGGTCGCCGTGCCGGTCAGCAAGGTGCTGCATCTGAAGTCCGCCGTCACGGCACTGCCCGACGGGACCGTGATCGGGCACATCCCGCTGATGGACACGCCGTCCCTGTTCGGGCGTTTTCTGCATGTGCCGGAGGCCTCCGGCTCCCATGTGGTGCTGCTGGGCGGTGACAAGCTGCTCATGGCCGCCAGTGCCCCGAAGACCGCGGAGCTGTTCACGGACCTCGGCTACACGCCGGTCGTCGTGGACATCAGCGAGTTCGAGAAGCTCGAAGGCTGTGTGACATGTCTCTCGGTACGGCTGCGGGAGCTGTATGCCTAGTGGGCCTGAACAGGAGTCTTTACAGCGCACTTAACCTACGTCTTCGTAACCTACGGATTCGTAGCCTACGATCCCGTAGGTTCCGGCGCCGCTCGCCGGTCCGACTCTCGTTGTCCCTCGTCCCCCTGGAGTACCCGTGACGATCACCTCTCCGCACCTCGGCAGCCCCTCTGTCTGGACCGACGCCCGGCTGCTGTACGCCCTGGAGGAAGTGGTCGAGAAGGAACTGAACCGCCACCTGCAGGTGGCCAAGGACTGGATGCCGCACGAGTACGTGCCGTGGACCGACGGGCGGAACTTCCCGGGTCTCTTCGAGGACGGCGAGGCCTGGCAGAAGGACCAGTCCAAGGTCACCGAGATCGGCCGGATCGCGCTGGTCGTCAATCTGCTGACCGAGGACAACCTGCCCAGCTACCACCACGAGATCGCCTCCCTCTTCGGCCGCGACGGCGCCTGGGGCACCTGGGTGCACCGCTGGACCGCCGAGGAGGGCCGGCACGGCATCGTGATGCGGGACTACCTGCTGACGTCGCGCGCGGTGGACCCGGACAAGCTGGAGCAGTTCCGGATGTCGCACATGAGTGAGGGCTTCGAGTCGGACAACCGGCACTCGATGCTGCACTCGGTCGCCTATGTCGCCTTCCAGGAGCTCGCGACCCGTATCTCGCACCGCAACACCGGCCACCAGTCGGGTGACCCGATCTGCGACCGGATGCTGGCGCGGATCGCGACGGACGAGAACCTGCACATGGTCTTCTACCGGAACCTGCTGAAGGCGGCCTTCGAGCTCGCGCCCGACCTGACCATGCAGGCGGTGCGGGACGTCGTCGTCGACTTCCGCATGCCCGGCCACGGTATCCCCGGCTTCGAGCGGGCCGCCGCGCAGATGGCGATCGGCGAGGTCTACAACCTGCGCATCCATCACGACGACGTGCTCCAGCCCGTGCTGCGCTTCCTGAAGATCATGGAGATCGACGGCCTCGGCCCCGACGGTCTCAAGGCCCAGGAGGAGCTCGGCCTGTTCATGAACGGGCTGGACGCGGAGGCCCTGAAGTTCGACGAGAAGCTGGCGGCGCGCAAGGCGCGGATGGCGGCACGCGGGGCGGCCTGACCCACCCCGGCCGGGGGCTGCCGGGGCGCGAACCGGCGGCTCCCGGCGTTCCGAGCCCCGGTGGGGCCTGCGCACGGCCTCGGGGCCATGTCGCCGGTCAGTAGGCGGTACGGCGGAGCTGGAGGCGTTCCTTCTCGGACAGGCCGCCCCAGACGCCGAAACGCTCGTCGTTCGCCAGGGCGTAGTCGAGGCAGGCGGTGCGCATCTCGCACAGGCCGCAGATGCGCTTCGCCTCCCGAACCGAACTGCCCGGTTCGGGAAAGAAGAAGTCCGCACCGGTCTGTGCGCACAGGGCCTCGGCCTGCCAGGCGGTGTCCGCGGGGGTGCTGGTTTCGAAAGGCATGGCTGAGAGCGTGCCCAAGTGCGAAAAACGTTCGATCAACGCGCGCTCAACGCCACGCCCGGGGCCGCCGGCCGACCCCGATGATGCCCGCGCGGGCGGGCGCGGCGCACGACGGCGCGCGGGAGCGGCGGCGAACGACGAGGATCCCGCTCGTCACAGACGGTGACCGTCAAGAGTGCGTTCGGCGTGCGCGGTCCGGCACGCGATCGCCGGTGGGCGGTGCAAGACTCGGCAGTGCAGGCAGCGGGCTCTTCCGGGAGGCAGCGATGCTCACCACGCGCTTCGTCCACGGCGCTCCGATCTGGATCGATGTCTCGACCTCCGACATCGACGGCGCCATCCACTTCTACGGCGGTCTCTTCGGCTGGCAGTTCCGCTCGGCGGGTCCCGAAGCCGGGGGCTACGGGTTCTTCCAGCTGGACGGCAGGACCGTGGCGGGGGGGATGCAGACGAGCGGCGAACAGGGTCCGCCGTCCTGGACGGTGTACTTCCACAGCCCGGACGCGCAGGCCACCGCCGAATCGGCCCGGCAGGCGCACGGGCGGGTGCTGGTGGAGCCCACGGACGTGATGGGCGAGGGACACATGGCGATCCTGTCCGACCAGCAGAGTGTGCCGTTCGGCATCTGGCAGCCGGGGAGGACCAAAGGGGTGGACATGATGAACGAGTCCGGCGCGCTGTGCTGGCTGGAGCTGTACACGCCGGACATCGCGGCGGCCGCCGGCTATTACAACAAGCTGCTCGGCTGGGAGACGTCGGCGGTCAACTTCCCGGGTGGCTCCTACACCTGCGTCAATCCGGCCGGTGAGGACGAGGACACCATGTTCGCCGGCCTGGTCCCGCTGCCCGACGACCCGTCGGAGGACACGGCCTACTGGCTGCCGTACTTCGAGGTCGCCGACACGGACGCCGCGGTGGGCCGGGCGCGCGAGCTGGGCGGCACGGTCCGGGTGGAGCCCAGGGACGTGTCCGACGCCGGCCGCGTCGCCAAACTGAGCGACCCCTACGGCGCCCGCTTCGCGGTGATCAGGAGCGCCGCGCCGCAGAGCTGAGCCCCACGTCCGGTGCCGACCAGGTGCCCTCATCCCTGTCCAGGTGTCACGCGGAGGCGCGGCGTACGAGGGTCGTCGACAGGACGACACCGGGCGCCGGGTCCTCCTGCGACCCGCCCCGCCCCGTGCGCAGGCGGCCGAGGAGGAGCCGGGCCATCAGACGGCCCATCTCCTCTATGTCCTGACGGACCGTCGTGAGCGGTGGGTCGGTCTGCTCGGCGATCGGCAGCATGTCGTCGAAGCCGACCACGGCCACGTCGTCCGGCACCCGCCGCCCGGCCTCCCGCAGCACGCGCAGGGCGCCGGACGCCATGAGGTCGTTGCCGGCGAACACGGCGTCCAGGTCGGGGCGGCGGCCGAGGAGTTCACGCATGGCCCGCTCACCCCCGGCCGGGGTGAAGTCACCCTCGGCGACCAGCCGCGGGTCGGCGTCCGGCATCACGTCCCGGAAGCCGTCGAGCCGGTCCACCGCCGAGGTCTGGTCCAGGGCCCCGGCGATGTGTGCGACGCGCCGGCGGCCGAGGGCCACGAGATGTCGTACGGCCTCACGGGCGCCACCCCGGTTGTCGCTGTCGACGTACACGGCCCCGTCCTCGCCGTCGCTCCAGTCCGGCCGGCCGCCGAAGACGGTCGGGACGCCGGCGCGCCGGATCAGGGCGGGCAGGGCGTCGTCGAGATGCAAGGAGAACACCAGTGCCCCGTCGACGTGTCCGCCGGCGAGATAGCGGCCGACGCGGGCGTGGTCGTCGCGGCCCTCGGTGAGGAGCAGGACGAGCTGGTTGTCGTGCGCGGTCAGTTCCTTGCTGATGCCGCGGAGTTGGAGCGCGAAGAAGGGGTCGGCGAAGACGCGGGTCTCCGGCTCGGCGATGACGACGGCCACGGCGTCGTGGCGTTTCGTCACCAGGCTGCGGGCCGCCTGGTTGGGTACGTATCCGAGTTCCTCGACGGCCCGCCGGACCCGCTCGATCAGCGGCTCCCGCACCCCGTCCCCGCCGTTGACCACCCGTGAGACGGTGGCCCGCGACACCCCGGCCCGTGCGGCCACGGCCTCCAGCGTGGGACGTGACACTGCCTCGGACACTTCGGGACTCCTCACCGGCGCTTGCCGATCAGGATAACCGCACGCCAGGGCGCGGGAGGGGGCGCTCACCACCGGAACGCGCCCCCCTTTCCGTGCCGGTGAGCCCCCGCTCAGTGGTGGTGCGCCCCGTGAGCGCCCTCAGCTCCCGCCGCCCCTCCGTCACCCTTCACGCCCTCGGCGTCCTTCGCGCCCCCGGCACCCTTCACTCCCTCGGCGTCCTTCGCGCCCTCCGCGCGCGCACCGTCGGCCGTGCGGGGTTCGTGCGGGTGGTGCGGTTCGTATCCGGGAATCGTCCCGTCCGTCTTCTTCACCAGGAACAGCCCCACCATCCCCATGTCCGAATGGCTCTGGACATGGCAGTGGTACATCCACGCGCCGGCGCCCACCCCCTCCCCCGCGATCACCTGGAAGCCGAAGGAGTCGGCCGGGCCCACGATCTTGTTGTCGACGACCTGGCTGGGGTCGTCGGGGCCGGTCAGCATGCCGGTGCGGTTGTCGGCCCAGCGGTGACCGTGCATGTGGAAGGTGTGGTAGTACTCGCCGTGCGTGATCACGACGAACTCGACGCGATCGCCCACGGTGGCCTCGAAGTCGGGCCCGGTGTGCGGCGGCCTGTTGTTGATGAGCAGGTCGTTGAAGACGATCGTGTGGGTGCGGTCCGGCAGGACGTCGCCCTTGCGGCGGACGATCACCGGACCGTAGAGGCCCTTCCTGATCCCGCCGGTGCCGTGTTCCGTGCCCACCACGTGGTCGTGGTAGTGCCAGTAGCCCGCGCTGCCCGCCCGCCAGGAGCCGTCGCTGCGGCGGCCGGGGGCGTGGGTGCGCCAGGTGTAGGTGCGGGTGGCGCCCGGTTCGACATCGCTCTTGTTCATCTTGGTGCCGTCACTGGTGATTTCGTAGTCCAGCCCGTGCACGTGCAGGCTCGCCGTCACATCCGTGGTGTTCTCGAACTCGATGTGCACGGTGTCGCCCTCGTTGAGCTCGATCAAGGGCCCCGGGATGCCGGCCCGGCCCTTCTCGAAGCCGTAACCGAGCTGCCCGTCGGCGAGCTTCTCCGCATAGAGCTTGATGTGTCTGACCTGGCCTCCGGCCGGGGCCGTCCGCGCCGTCGTCCGGCCGGCGCCGGTCGCCTCCGTGCCCAGGGACAACGATGTCGCGACGGCCGCACCGCCGACGGCGGCGCCACCCAGGAGGACCCGCCGGTTGAACCCACGTCTGTCCATGCCGAACTCCCCACTCCGGTACGGGATTCGAGACGGTAGCGGGACGGGCGGCGTTTATCCACACCCAGGACAAAGTTCGTTCCATCGCGGTCATACCTATTGGCGAACCGAGCAAAGAGGTCTAGCTTCTAGGCGCTGTTGCTGTGACCGACGAGGGGTGGATGACCACATGCGGTCCACATCGCACCACAGACCCATCCGTTTCATAAGGCCGCCGAGAAGGCCGAGCACCGCACGGCGGGCCTGGACGGCCGCCCTGACCGCCGGATTAGTCACCGCGGGCCTGCTCTCGGGCTCCGCCGCGAGTGCACGCCCGGCCCCGGATCCGTCCCTGACAACGATGTCCATCAAGTCACCGCCCGGCGGCGCCAACGTCCGCGTGCTGGTCTTCCACGGCTCCGCGGCAGCCGGGGACGAGTCACCCGTGGTGAACGCCGGCATCGAGGCGATCGAGCAGATCGGCCTGACCGGGCCGACCGCCCAGCGCTTCAGGACCGAGGCCACGGACGACGCCTCGGTCTTCACCAACGAGACCAGGCTGGGCCGTTACCACGCGATCGTGTTCCTGACCGGCGGCGGCGACGTGCTGGAGCCGGAGCAGGAGGCGGGCCTGGAGGCCTACATGGAGGCCGGCGGCGGTTTCGTCGGCATCCATGACGCCGCCCGCGCCGAGCCGTACTCCGACTGGTACACCGGCCTCGTCGGCGCCCGCCCGGCGCCGGACAGCCCGGCGGCCGTCCAGCGGGCCACCGTCGAGGTGGGCGACCGCCTGCACCCGGCGACCAAGGACCTGCCGGTCCAGTGGAGGCGCCCCGACCAGTGGCCGAACTGGGTGAAGAACCCGTCCGGCGCGGTGCACACGGTGGCCCGGGTGCGCGAGGCGACGTACCAGCCGGGCGCGAGCGCCAACGGCTGGGACCACCCGATCAGCTGGTGCCGCGACTACGACGGCGGCCGTTCCTTCTACACCGGCATGGGCGGCACGGTGTCGTCGTACGACGAGACCGACTTCCGCGCCCATCTGCGCGGCGCCCTGCTGTGGACGACCCGTCTCGCACGTGCCGACTGCAAGGCGACGATCAACGCCAACTACAAGGCGGAGCGGCTGACCAAGGCGAACCAGCCCGGTCAGAACGACCAGATCGGCGAGCCGCACGGCCTGGTCACCGCCCCCGACGGCCGCGTGCTGTACATCGGCCGCGGCGGCGCCGACTCCTCCCAGCCGGTGATCACCGACTGGAACAACCCGGACATCGGCAAGGGCAAGGGCGAGATCCACGTCTACGACCCGAAGACCAAGCAGGTCACCCTGGCCGGTGCGCTGACCGTCTTCGGCAACAAGGGCGGCGGCGACGAACTGGTCAAGGTCGAGGAGGGGTTGCTCGGCATCGAGTTGGACCCGCACTTCGAGGACAACGGCTGGGTGTATCTGCACTACACGCCGCACTCGCGGATCGACCGCGACACCAGGATGGCCGAGCGGCGCGTCTCCCGCTTCACGCTGGACCTCGCGACCAACAAGCTGGACCTGGGCAGCGAGAAGGTGCTGCTGCACTGGCCGGTGCAGATCCACAGCTGCTGCCACGCCGGTGGCGGGATGGCCTGGGACTCCGAGGGCAACCTGTACATCGCGACCGGCGACAACAACTCCAGCGGCTTCAGCGGCGGTTACTCCGGCAACAACCCGCAGCCGAACTACAAGGGTGTCTCCTTCGCCGACGCGCGCCGCACCGCCGGCAACACCAACAACCTCAACGGCAAGATCCTGCGCATCCACCCGGAGCCGGACGGGACCTACACCCTCCCCGACGGGAACCTCTTCACCGGCGAGGAGACCGACGAGGGCGGCGGGAAGACGCGCGGCGAGATCTATGTGATGGGGGTCAGGAACCCGGCCCGCATCTTCGTCGACAAGAAGACGGACGTGCTGTACGCGGGTTGGGTCGGGCCGGACGCCTCGGCGCCCTCGACGACCTGGGGCCCGGCCAAGTACGACACCTTCGCCGCCATCACCGAGGCGGGCAACCGGGGCTGGCCGTACTGCATGGGCAACAAGCAGCCCTACCGGGACCGCAACCTGCCGGATCCGTCGCAGCCGCTCGGCTGGTACGACTGCGACCACCCGAAGAACGAGTCCCCGAACAACGACGGTCTCGTGAACCTGCCGCCGGTCACCGGGAACAACATCTGGTACTCGCCGCAAGGTGGCGCCCCGGACTTCCCGCGTGACGCGAGCGGTGTGCCCTCCTACAAGCAGGAGGAGGCGACCTACCGGCTGCCCTGGCTCAAGGGCGGCGGGCAGGCCGCGATGAACGGGCCGGTGTACCGGTCCGAGGACGTCTCGGCCGGCAGCGAGGTCAAGTGGCCGGCGTACTGGGACGGCAAGTGGTTCGTCGGCGACTTCTACGACGCCGACCAGCCGCGCAACGCCGTGCTGATGGATCCGAGGACCCTGGGTGACGGTGGCCTGCCGGTGCACTCGGAGTCGCTGAAGAAGATCGTGCCGATCGGCAACGACGGCATCAAGAACCTGATGGACTGGAAGTTCGGTCCGGACGGCGCGCTGTACGTCCTCGACTACGGGCGTGGCTTCTTCACCTCGGACGCCAAGTCGGCGCTGTGGCGCGTGACGTACCAGGGCGGCGGTCCGACGCCGGCCGCCGGTCAGCTGGCGAGGGGAGCACAGCAGTGACAGGCCATCGAAGAATGTGGGCGGCCCTGCTGGCCGCGCTCCTGATGGTGCTCGGGCTCCAGGCCGCGACGGCCACCGGGCAGCCCGAGCGGTCCGGCGGGAAGGCCGGGGCGGCCGCCGCACAGGTCCTCACCTGGACGGCCGGCAACGCCATCGACAAGTACGTCTCGGCGCCGGCGACGGCGGTGGCGGGGCAGGCCACGATCGTCTTCGAGAACAGTGAGGCGACCGGCAACACCACCGGTATGCCGCACACGCTGACGTTCGTGACCAGCGACCCGGAGTTCAACAGCGACGTCCAGCTCAACATCCTCGCCAACCCCAACGACGACCAGGGCGGCAAGCACACCGCCGAGGTCACGCTCACCCCGGGCCGGTACTTCTACCACTGCACCATCCCGGGCCACGGCATGATGCAGGGCATCCTGACCGTGACCGAGGGCAGCGGCGAGGACACCACAGCGCCGCAGGCGTCGGCGCACGTCAGCGGCACGCAGAACCAGCAGGGCCAGTACGTCGGCTCGGCGAGCGTGGCGCTGCACGCGACCGACGAGACCGGCGGCTCCGGCGTCGACCGGATCGAGTACGCCGTCGGGCCCGCCGGCGCCTGGCAGCCGTACACGGCTCCGGTCGTCGTCGACCAGGTCGGCGACCACAAGGTCCGCTACCGGGCCTTCGACAAGGCGGGCAACGTGTCCGCCGAGAAAAGCGCCGAGTTCACGGTGGTGCCCCCGCCGACGGACGACACGACGCCGCCGGAGACCTCGGCGGCGGTCAGCGGTGAGCAGAACCCCGACGGTACCTATGTCGACATGGCGACGGTCACCGTCTCCGCGTCCGACACCGGGTCGGGCGTCAACACGATCGAGTACGCGATCGGCGTGTCCGGCGCCTGGCAGCCGTACGCCCAGCCCGTGATGGTGCACCAGGCCGGCACCCACACCGTCCGCTACCGCGCCACCGACAAGGCGGGCAACGTGGCGGCTGAGAAGAGCGTCGAGTTCACGGTGGTCGCCGCGCCACCACAGGACACGACACCGCCGGTGACGGGGGTGACCGTCGAGGGCACCCGCAACTCCGACGGGGCGTACGTCGCCACGGCCAAGGTCACCGTCAGCGCCACCGACCACGGCGGTGAGGTCGCGAGCGTCGAGTACTCGCTCGACGGCGGGCCGTACCTCGTGTACTCCGCGCCCGTGATCGTGGACCGGGCGGGTGCGCACACCGTGGCGTACCGCGCGACCGACAAGGCGGGCAACACCTCCGCGGCGCGGACCGTGAGCTTCACGGTGGTGGCCGGCGGCGTGCCCGCGCCGCCCTGTCCCGAGTACGACGAGCGGGAGACGGTGATCGTCGGCACGGTCGACTCGGGTGTGCCGAACCGGCTCACCGGCAACCGGTGCCGGATCAACGAGCTGATCGAGGACGAGAAGGAGTGGACCTCCCACGCACTGTTCCTCAAGCATGTGAAGACGGTCCTCGACGGGCTCCGCACCGACGGCGTGGTCGACGGGCGTGAGTACAACGCCGTCACCAAGGCCGCCCGTCAGTCCGGCATCGGCAAGCCCGGTCAGACGGAGGGCTACCGCCCGCTGTTCGACGGCACGGCGGCTTCCTTCGCCAAGTGGCAGCACGTGGGCGGTGGTTCGTTCGCGCTGAACGCCGACGGGTCGATGACCAGCGGCACCACCAGGGCCGGGCTGGGCATGCTGTGGTTCCCGCAGCGCAAGTACGGCGACTTCTCGCTCAAGCTCCAGTGGCGGGACGACGCTCCGGGCACCGGCAACGCCAACTCCGGGGTGTTCGTGCGGTTCCCGTACGTCCATGAGCATCCGGAGGAGCCACGGCCGGAGTGGGTCGCCATCAAGTACGGGCATGAGGTGCAGGTGTTCGACTCGCCCACCGGCGACATGTACAAGACGGGGTCGGTCTACGGCTTCGACCGGGTGGGACTCGCGGGCGCGGGTGTCACCCAGAAGGGCACGTGGAACGACTACGAGATCCGGGTGGTGGACCAGCACTACTCGGTCTACCGCAACGGCAAGCTGATCAACGAGTTCGACAACACCGGCGGTCAGGACTTCACCCCGCCCCGCTCGGACGACCCGGGCACGGACGGGCGGCGGTTCGCCTCCGGCTACATCGGGCTCCAGGTGCACGGCACGACGGACGTGGTCTCCTACCGGGACATCCGGATCAAGGAGCTGTGACCGTCGGTGAAGTCATGGGGCGGCCCTACGGCGTGGGGTCGCCCTTCTTCGCGCGGCTCGGCTGCACCCGCTTGGGCTCGCCGGGCATCTTCGGGTACTCGGGCGGGTACGGCAGATCGCCGAGCCCGTGGTCGCGCTCGTCCTTGTTCGCGAGCTCCAGCAGCGCGTCCAGCGCATAGCGGCGGTCGTCCATGTCCGCGTGCACGTCGCCGAGTTCGGCGAAGCGCGCGGGCATGGTCGCGAGGTCGAAGTCCTGGGGGTGGGCCACCCCGACCTCCTCCCAGCGCAGGGGCGCCGAGACGGGGGCGTGCGGGCGGGGGCGTACGGAGTAGGCGGAGGCGATCGTGCGGTCGCGTGCGGTCTGGTTGTAGTCGATGAAGATCTTCTCGCCCCGCTCCTCCTTCCACCACTTGATCGTGACGTGCTCGGGCATCCTGCGTTCCATCTCCCGGCCGACGGCGATCGCGGCGCGGCGGACCTGGGTGAAGGTCCAGCGGGGCTCGATGGGCACGAAGACGTGCAGGCCGCGGCCGCCGGAGGTCTTGGGAAAGCCGCGCAGGCCGCCGAACTCGTCGAGGACCGCGCGCAGTTCGTGGGCGGCGCGGACCGCGTCGTCGTAGTCGGTGCCGGGCTGTGGATCGAGGTCGATGCGGAGTTCGTCGGGGCTGTCGACGTCGTCGCGACGCACCGGCCACGGGTGGAAGGTGAGGGTGCCGTACTGGGCGGCCCACACGACGGCGGCCTCCTCCGTCGGGCACATCTCGTCGGCGCTGCGGCCGCTCGGGAAGGTGATGTGGGCGGTGGGGATCCAGTCGGGCATGTTCTTGGGGGCCCGCTTCTGGAAGAAGGACTCGCCGGTCACGCCCTCGGGATAGCGCTCCAGGGTGGTGGGCCGGTTGCGCAGGGCGCGCAGGATGCCGGGGCCCACCGCGATGTAGTACCGGGCGAGGTCCAGCTTGGTGAACCCGCGCTCCGGGAAGAACACCTTGCCGGGACTGGACAGCCGTACGGTCCGCCCGCCCGCCTCCAGTTCCACCGCGTCACCCATGCGAGCCACGGTAGGCGCACCGCACCCGCCTCGCACCCGGGCGTGCGTCCGCGCGGACGGACGCACGGCGGCGGATCCGTAGTCCGCCTAGAGTCGGAACATGGACCTGCCGGTGATGCCGCCCGTCAAGCCGATGCTCGCCAAGTCCGTGGCGAAGATCCCGCCGGACATGCACTACGAGGCGAAGTGGGACGGCTTCCGGGCGATCGTGTTCCGCGACGGCGCCGAGGTGGAGATCGGCAGCCGTACCACCAAGCCGCTGACGAGGTACTTCCCGGAGCTGGTGGAGGCGCTCAAGGAGCGGCTGCCGGAGCGCTGTGTGCTGGACGGGGAGATCGTGATCGCCCGGGAGGGGCGGCTGGACTTCGACGCGCTCACCGAGCGGATCCACCCGGCCGCCTCACGGGTGCGGACGCTGGCCGAGCGCACGCCGTCCTCCTTCGTCGCCTTCGACCTGCTGGCACTGGCCGACCGGTCGCTGACGGACGTGCCGCTCGCCGATCGCCGCGCGTTGCTGGTGACGGCGCTGTCCGGGGCGACCGCGCCGGTCCATGTGGCGCCGGCGACGACCGACATCGACGTGGCGCGGCAGTGGTTCGAGCAGTACGAGGGTGCGGGCCTGGACGGTGTGGTCGCCAAGCCGCTGACACTGCGCTATCTGCAGGACGAGCGGGCGATGTTCAAGGTCAAGCACGAGCGCACGGCGGACGTCGTCGTGGCCGGCTACCGGCTGCACAAGAGCGGGCCCGTGGTCGGCTCGCTGCTGCTCGGGCTGTACGACGACAAGGGTGCCCTCCAGCACGTCGGCGTGTCCGCCGCCTTCTCCATGGCGCGGCGCGCCGAGCTGATCGAGGAGCTGGAGCCGCTGCGCCTGGACGAGGTGTCGGGACATCCGTGGGCGGCCTGGGCCGAGGAGGCGGCGCACGAGACGGCCCGGCTGCCGGGGGCGCCGAGCCGCTGGTCCGGCAAGAAGGACCTCTCCTGGGTGCCGCTCAGGCCGGAGCGCGTGTGCGAGGTGGCGTACGACCACATGGAGAACGGCGCGCGGTTCCGCCACACGGCCCGCTTCCGCCGCTGGCGGCCGGACCGGACGCCGGAGAGCTGCACATACGCGCAGCTGGAGGAGCCGGTGCGGTACGACCTCGCGGAGATCTTCGCGCCGCAGGCGTGAGACACCCGGGGCGCGGCTCCCTCGTGGACCGGGTACTCAGGGCCGCATCACGATCTTCACGGCCCCGTCCCGCTTGTGCTGGAACATCTCGTACGCCTGGGGCGCCTCGTCCAGCGACAGCCGGTGCGTGGCGAAGTCGTCGACGCCGAGCGGGTCCTCGTCGCTCAGATAGGGCAGGATCTCGTCGGCCCAGCGGCGGACGTTGGCCTGGCCCATGCGGATCTGGAGCTGCTTGTCGAACATGGTGAGCATCGGCAGCGGGTCGGCCATGCCACCGTAGACACCGACGAGCGAGAGGGTGCCGCCGCGGCGTACCAGCTCGATGGCGGTGTGCAGGGCGGCGAGCCGGTCGACGCTGAAGCGTTCGGCGAGCGGGCCGCTGAGCTTGCGGGGCAGCATGGCGGACGCCTGCTGGGCGAGCCGGGCGGCGACGCTGCCGTGCGCCTCGGTGCCGACCGCGTCGATCACGGCGTCGGGGCCGCGCCCGTCGGTCTCGTCGCGGATCGCGGCGACGAGCTCCTTCTCGTTGTCGAAGGCCCGCAGGTCGTACGTCTGCACGCCGCGTGCCTCGGCCCTGCGCAGCCGGTCGGGCACCAGGTCGACGCCGAACACCCGTCCGGCACCCCGCACCTGGGCGACCCGGCAGGCCATGTCACCGATCGGGCCGAGCCCCAGCACGGCGAGGGAGCCGCCCTCGGGGACGCCGGCGTACGCGACCGCCTGCCAGGCGGTGGGCAGCACGTCGGACAGGTAGAGGAACCGGTCGTCCGGCGGGCCCTCGGGCACCTTGATCGGGCCGAACTGGGCCTGCGGGACGCGCAGGTACTCGGCCTGGCCGCCCGGCACCGCGCCGTACAGGCGGGTGTAGCCGAACAGGGCGGCGCCCATGCCCTCGCCGGTCACCTGGGTGGTCTCGCACTGCGTGGGCAGCGAGTTGAGACACATCCAGCAGTTTCCGCACGCGATCTGGAACGGCACGACGACCCGGTCGCCCACCGCCAGGTCCGGTACGCCGGGGCCGACCTCCTCGACGATGCCCATGGGCTCGTGCCCGAGGATGTCGCCCGGGGTCATGAACGGGGTGAGCACCTCGTACAGGTGCAGGTCGGACCCGCACAGCCCGGTCGAGGTGATGCGGATGACGGCGTCGGTCGGCTCCTCGATCCGGGGATCGGGCACGTTCTCCACCCGCACGTCCCGCTTCCCCTGCCACGTCACAGCCCTCATCACCCGCACTCCCTTCCGTCGTACGCCTACGTCTGCCGGTACTGCGGTGCGGGCCGGGTACCCGAGGGGGCCGGGGCCGAACCGCCGTCCCGTGGGGCGGTCCGGTGGCTGGGCCGGGCGGGCTAGCCGACGTGCGCGATCGGCTTATTCGTAGTAGGGACCAGGTCTGATCGGGTATGGCCATTGATGAACGGATAAGCGCACAATCGAGAGCACAGAACTGGTCGGGTGGCGGCGGTGGGCAAGGGCAGGGGACGAAGAACGCGCATGCGGCGTGCGGCCGTGGTGGTACTGGTGGGCGCCGGGACGGCGGTCGCGCTCCTGGCGGGCTGCACGGGCGGCGGCGGGCCGCACGACGACGGGCGGGCGCCGGAGCCGGGACCCGCACCGTCGCCGTCGCCGACGCGAACCGCGGAGCGGGCGGGCCCCGTGCTCGCCGTGAAGGTCGACAACGCGCCCCCGGCCCGCCCCCACACCGGTCTCGGCGCGGCCGACATCGTCTACGTCGAGCAGGTCGAGGGCGGGCTCAGCCGTCTGCTGGCGGTGTACGCGAGCAGCTTGCCGAAGGCGGTCGGCCCGGTGCGCAGTGCCCGTGAGTCGGACCTGGAGCTGCTGCGCCAGTTCGAGCGCCCCACCCTCGCCTTCTCCGGCGCGCAGACCAAGCTGCTGCCGCTCGTCGACCGGGCCCCGCTGCGGGCCGAGCCCCCCGGCCGGACCCCCGGCGCCTATGTCCGCGGCAGCGGCAGGGCCGCCCCGCACAATCTCTACCTGCACCCCCACCGGCTGCTGCCCGCCCCTCCCGGCAAGGCCGCCCTCACGACCGGCTTCACCTACGGTGCCGCCCCGGGCGATGGCCGGACCGAGACCACCAGGACCGTCCGGTACCCGGCGGCCCGCTTCACCTTCACCTGGGACGCGAGCCGCGACCGCTACCGGGTCGCGCTGGACGGAACGGCCGCCGCGACGACCGACGGGCAGCCGCCGGAACCCGCGACGGTCGTCGTGCAGCACGTGCGGATGCGCCCTTCGGGCTACTTCGACTCGCGGGGCAGCAACACCCCGTACACGGAGACCGTCGGCGCGGGCACGGCGGAGGTGCTGCGCGGCGGGAAGTCGTACGACGCGCTCTGGAAGCGTCCGGAGCCGGGCGACGGCACACGGTTCACCACGCCCGGCGGCGAGCCGCTGAACTTCGCCGACGGCCAGGTGTGGGTGGTGCTCGCGAAGGGCTGAGTCAGGGCCGGCCCAGGAGAGGTTCCGCCGGGTCGCCCGGATCGCGGAGCCTCTCCGCCGCGTCCGCGACCCGTCGGATCAGCTCCAGGAACCGCGTCCGCTCGTCCGTGGACAGCGGGGCGAGGAAGACCTGGTTCATCCGGGCCGTGCGCACCGCCAGCCTGCGGTGGGTGCGCGTCCCGTCCCCGGTCAGGCGCAGCAGGAAACGCCGGCCGTCGCGCGGGTCACGGACCTTGTCCAGCAGTCCGCGGCGGCCCAGACGGCTGATCACCTCGGCGACGGTGGACCGGTCGAGCCCCACCCGCTCCCCCACCGTGCGCTGGTCCAGGCCCGGCTCACCGGCGACCGCGTTGAGGACGGCGAACTGGGGCGAGGTGATCTCCTCGGACACCATCGCGTTCCACAGCAGATGGTGCGCCTGCTGGAGCCGCCGGGCGAGATGCCCGGGATGGTTGGTGAGATCCACCGCCGACATGTCCGCTCCCGAGACCCTTGTGAATGTCAGTGCACTGAACACTACAGCGGGGGCGTGCTCGCTGTCGCGGGTGCCTGTCCATGCATTCCGGAGCCTTTGCGGGCCTTGACGGCTCCCCGCATGGATGACAGCGTGAAGAAAACTTCACCCAATTGCTCAGTGTCCTGAATGATTGCTCGGAGAGAGGACCTCTCGGATGGACAAGGTGGTCGCCACGGCCCTGGAGGCGGTGGCCGACGTGGGCGACGGAGCGTCGCTCGCGGTGGGCGGCTTCGGGCTGAGCGGTGTCCCGAACGTACTGATCGACGCCCTCCACCAGCGGGGCGTCGGCGGGCTGTCGGTGGTGTCGAACAACTGCGGGGCCATGGAGTCCGGCCTGGCGGTACTGCTCGCGGCCGGACGGATCGCCCGGGTGACCGGCTCCTACATCGGCGCCAACAAGGAGTTCGCCCGCCAGTACCTGGCCGGGGAACTGGAGCTGGAGCTGATCCCGCAGGGCACGCTGGCGGAGCGGCTGCGGGCGGGCGGGGCGGGCATCCCCGCCTTCTACACACCGGCGGGCGTGGGCACGCAGGTCGCCGAGGGCGGACTGCCCTGGCGCTACGACGGCCGGGGCGGTGTCGCGGTCGCCTCACCGGCCAAGGAGGTGCGGGAGTTCGAGGGGGTGGAGCACGTGCTGGAGCACGGCATCCGCACCGACTTCGCGCTCGTCCGCGCCGCCCGGGGCGACCGGCACGGCAACCTGGTCTTCCGCAGGTCCGCCCGCAACTTCAACCCCCTCGCGGCGACGGCCGGCCGGGTGACGATCGCGGAGGTGGAGGAACTCGTCGAGCCGGGCGGCATCGACCCGGACGCCGTTCACCTGCCCGGCGTCTTCGTCCAGCGGGTGGTGGCGCTGACCCCGGAACAGGCCGCCGGCAAGCGGATCGAGCGGCGGACGGTGAGCGGCTGATGGCCTGGACACGCGAGGAGATGGCCGCACGGGCCGCACGCGAGCTCAAGGACGGGCAGTACGTGAATCTGGGCATCGGCCTGCCGACCCTGATCCCCCATCACCTCCCGCCCGGCGTGGAGGTGGTGCTGCAGTCGGAGAACGGCATCCTCGGTACCGGCCCCTACCCGGCCGAGGAGCAGGTCGACCCGGACCTGATCAACGCGGGCAAGGAGACCGTCACCGTGCTGCCGGGCGCCTCCTTCTTCGACTCGGCGCTGTCCTTCGGGATGATCCGCGGCGGGCACATCGACGTCGCCGTGCTGGGTGGCATGCAGGTCTCGGCCCGCGGGGATCTGGCCAACTGGGCCGTACCGGGGAAGCTGGTGACCGGCATCGGCGGGGCGATGGACCTGGTGCACGGCGCCCGTACCGTCGTCGTCGTGATGACCCACACCGCCAAGGACGGCAGCCCGAAGATCCTCGACGAGTGCACCTTGCCGCTCACGGGCAAGGCGTGTGTGAACCGTGTCGTCACCGACCTCGGCGTGCTCGACGTCACCGACGGCGGGCTGGTGCTGACGGAGTGCGCGCCGGGTGTCACCGCCGGGGAGATCGTCGCCCGGACCGCCGCGAAGGTACGGGTCGGCCGCCAGGCACGGCCGTGACGGCCCCGCGCACCGTCCCCGGACTCCTCGAATGCCGCGACCCCGTCCTCCAACCGCAGGAAGTGCCATGGCCCCCACCCAGCACGAGATCGACCAGGAAATAGCGGCCGAGCACGCCGCGTACGACAAGCGCGTCGCCGACGGCGGTCCCGTCGAGCACCACCCGCGCCGCGACTACGCGCCGTACCGCTCCTCCGTGTTGCGCCACCCGAAGCAGCCGCCGGTCGCCATCGACGTGGCCGGGGACCCGGAACTGGTGGAGCTGGCCTCCCCCGCCTTCGGCGAGCGCGACGTCACCGAGACCGACAACGACCTGACGCGGCAGCACACCGGCGAGCCGATCGGCGAGCGCATCACTGTCTCCGGCCGGCTGCTGGACCGTGCCGGGCGACCGGTCCGCGGCCAGCTCGTCGAGGTCTGGCAGGCCAACGCGGCCGGCCGCTACGCCCACCGGCGCGAGCAGCACGACGCCCCGCTGGACCCCCACTTCACCGGTGTGGGACGCACCCTCACCGACGACGACGGCTTCTACAGGTTCACCACCGTCCGGCCCGGCCCCTACCCGTGGCGCAACCACGTGGGTGCCTGGCGCCCGGCGCACATCCACTTCTCGGTCTTCGGCACGGCGTTCACCCAGCGGCTGGTGACGCAGATGTACTTCCCGAACGACCCGCTCTTCGCGTACGACCCGATCCTGCAGTCCGTGACGGACGACGCGGCACGGCAGCGCCTGGTCGCCACCTACGACCACGGCCTGTCCGTGCCGGAGTTCTCGCTGGGCTACCACTGGGACATCGTGCTCGACGGCCCGCACGCCACCTGGACGGAAGAGGGACGCTGACCTCCATGACGAAGATCGACACCAGCAGCCCGGAGAAGGTGCTGCCGACCCCGTCGCACACGGTGGGCCCGTTCTACGGGTACGCGCTGCCCTTCCCGGGCGGCGAGGACATCGCGCCCACCGGGCACCCGGAGACGATCACCCTGCGCGGCCGGGTGCTGGACGGCGCGGGTGCGCCCCTGCCGGACGCCTTCATCGAGTTGTGGGGCCCCGACCCGCGGGGCGAGCTGCCCCGGGTGGACGGCTCCATGCGGCGTGATCCCTCCTCCGGCGGCTTCCTCGGCCGCAACGGCGTCGAGTTCACCGGCTGGGGCCGCGTCCAGACGGACGCGAAGGGTCACTGGTACGCGCGTACGCTGCGGCCCGGCGCGCGCGGGAGCAGCGCCCCCTACCTCAGCGTGTGCGTGTTCGCGCGCGGCCTGCTGACGCATCTGTTCACACGGATCTACCTGCCGGGCGACGAGGCCGCGCACGCCGCCGATCCGCTGCTGTCCCGCCTGGCACCGGCCCGTCGCGACACGCTGATCGCGTGCGCCCTCGACGACGGCACCTACCGCTTCGACATCCGTCTCCAGGGCGAGGGCGAGACGGTCTTCCTGGAGTTCCGGTGACGTCCGGGGACCTGGGCGGCGGGCTGCTCGCCCCGGGCTGGACGGGCTCACCCGCCGCCTCCGCGACGAGCGACACCGCCTTCCTGCAGGCCCTTCTCGACGCGGAGGCGGCCCTCACCCGCGCGCAGGCGGCGCTCGGGCTGGCCCCGGCGTCGGCCGCCACGGCGGTCACCGCGGCGGCCGACGCCGGCCGGTACGACGTACGCTCGCTGGCGGGCCGCGCGCGCGACGGCGGCAACCCCGTCATCCCGCTGGTGGCCGACCTGACGCAGGAGGTGGGCGCGCGGCACGGGCCGTACGTCCACCGGGGCGCGACCAGCCAGGACATCATGGACACCGCGGCCATGCTGGTCGCCGCGCGCACCCTGAACCTGATCCTGGCCGGCCTCGCCCGCGCCGAACGGGCGCTGGCGCGGCTGGCCACCGGGCACCGTGGCACGGCGATGCCGGGACGCACGCTCACCCAGCACGCCGTGCCGACGACCTTCGGTCTGAAGGCGGCCGGCTGGCGGTCCCTGGTTCTGGACGCGCGGGACCGCGTGGCAGCCGTACGGGACTCGCTGCCCGCCCAACTCGGGGGTGCCGCCGGCACGCTGGCCGCGTTCGGGGCGTACGGCGCGAGTGACCCCACCGCGCTGCCGGCGGCGTACGCGCGCGAACTCGGCCTGAAGGCGCCCGAACTGCCCTGGCACACACTGCGGACACCGGTCGCCGACCTCGCCGGGTGTCTGGCGCTGACCGCCGGCGCGCTCGGCAAGATCGCCGTCGATGTCCTCACGCTGTCCCGGACCGAGATCGCCGAGGTCACGGAGGGCGGCGGCGGCGCTTCGTCGGCGATGCCGCACAAGGCCAACCCGGTACGGTCCACGCTCGTCGCGGCGGCGGCCCGGCGGGCGCCGCAGCTCGCCGCCACGCTGTACGCCTCGCTGGTGGCGGAGGACGAGCGGCCCGCCGGGGCCTGGCACGCGGAGTGGGAGTCACTCCGGGATCTGCTGCGGCTGACCGGCGGTGCCGCCCGGGACACCGCCGAACTGGCCGAGGGGCTCCGGGTCCACCCGGACGTCATGCGCGAACACCTGCATCTCACCCACGGGTTGATCGTCTCGGAGCGGCTGGCGGCCGAGCTGGAGCCGGCGCTGGGCCGGACGCGCGCCAAGGAGCTGCTCACCCGGCTGGCGGCCGCGGGACGCCCCCTGACCGAGGCGCCGGAGCTGACGGACACCGACCTCGAACCCGCCCACTACACCGGCTCCGCCCAAGCCCTGGTCGATCGTGCCCTGGAGCGACGTTGAAACTGCTCAACCACCTCATCGAGGGGGCCACTTCCGCGCCCCCGCTGCTGCTCGGACCGTCGCTGGGGACCTCGTACGCCCTGTGGGACGCGGTCGCGCCCGAGCTGTCCGTCACCCACCGGGTGATCCGCTGGGACCTGCCGGGGCACGGCGGTTCGGCCCCGGATCTGATCGGCGCGGGCGCCACCGTGGGT
This sequence comes from Streptomyces sp. NPDC052023, assembly GCF_044548465.1. Lineage (NCBI taxonomy): Bacteria > Bacillati > Actinomycetota > Actinomycetes > Kitasatosporales > Streptomycetaceae > Streptomyces > Streptomyces sp. NPDC052023. The sequence goes on along the minus strand of NZ_JBIUBW010000024.1, from coordinate 33,668 downwards.
GACCTCGCCGGGCTGGTGCTCGCGCTCGCCGACTCCCTAGGCGTGGAGCGGTTCGCGTACGCCGGGGTGTCGCTGGGGGGCGCCGTGGGACTGCATCTCGCCGTGCACCACCCGCGGCGGGTGTCCTCCCTCGCCGTGATCTGCTCGTCGGCCCACTTCGGCGGGGCTGCGCCGTGGCAGGAACGGGCCGCGCTGGTGCGGCGCGAGGGGCTGGCCTCGCTCGCCGGGAGCGCGGACGCCCGCTGGTTCACGTCCGGGTTCACCGTGCCCCGGCTGGTGCGGGACCACCGGGACGCCGACCCGGAGGCGTACGCGGCCTGCTGTGACGCGCTCGCCGCGTTCGACCTGCGGGAGCGGCTCGCGGAGATCTCGGCGCCGACGCTGCTGGTGGCCGGCCGCGAGGATCCGGCCACGCCGCCCGCGCATCTGCGCCGGATCGCGGACGCCGTGCCGGGGGCGGCGCTGGTGGAGATTCCCGGCGCCTCGCATCTGGCGCCCGCACAGTGCCCCGAGGCGGTGCTCACGGCCCTGCGGGCACATCTCGGCGGCCCCGCCCGGCGCGGCATGGAGGTACGGCGGCAGGTGCTCGGCGACGCGCATGTCGACCGGGCGCAGGCGCGGCAGACGCCCTTCACCGCGCGCTTCCAGGACTTCATCTCGCGCTACGCCTGGGGCGAGATCTGGACCGACCCGACGCTCTCCCGCCGCGAACGCAGCATGATCACGCTGACCGCGCTGGTGGCACACGGCCGCTACGAGGAGCTGGCCCTGCATGTCAGGGCGGCGCGGCGGGGCGGCCTCACGCCCGAGGAGATCGGTGCGGTGCTGCTGCAGACTGCCGTGTACTGCGGGGTGCCGGCGGCGAACTCGGCGTTCGCGGCCGCCCAGCGGGTGCTCGCCGAGGAGGACGAGGACCACGGGTGACCTGCTGGTCGTAGCCTCAGCGGGGCCCCCTCGCGGCGCGGGCGGCGTGCCTGGGCCGGAGACATGTCCACCGTTCTGATCACCGGGGCCACCTCGGGGCTCGGCCGCCTTCATGGACAGGGCGATGGTCCGCGAGGGCGGGATCACCCCGCTGCACGCGGTCGCCGACGGCGCGTCCGGCGTGCCGGCCCCGGCCACCCGGGACCTGGGTTCCGGCGGCTGCTTCGACAGCACCACTCCGGCCAGGACGGACGCGGCGGCGTACGACCCGAAGGTACGCGAGCGGCCGGCGGCGGTCACCGGGCCCTAGGCCTGCAACTCGGCCAGCGCCTCCCGTGCCCGCCGTGCGAGACCGTCGGCACCGCACGAACGGGCCAGGGTCAGGCCCCGGCCGAGCTCGGCGGTGGAGCGGGAGGCGAGGCCGTACTCGATGCGGGCGGCGGCGTGCTCGTACTGGCAGGGCGAGGCCTCCAGGTAGGTGACCGCCTGCGCGGCGAGGCGTACCTTGCGCTGGCCGGTCTCCAGTTGGGCGGCGCAGCGCAGGGCCTCGCCGATGGCGGTGTCCGTGCCGAACCGCTCGGCCCGGCGGCGGGCGTCGGCGGCGAGCCGGGCGGCGCGGGCCGGGTCCTGGCCGGCGAGGGCGACGGCCAGGTCGACGGTCGAGGGCGCCAGCACCGGGTTGTGACCGCCGCGGACGGCGGCTGCCTTCTCGGCCGCCTCCAGTTCGTTGACGCCGTCCTCGGTGCGGCCCACGGCGAGCAGCAGCCGGCCGCGCACCGAACGGGTGTCGGGCAGGACGATCGTGGACGGGTAGGGCGGGGCGAAGCCGTACTGCTCGGCGATCCTCCAGGCCTCCTGCACGTGCCCGCGGGCGAGCAGCGTGTCGACCAGGCCGCAGGTCGCCGACCAGTACAGCGGCAGTCCACGGCCGACCCGCTCCGCCAGGCGCAGCGACTCGCGCAGAACGGCTTCGGCGTCCTTCAGGCGGCCCTGCCTGCGGAAGGCGAGCCCGAGGAAGGCGTTGGCGAGGGCGAGATGGCCGCCGCTCCAGCCGGCTGTGGTGTAGGTACGCAGGGCCTCGGCGAACAGGTTCTCCGCGCGGTCGAGGCGGTCGGCGTAGGCGTAGGAGCTGCCGAGCATCATCAGCAGTTCGGCACCCCACTCGGTGTCGGTCCAGCCGAGGCCGGGGGCGAGCCGGCCGTTGACGAGGGCGCGGTCGCACAGTTCGACGACCTCTTCGGCGTTCTCGCCGTGGGTCATGGCGTCGAAGCCGCGCAGGATGAGCAGCGCCCGCTCGGAGTTGTCGCGGCCGGTGCAGGTGCCTGCGAGTTCGGCGAGCCTCTCGGAGCGTCCCGGGGTCTGCGCCTCACCGGCGTGGATGCCCTCCCACATGTACTGCACGGCCCGCAGCCGCAGCCGGGCGGGTCCCTCCTCGTGCCGGGCGGCCTCGGCCTCGACCGTGCGGACGGCCTGTTCCAGCTGGTCGTTGTGGAGCAGGGCCTGGGAGAGCCGGAAGACCGCGTCGACGCGCGCGGGGCCGTCGAGGCCGGGCATGGCGAGCGCCGTCTGGAGGTGGCCGATGGTCCGGGCGGGCGCGGTGAGCAGGGTGGCGCAGCCGAGTTCGTAGAGCACACGCGCGTGCACGTCGGGCCGGGGCGGTTCCTGCAGGGCGCGTTCGAGGCAGCGGCGGGCGGCGTCGGGGGCGCCGACGGCGAGGTGTTCGCGGGCGGCCTCGCGCAGCTGGTCGACGAGTTCGGTGTCGTCGTCCGGGTGGACCTGGAGCAGATGCCGGGAGGCGGCCGCGGCACCGCGGCCGGAGTCGGTGACGATCTGCGCGGCGATGCCGTGCATGGCGGTGCGCAGGGCGTCGGGGATGGAGTTGTAGACGGCGGTGGCGATCAGCGGGTGGACGAACTCCAGGTCGCCGTCGCCGGCCTGCGCGCCGGCCGGGTCCGGGGCGGTGAGGATCCGGGCCGAGCAGAGCAACTCCGCGCACCGCGCCGCCTGTTCGGGCCGCATGGTGGTGAGCCGGGCGACCAGGTCGACGGATATGCCGGTGCCCAGTATGGCCGCCGCCCAGGCGAACCGGGTCGCGTCGATGCCGAGTCCCTCCAGGCGGGCGACGAGTCCGCCGCCGCGTGCCGAGCGGTTCAGGGCGCGCAGTTCCCCGGCCGAGGACTCGGTCGGCTCCAGCTCGGTGTCCTGCACCTTGGCGAGGAGTTCGACGGTCTCGTAGGGGTTGCCGCCGGTGACGGCCCAGACCTCGCGGCAGAACGGCGCGTCGGCGTGCGGGCCGACGGTGGCGCGGGTGAGCCCGGCGGTGGCGTCCGGGGTGAGGGCGCTCAGCGTGGTCTCCGGGCGGCCCGCGGCGGCGGCGACGGCGTCGAGGTGGCGGGCGCTCTGCCCGGTCACCTCGCCGGGCCTGCGGGCCACGACGACCAGCACGGACAGGTCGTCCAGCCGTTCGGCGAAGGCGGCGAGCCAGTGCAGGGTCTCCTGGTCGGCCCAGTGCGCGTCGTCGATCAGCAGCACCAGCGGCCAGTCCCGCTTGGCCAGCCGGCGCACCGCGACGACGAGGCCGTCGCAGACGCCCTGCGGGTCGGCCCGCCGCCCGCCGGGGTCCGCGATGCCGAGGGCGGGTCCGGCGACGTCGTACCAGTCGCCGAGGTACTCCCGGGCCTCCTCGGGGAGCAGCGAGACGAGGGCGGGCTGCAGCAACTGGCGTACGACGTTGAACGGGACGGAGCGCAGGGTTTCGCCGCCGCGTGCCGACCACACCGTGCAGCCGCGTTCCTCGGCCCGCCGGCGGGTCTCGGCGAGCAGCGCGGTCTTGCCCAGACCCGCCTCTCCCCGGAACACCAGCAGGCCGCCCGACGACGAGCGGTCCGCGCACAGGGCGTCGAGTGCCTCGACCACCCGGGCGATCTCCTCGTCCCGCTCCCACAGGGGAGCCGAGGCGCCCGCCGCCGGCGGTACCACCGTCATCCCGCTACCTCCCCGAGTCGCCCGAACGACCTACAGGGCGAGCGTAGCCCCATGGCAGGTCCGGCGGTGGATGGTCGGGTGGGTGTGGTAGCCATGGGTGACGTCCTCGTGAAAGTTATCGACAGTCAACGGCCCTTGATCTGACGCTAATTTTTTATTGTCGGCTCGACAGCGGTGGCTGGACGGGAGGGACGCGATGAGCGCGCCTGCGAAGGTGACCGGCACCGGGCCGGAGCGGTCCCGCCGGGCGCTGGTCGCGGGCTCGGTGGGCAACCTCATCGAGTGGTACGAGTTCGGTGTCTACGGCTACTTCGCCACCGTCATCGCCGCGCGCTTCTTCACCCCCGAGGGTGGCAGCGAGGCGGAGGCGCTGGTGAAGACGTACGCCTCCTTCGCCCTGGCCTTCTTCTTCCGGCCCGTCGGCGCGGCCCTGTTCGGGCGGCTGGGTGACCGGATCGGCCGGCGGCCGGTGCTGATCCTGGTGATCGTGCTGATGACGGGGGCGACGACGCTGATCGGGGCGCTGCCGACGTACGAGACGGTGGGGGCACTGGCACCCTGGCTGCTGACCTTCCTGAGGGTGCTTCAGGGACTGTCGGCCGGCGGCGAGTTCGGTGGGGCGGTGGCGGTGATGACGGAGTTCGCGCCACCGGGCAGGCGCGGGCTGTACGGCTCGTGGCAGTCGTTCACCGTCGCCCTGGGACTGCTCGGCGGGGCGGGGGCGGCGGCCCTGCTGGCCACCGTGCTGACGGAGCAGCAACTCGGGGACTGGGGCTGGCGGCTGCCGTTCCTGCTGACGCTGCCGATGGGGCTGGGCGCGCTGTGGCTGAGGCTGCGGCTGGAGGAGACACCGGCGTTCAGCGAACAGCGGGAGCTGCGGCGCCCGCCTCCGGGTGAGGTGGTGCGGGCCATCGCGCTGGGCGCCGGGCGGATCATGGGCTGGGCGGCGGCCGGGTACACCTTCCTGGTCGTGCTCCCCTCCTACCTCCAGAGCAGCCTTGACGCGAGCTTCCAGCAGGCGCTGATCGCCACCGTCTTGGCCAACCTCGGCTTCGCGGTGACGATCATCCCGGCGGGGCTGCTCAGCGACCGGGTGGGCCGGCGGGCCGTGATGCTCTCCGGTGCGCTGCTGGTGGTGGTCCTGGCGGTGCCCCTGCTGAACCTGCTCCAGGACCCGGGCGCCTCCGGGGCCCTCAAGGGCCTGGCCGTGTTCGGCGCGGGCGCGGTGGTGGGGCTGATGGCGGGGCCGGGCCCGGCGATGCTGTCGGAGATGTTCCCGACCACCGTCCGCCACACCGGCCTGGGACTCGCCTACGCCCTGTCCAATGCGGTGTTCTCGGGGTGCGCCGGGCTCATCATCACGGAGACGATCGAACGGACCGGCGATGTGGACATCCCCGCGTACTACGCGGCGGCCACCTGCGCGGTCAGCGTGCTCGCCCTCGCCACCCTCCCGGCGAAGGGCACTTCGCAGAAGGCGAGTTGAACGGATGCGGGTGATCGGGCTGATGTCCGGCACGTCGTACGACGCGATCGACGCGGCGGCGGCCGAGCTGAGCCTCGTCGGTGACAGCCTCGTGCTGAAGCCGCTCGGCATGGTGAGCGAGCGCTACGACGACGAGCTGCGGGCGGCGCTCGCGGCGGCGCTGCCGCCGGGGACCACGGCGATGGCGGAGGTGTGCAGGCTCGACACGCTGATCGGGCAGGCCTTCGCGGCCGCCGCCGTCCGCGCCGACCGGGAACTGTGCGCAAGCCAGGGCGAGTTGGTGGCCTCGCACGGGCAGACGGTGTACCACTGGGTCGATGCGGGCCGGGTGCGCGGCACCCTGCAGCTCGGGCAGCCGGCGTGGATCGCCGAGGCGACCGGGCTGCCCGTCGTCGCCGACTTCCGGCCCCGGGACATCGCCGCCGGGGGGCAGGGCGCACCGCTGGTCAGCCTGGTCGACCAGCTGTGGCTGCGCGGCCGTCCGGGCACGCCGGTGGCCCTGAACCTGGGCGGGATCGCCAATCTCACCGCGCCCGGCGGGACCGCCTTCGACACCGGGCCGGGGTGTGCGCTGATCGACGCCGCGGCGCACGGCTTCAGCGGCGGCCGGCTCACCTGTGACCTGGACGGCGCACTGGCGGCCCGTGGCCGCGTCCACCCGGCGCTGCTGGAGCGGCTCCTCGCGGAGCCGTACTACGCGCTGCCCGCGCCGAAGACCACGGGCAAGGAGCTGTTCCACGTCGGATATCTGCGCGAGGCGCTGGCCGGGGTGGGCACGCTGCCCGCCGAGGACGTCGTCGCGACGCTCACCCACCTCACCGCGCGCACCGTCGCCGACGCCGTGCGGACCGTGGGCGCGACCGAGGTGATCGCGTCCGGCGGCGGCACCCGCAACCCGGCGCTGATGCGGATGCTCGGGGAGCTGCTGCCGGGTGTGGCGGTGCGCCGCTCCGACGAGCTCGGGCTGCCGTCGGACGCGAAGGAGGCGTACGCGTTCGCGGTCCTGGGGTTCCTCGCGGCGCACGGCCTGCCGGGGACGGTCCCGGCGAGCACGGGAGCCCGCCATCCGAGTGTGCTGGGCTCGGTGACACCGGGGCGGGACGGGCTGCGGTTGCCGGCGGCCCCCCGGGAAAGCCCGGTGCGGCTGGTGCTGGAGTGACGGCGCGTCAGTCCGTGGGGTCCCCGCGCCATGGCGCGGACGGCCCTCCCTCCCCGGAGGCGGGATCCCTCTCATCCGCTTTTCACCGAGGCCTCATACGGTGGGGGCATGACGCAGCTGACTCCTCCCGGGTGGTACCCCGACCCCGGGCAGACAAGTGACGGTCCCGCTACCGAGCGCTGGTGGGACGGCAAGGCATGGACGGACCGGATTCGTCCGGCGGGGTCGGCCGTGGGCTGGGGTCCCCCGGCGGGGCCCGTGCCGCCCGCTCACGCCCAGCAGGCCCAGCAGGCCCAGCCGGCGTTTCCCGCGTACCCAGGCGGCGGGGGAGCCGCGGGGCACGGGGGACACCTGGCGTACCCGGGACATCCGGGATACCCCGGGTATCCGGTCCGGCCGCCGGGCGGGCGGCGGCGTGCCCTGCGGACCGGGATAGCCGTCGCGGCGGCGGCCGCGGTCCTCGCCAGCATCGGCATCGGGGTGTACGCGCTCACCGAGGACGGCGGTCCGAGCCGCGCCGAGTCGCGGCAGCAGGGTCAGGACGGCGGTTCCGGCGGCGAGGACCGCGGCGGACCGTTCGGAGACTCGGGCGGGTCCGGCGAGTCCGGCGGCTCCGGAGGCGAATCGCCCGGCCCCCGTGAGCCGCAGGCTCCGGAGGTCGAGGGCGGCGGCACGCTGTCCGACCCGGTGAACGGGATCAGCATGCCCGTGCCGGAGGGCTGGACCGGCCAGTCCTTCCGCGTGGGCGCGCAGATGACCTCCGACGAGAGCTACGAGTGCCCCGGCGACACGTCCAAGTCGTGCACCAAGGGCGGCGCGTACTCGGCACCCGCCCAGGTGCTCGGCACCAAGGGCAGCACGCCCGAGCAGGTGGCGAAGGCGGACATCGCGGCGAACGCCGAGGAGTCGTACGGCGGCAACAGCTACGGAGAGATCACCTCGCACCAGGTGCTGGCGTCCGAGGCGGTGACCGTGGCAGGGCAGAAGGGGTACCTGGTCCGCTGGAAGGCGGTCACCAGCAAGGGCGCCGACGGTCTGGTCGAGTCGCTGGTCTTCCCCTCGCCCGCCGACGCCGGCCAGCTGGTCGTGGTCCGCTTCGGCATCGACGCCGACCAGAAGGCGACCGTGATCGACGAGATCACGAAGGGCATCGAGGCGTCGTCCGGCGGAGGCAACGGACAGAACGTCTGAGTCGTACGCCCCCTGTTCGGCCGGGCGGGGTACCCCTCCGCTCCAGAGGTACCCCACCCGGCCGGGGTGCGCGCCGCCCCCGTCCCCACGGTGCGGCGCGATCAGGCCGGTCGTCCCGTCATCCCCTGGACGACGTGGCCTGGGTCTTCAGGTGAGTCCGAGCGCCGGCAGCACGGCGGACTCCACGAACTCCAGCAGAAAGTCCGGGTCGGCGTCCCGGCCCTCCAGCATGGGCCGCACCCGCAGCACGCCGAAGATCTGCGCGGGCACGTACGGCAGCGCCGGGTGGCCGGCGTCGATCTCGCCGCGTTCCACCCCTCGCCGCAGGATCTTCTCGACCGCGGCGATCTCCGGCTCGACGAGCGTCTCGCGCAGCGCCTTCGCCAGTTCCTGGTCCTCAAGGACCGCGTGCCCGAGTGCCTGGACGAGCCGGTGGTCCCGGCCGGACCACTCCCCCAGCACCCGCGCGACCTGCCGCAGGTCCTCCGCCAGCGAGCCGCTGTCGATCCCCGCGAAGCACACCCGGCGCCGGGAGCGCAGCGCCGCCGCGACGAACTGGGGCTTGGTCTTCCACTGCCGGTACAGCGTGGACTTGCTGCACCGCGTGCTCGCGGCGACACCGTCCATGGTCACGGCGTCGTATCCGCACTCGCGGATCTGTGCGAGCACCGCGTCGAAGAACTCCTGCTCGCGCTCCCGCGTCAGCTTGGAGCGGCGCGAGGCGCCGACCGTCTCCGGTCGGTCCGCGGCCTGCGACGTCATGAGTCCTCTCCTCGCTCCGGTCACTTCCGGTACTGCGGCCGAGACCCGCAGTCCAGTGTGTCGTACGCAATCGATACGCCAGTGTACCGGTACTCAGCCGTATCGGTACACTGACGTACCGGTACGTTGCCGTATCGATGAGCTGTCAGCACCACCGTCAGTGAAGGGGCCGGGGGATGAATGCCCGCACCGAGCCTGCCGAGGACGCCTCCGCCATAGCGCGGCCGCCTCTCGTCCGGGAGTTCCTGCTGGTCGCAGGGCTCTTCCTCGTCTACAAGTCCGGCAGGCTGCTCGCGTCCGACCACACCGGCGTGGCCTTTCGCCACGCACATCGGGTGTGGGACCTGGAGCGGGCCGTGCGCCTCCCGGGCGAGGGCTGGGTGCAGTCCCTGCTGCTGCACGGCGACACTCTGGTGCGGGCGGCGAACACCTACTACGCCACCGTCCACTTCCCGGCGACGGCGGCCTTCCTGGTCTGGCTGTACCTGCGGCGCCCCCACCACTACATCTGGGCCCGGCGGGTACTCGCGGCGCTCACCGCCGCCGCGCTGGTGCTGCACCTGACGTTCCCGCTGGCACCGCCGCGGATGCTCGCGGCGACAGGGCTGGTGGACACCGCGCGGGTGTACGGACCGTCCGTGTACGGCTCCCCCGGGGCCGACCAGCTGGCGAACCAGTTCGCGGCGATGCCCTCGCTGCACTTCGGCTGGGCGCTGATGGTGGCCGTCGGCCTGATCGTGGCGACCCGGTCACGGCTGCGCCCCCTGTGGCTGCTGCACCCACTGCTGACCCTCCTTGTCATCGTGGGCACCGCGAACCACTACTGGCTCGACGCGCTGGTCGCGGCCGCGCTGCTCGCCGGGGCGCTCACGCTGGTCCGGCCTGCCGTGCGAGGCGCCGCACCGGCCGCCCGGCCCGTCGTACCGGCACCACGAGCGGCACGGGACGCGGCACCCGGGACGGCGCAACGGCGACCGGCGCGGAAAGACGCGCCGGAACCGGACCTCGTGGAGGCGGGCCGATGAGCGCGACCGTGCTCGCCGTCGTCCTGTCGCTGTTCTCCGCCGTCGCCTAGGCGGCCGCGGCCGTCGCTCAGGAACGGCTCGCCGCCCACGCCTCCGGCTCGGGTGTGCTGCGGTTGCTGGGCAGCGCGACCTGGTGGGCGTCGGTGGCGCTGAACGCCTCGGGCGCGATGCTGCATGTCGTCGCCCTGAAGTACGGGCCGCTGACAGTGGTGCAGCCGCTGGGGGCGCTGACACTGGTCGCCGCGGTGCCGATGGGAGCCCGGCTCGCGGGGCGGCGGGTCAGCGCGGTGGAGTGGCGGGGCACCGCCTTCACACTGGCCGGCCTGGCCGCGCTGCTCGTGACGGCGTCCGGGCCCGCACCCGACGACGTGCTCGGCGTGACCGAGGCACTGGCGGTCGCGGGATCGGCCTCCGTGCTGATCGGCGCGCTCGCCCGGCCCGGGACCCGGCCCGGCCTGCGGCACGCCGGCGCGTCCGGCATCGCCTCCGGGGTGGCCTCCGCCCTCACGCAGACGGTGACGGTGGCCGCGACGGACGCCACGGGCCCGCTGCTCAGCGTCCAGGTGGTGGGAGTCGCCCTGCTCGTCGCGGTGTTCGCGAGCGGCGGTCTGCTCTTGTCGCAGACCGCCTACCGGGGCGGGCTCGGCGCCCCGCTCGCCGTCGTGACCCTCAGCAACCCGCTGGCGGCCTCGGTGATCGGCATCAGTCTGCTGGGGGAACGGCTCAGGGGCGGGACGGCGGGCATGCTGCTGGCCGCCGCGGGGGCGCTGCTGGCGTCCTGGGGCGTGGTGCTGCTGTCCCGGACGCCGTCCGGCGGCCGCCCTGCCCTGCCGCCCGAGCCGGAGACGAGAGTGCCCCGGCCACCACGGCCGGGGCACCTCACGCCGCTCTGAGCGCCGCGCCCGCCACCTGGAGCGCGCCCTGACGGCTACTCCGTGATGATCGCCGGGTCGCTCACACCCGGGCGCCCGTTGTCGACGTGGCCCGCGAAGCGCCGCAGGTACGAGGGGTCGGCGTCGGAGGTGACCGTCAGGTCGTACCAGCGCCTGCTCTTCGACAGGTCGGCGACGTGCTTGACCGTCGAACCGGGGCGCACCTTCAGGTTCTTCGTCCGGCCCGTGTAGCCGTCGGCCAGCTTGAGCTGAGCCGTGCCGGAGCCCTTGTTGGTGAAGGTCAGCACGATGTCGTCGCCGAAGTGGCGTGCGGTGACCTCCGGACCGGCGACCTTGTTCGGGCCCTTGAAGACGCGCACGAAGCCGTTGGGGCCGTGCACGGTGAGGTCGTAGGAGCCCTGGGAGTACGCCGAGTTCCAGGTGTCGGTCAGGCTCTTGCCCGCCTCGGTGGTGTACTGCCACGGCCCGTCGGTGCGGTTGCCGGAGGTGACCAGGAACGCGGCACCGGCCTTCTCCCCGGAGGCGAAGGCGAGCGTGAACTTGCCGGCGGCCGCGTCCACCGTGCCGTCCACCAGCGGGGCGTACTTCAGCGGGCGGGCCGGGCGCAGGCCGCGCTCCTGCTTGGGCATGTCCGGGTCGGCCGGCGGCGTCGGACGGTAGTCCGGGTGACGCTCGCGGTCCGGCGGCTCGTAGCCGTCGGTGTCCGGCAGGCGGGCTGGCCTCGCGTCCTTGCGGGAGAAGTCGAACGCCGAGGTCAGGTCACCGCAGACGGCACGCCGCCAGGGCGAGATGTTCGGCTCCTGGACGCCGAAGCGGCGCTCCATGAAGCGGACGATCGACGTGTGGTCGAGGGTCTCGGAGCAGACGTAGCCGCCCTTGCTCCACGGCGAGACGACCAGCATCGGCACGCGCGGGCCGAGACCGTAGGCGCCGGCCGGACGCCCGCTGTCGCCCTTGTACAGATCGAGCGAGACGTCCACCGTGGACAGGCCCTGCGCGGCGGACTTCGGCGGCAGCGGCGGGACCACGTGGTCGAAGAAGCCGTCGTTCTCGTCGTACGTGATGAACAGGGCCGTCTTCGCCCACACCTCGGGATTGGAGGTGAGCGCGTCCAGGACCTTGGCGATGTACCAGGCGCCGTAGTTGGTCGGCCAGTTGGAGTGCTCGGTGAAGGCCTCGGGGGCGGCGATCCAGGAGATCTGCGGCAGCCGATCGGCCTTCACGTCGGCCTGGAGCTGGTCGAAGTAGCCGTCGCCGTTCTTGACGTCGGTGCCGGTGCGGGCCTTGTCGTACCAGGGGTCGCCCGGCTCGGCGTTGCGGTACTTGTTGAAGTACAGCAGCGAGTTGTCGCCGTAGTTGCCCCGGTAGGGGTCCTCGATCCAGCCCCAGGAGCCGTCCGCGTCCAGGCCGTCGCCGATGTCCTGGTAGATCTTCCAGGAGATGCCGGCCTGCTCCAGGCGCTCGGGGTAGGTCGTCCAGTCGTAGCCCAGTTCGTCGTTGCCGAGGACCGGGCCGCCGCCCTTGCCGTCGTTGCCGGTGTGACCGGACCACATGTAGTAGCGGTTCGGGTCGGTGGAGCCGATGAACGAGCAGTGGTAGGCGTCGCAGACGGTGAAGGTGTCGGCGAGGGCGTAGTGGAACGGGATGTCCTCGCGCGTCAGGTACGCCATGGTGGTGGTGCCCTTGGCGGGCAGCCACTTGTCGTACTTACCGCCGTTGTAGGCCTGCTGGCCGTCGGTCCAGCCGTGCGGCAGGCCCTCCAGGAACTGCATGCCGAGGTCGTCGGCGTCCGGGTGGAAGGGCAGCACCTCCTTGCCGCCGTTCGCCTGGTGCCAGACCGACTTGCCGTTGTCGAGCGCCACCGGGCGCGGGTCGCCGAAGCCGCGAACGCCGCGCAGCTTGCCGAAGTAGTGATCGAAGGAACGGTTCTCCTGCATCAGGACGACGATGTGCTCGACATCCTCGATCGTTCCCTTGCGGTGGTTGGCCGGCAGCGCGGCGGCGCGCTCGATGCTGCTCGCCAGGGCGGTGAAGGCCGTGGTGGCCCCCGCGATCTGGAGGAACTTTCGCCGGTTGACTTCGGGCATGGGTGGGGGACCTCTCGTCCTGAAGGAGTTCGACCGGCCGGATGCTGACGGAATGCGCGCGAAAGGAGTGTTCCAAGAGCACCAAACGTCAGGGAAGGGTCTGGTGGCCTCGTTGTGAAAGTCGCGCGTACGCAGCGGTGCGTCAGGGAGCGTCTGCGCCATTTGGGGCGTCGCAGGGGAAACCGGCACGCAGTGGCCGGCCGGCGCGCACCGGGCGGCCGGCGTGGCGCGTGAGCGGAATCGGGGCTGTCCCGTCGCGTACTGCCGGGACCGCCGCGCCTGCGCTCGGCAGAGCCGTCACCATGGACTGCCGCAACACTCGCCGGCGCGTCACCTCCCCCGGCCCGACCGTGGCGCCGTCGGCGACCTGAACGCCGACGGCGCCCGGTCAGGCCTCGGGGGTGGGTACCACCGTGAGATGGCTCGCGACACCGCGGTCGCGGGACCGGCGGCGGGGAGCGGCGCCGGGCCGGCGTGGCTCGCGCAGCACCATGGTGAGCCGGGTGCAGCCCAACTCCCGCAGCGTCCTCGGCGTCTCGGCGACGATCCGGCAGTCGGTGGCGCCCCAGCGCGGATCGGGGTGCAGCAGCGGACGCACCGCCCCGTCGTGCTCGACGGCCGCCTCACCCACGGCGCGCACCCAGTGCGGCAGCCCCTGCCGGTAGGCGGCCTCCATGATCGGGTCCTGTGCGATCTCCCGCCGGATGGCCTGCAGCCCGGGGTCGTGGCCGTGCCGCTCCACGGTGTCGGCGAAGTGGGCCAGCATCGGCAGGCACCAGCGCGACTCGTGCTCCCCGAGCACGCTCGCGGCATCGGGGTGGAACAGCACGAACCTCAGGAAGTTGTCGCCCGGCATGGCCGTCGGATGGGGCGTGACCCCGCGGAAGAGCGACGCGAACGCGCTGTTGGCCAGGACGACGTCCCAGCGGTGGTCGACGACCATGGACGGGAAGGGCACGGCCTCCATGAAGGCGGCGTAGTCCTGGAGATACGACTGGGCCTCGGAATCCTCGGGGACGGACCGCAACGCGGCCCGCTGCCCTCCTGCCTGGTGTGCCATCGGGAGGTCACCCCTCTTGCCTATGCGGCCTTCACGCGGCGACCCGATCCTGATGCCCCGAAGCTTGCTGTGTCAACTATCGTGGCATTTCATGCCGGTTGACGGCTGAAATTGGCCACAGTTGTGGCGAGACCTGGATGTGAGTTCGAACCAACCGCTACTCTCCGGGAAGTTCACGGGAACCACTCGCGATGAAGTACGTGAGAGACGTAGGAGACCTGTCGGTGACGGATGGCTACCAGGTTCCGGGCGCCACGGCGACGGCCACCCTGCCGGCCGTGATCGCCCGCGTCACCGCACTGGCCGACCGGCTGGGCGTGCCGCACGCGGAGGTCTTCGACACCGCTCGGCTCTCCGTGGCCAGCGGCGTCCCCGAGTCCGTCGTCAGGGACCTGCTGCGCGGCCGCCCGGCGGGCGAGCGCGATGTGCAGGCGCGGTTCCTGCAACGCCTGGACCTGCTGCGCCGCACCCGGCTGAAACCCAACGGGCGCAAGTACACCCAGCAGGAGATCGCCGACGGCGCCGGGATGTCGCGGCAGCAGGCGGGCGCCCTCATCAACGGCGACCGCCGGCCGACCATGGAGCACTGCGACGCCATCCAGCGCTTCTTCCGGGTGCACGCCGGATTCCTCACGGCCGAGGACTCCGAGGCGCTCGCGGACGTCCTCCAGCGCACCGAGCAGGAACTGCTCCAGAAGCTCGCCGACCGGGAACGGGAGGCGGCAGCGGCGGCCGGCGACCCGCTGGAACGGCTGCTCCAGGACCACGGCGTGCGCGGGATCGCCTGGCGGGCCGCTCAACTGCCCACCGACCAGCACCGCGACAAGGTCGCCGAGTGGCTGGACATGCTCCTGGAGAGCGTCAAGCGGCCCGAGTCGTGATCCGGGAGAGAATCTGTGGGCATCGGTAAGGAAATGCGCCGTCTGTGCGGCGAGCTGGTCGCGGAGCTGACCCTGCCCGCGCCCGCGCGCCCCGCCGACCTCTACACCGCGCTGTGCGACGGGATGAGCAGACGCCGCGGCCGCCCCGTCCACTTCCGTACGGCCGCCTTCCCGGTCGGTACGGCCAGCGGGCTGTGGCTCGACATGGCCGACCAGGACCTCGTGGTCATCGAGGAACGCACCGCTCCCGAGCACCAGTTGGTGATCCTCGGGCACGAGCTGTGGCACATGAAGGCCGGGCACTGCAGCCATCACGTGGAGGGCGCCGCCGTCGCGGCGCGTTTACTCGACCACAACGCCGACCTCCAGGACACCGTCCTGAAGGTCGCCGCCCGCACCCGCTTCGACCTCGCCGACGAGAAGGAGGCGGAGAGCTTCGGGTTGCTGCTGGCGAGCAAGTGCCGCACCTGGCTGGCGGGTTCGGCGCTTCGCGGGCCCGTGCAGCGCGATCATCTGGCGGGGCGGATCGAGGCATCGCTGGGCTATATGGGGCCGCAGCACCCGTAGCGGCGACCCGCGCCTGCGCGGTCGGCCACGAGGTGGGCCGGTCCGCCACGGCCCGGCCGAAACCCCTTCACACCGGCGCGGAGCAGCGCCTTCGCGCCGCGTCACGGCGGTGTCGCGCTTCCGCTGAGCGGGCGAACCGGGGCGCCGCCGGGCCGGATTGTCAGTGGTGGACGGCAAGCTGGGGGTGCGCCGCCGAATGCGGGGGCGTACGTGCCGTCCGGGCACGTGTGGCGACGACGAGACGGGGAGAGCCGACCGATGCCCACTGCCGTACTGACCGACCGGGAACGCACCGCCGTGCAGGCCTATCTGCGCCTGCTGCACACCGTGCGAGCGGCGTTCGACACCGCGGCCGGCCCGCCGGAGGCCTGCCGGCCACCCGTCGTCCCGCCCGCCGTGCTCGCCGAGGCGGAACAGGCACTGTCGGAGGCGGGTCTGACGGGCAATGAGGAGGCGTTCTTCCGGCTGTTGCAGAGCCGCTTCCCGGAGCCCTGATCCCGCCTGGCCCCGGGCGAAGTGCGCGAGCGCCGCACGCCGTCAGGCGTGCGGCACCGTCACCGAGGTGGCCACCAGCCCCCGCTGTACCGTCCACCGGCCGTCGAAGGCGCCGACGCGGCGGCCGTCGACCACCGGGCCCGGGACGAGAAGCTCGGCGTGGAAGCGGCCCTGGCCCGCGTCTTCGGGGCCGACGGCGATGTCGATGTCGGCCTCCGTGAAGTCGAGCCACTTCCCGGTGAGCGGGAACCACGCCTTGTAGACGGACTCCTTGGCGCTGAACAGCACACGCGCCCAGTGGACGCCGGGGTGACGCGCGGTCAGCAGGCGCAGCCGCTCCTGCTCGCCCGGCAGGGCCACCACCTCCAGCACACCGGCCGGGAGGGGCGCGTGCGGTTCGGCGTCTATGCCGAGGGACGCCAGGTCGGCCTCGCGGACCAGCGCGGCGGCGCCGTAACCCTCGCAGTGGGTCATGCTGCCGACCAGCCCGGCCGGCCAGCCGGGGGCGCCACGCTCTCCGGGCAGGACGGCCTGCGGGGGCACGCCGAGTTTCTCCATGGCGCGGCGGGCGCAGGTGCGTACGAGAGCGAACTCGCGCCGTCGCTTGGCGACCGCCCGGGCGACGATCGCCACCTCCTCGGGGTACAGCGGCGCCGGCTCGCCCCCGTCGTCGCCGTGCACCTCCACGGTCACGACCGCGGCAGGCAGGAGCTCCTCGATCACGACGTCGTGTCCTCCTTCGGCAGGATGCGGCGCAGCCGGCCCGGCGGCTCCTCGCGCCCCCGCCACTCGCGCGGATAGCCCACCGACACCTCCTCGAAACGGACGCCGTCGTGCCAGGTGGTCCGTGGGATGTGGAGGTGTCCGTAGACCATCGTCTCCACCCGGAACCGCCGGTGCCAGTCGGCCGTCAGCCGCGTGCCGCACCACATGGCGAACTCGGGGTACCACAGGACCTCGGTCGGGTGACGGTCCAGCGGATAGTGGTTGACCAGCACGGTCGGCAGCTCTTCGGGGATCTCGGCGAGCCGCCGCTCGGTCTCCGCGACCCGGGCCCGGCACCAGGCCTCGCGTGTGGGATAGGGATCGGGGTGGAGCAGATGCTCGTCGCTGCACACGATCCCGGTCGAGTGCGCGTACGCCAGCCCCTCGTCCTTCGTCGTGCAGCCGGCCGGCAGGAAGGAGTAGTCGTACAGCAGGAACAGCGGCGCCACGGCGACCGGGCCGCCGGGGCCGTCCCAGACCGGGTACGGGTCCTCGGGTGTCGTCACGCCCAGCTCTCGGCACATGGCGACCAGATGCTCGTAGCGGGCGACGCCGCGCAGGGTGACGGAGTCGGACGGGTGGGTCCACAGCTCGTGGTTGCCGGGGGCCCAGATCACCTTGCGGAACCGGCCCGCGAGAGTCTGCAGCGCCCAGTGGATCCGGGACACGCTCTCCGCCACGTCCCCGGCCACCAGCAGCCAGTCGTCATCGGTGTCGGGGCGCATCTTCTCCACCAGCTCGCGGTTCTCCGCGTACCCGATGTGCAGGTCGCTGATGGCCAGCAGCTGTCCGGCACCACCGGCCGTCGATGTCACCTGTCGCCCCCTCACGATCACACGAAGGCACCACGACAACACATGCGCGCCTCGGTCGGCAAGGGCCACCGGAGTGTATTGGGAGTGTCGGGAACCCGCTCGACGGGTGGGCCCGATCGGCAATTCCGTAACCCGCACGTTGCACGCGGCGGGCCGGCGAAGCCGTATGATCGCCCCAACACCACCGCCCACAACTCCCTTCACGCAAGGGCGGTTCGGTGTCCCTCCCACCACCCCCAGGCCGGGCCGGCCTCGCTCCGCCGTGCCCGCGAACCGTGAAAGGCGGCCTGCATGGTCTCTCGCGTACGCGTCTGGCTCAACCGCACGTACGCGGAGAACGTGTTCTTCATGGATCAGCTGCGGAGAAATCCCGGCGACCGGGCGGTCGAGATCCATGCCACGCACGGCGACCCCGACTCCCCCGTCCTCGCCGCCGCCGACACCGCCGAGCTGGAGCCCGAGGGCCTCTCCCCGGCCGCGTACGTCGAGTACGCCCTGAACGTGTGTGCCCGGCGCGCGATCGACGTGTTCGTGCCGCGTCTGCACCAGGCGGCGGTCGTGGCGCATCGCGCGGAGTTCGAGGCGGCCGGTACGGCGCTGCTGGCGCCGCCGCCGGAGGCCGTGGCCGTCTTCCAGGACAAGGTGATCGCCTACGAGGCGGTCCAGGCGATCGGCGTGCCGGTGCCGCCGTGGTGGCGGGTCCGGGACGAAGGCGAACTGCTCGCCGCCGTGGAGGAGTTGGAGGCGGGCGGGCACAAGGCATGCTTCAAGCCGGCGTCCGGTGCGGGCGGGGTGGGCTTCCGTGTGATCACGCGCGCCCCCTTCTCGCTGCTGCACCTCAACGGGTTCCCCACCCCCTACGTCCAGCTGGAGCTGGTCTTGCAGGCGCTGCGGGAGGCCGACGAGCCGGTGGACTGGCTGGTGATGCCGCGGCTGGAGCAGCCGGAGGTGTCCGTGGACTGCCTCACCGGTCGGGACAACGTGGTCCGGCTGGCCGTCGGACGGACGAAGAGCGGGCGCCGTCGCGGGTTCACGCTGCACGAGCAGTTCGTGGAGCCGGCACGGCGTATCGCCGAGGGGTTCGGGCTGCACCATCTGTCCAACATCCAGTTCCGGATGTTCGGTGAGCGGCCGGTGCTGATGGACGTCAACACGCGTCCGGCCGGCGGGCTGCACCAGCTGTCGCTGTGCGGGGTCAACGCGCCGTGGGCCGCGGTACGGCTGGCCCTGGGCGACGACCCCGGGGAGATCGTGCCGCCGTTCCTCGGCCAGGACTACACGGTGGTGTCCGCTCCACGACCGCTGCGGCCGGTCTCCATTCCGCCGCAGCGGACGGCGGCGGAGCCGGCCCCCCTGCTGCCGGCCGTTCCCTCGCCGGCGCCCGTCGGGCCGACGGCACAGGTTCTGCCGCTCTAGGGGGTGCGCCGGCCGCGGTGCGGGGTGCGGGGCTCGCCGCGCCGTCCGCCGCGCCGCCGCTCCCCGGGGCCTAGTCCGGGTAGCCCCACGCCTTCGCCAACTCCAGCAGGCGGGGCGGGAGCTCCGCCGACGGGTCGGCCTCGCGGGCGGGCTGGATGCGGCCCGACTTGATCGTGCTGCTCCAGTCACCGAGCTGGGGGCGGAACCTGCCGTGGTCGCGGCTTCCGTAGTCGAGCATGCCGCTCTCCCACTCCACGCCGAGGTACGCGCACAGGCCGCGCGTCGCGTGTTCCGGCTCGGCGGTCAGGTTCTCGTAGGTGAGCACATGTGCGTCGAGGTTCCGGCGTGCCTCCTCCAGCTTCTCCGCGTAGTCCAGGACCTCGGCGTGGATGGCCGCCAGGTCGGGGTCCTCGCGGCGGTCGGTCAGGGAGGCGACGATCGCGCCCGGGTGGCGGAGCAGCAGGATGTAGCGGGCGTTCGGCCAGCATCGCTGGAGCCTCGGCCAGATGAGGGTGTTGGGCGGCGTCTTGTCGACGATGACGTCCTTGCCGCTGCGGACCAGCTCCAGGTGCAGGATGCGGTCCCACAGGACGTGTTCCAGCTCCTGCCTGTCGAGCTTCAGCTCCTGCATGGCGGCCGCGGTGAAGCTGCGGGTCAGCTGCACATGGACGGTGCGCAGATGCATCTCGTGCGGGGCGCGGACGCGGCTGTGGCTGTTGAGCAGCACCCGCAGCAGGGTCGAGCCGGAGCGCACCGAGGACAGCACGAAGACCGGCGACTCCACCAGCCGGGGGGCGCGCGGCGCGGTGAACGGGGGGTTCTTGTCCGAGCCCGGCCGGGGTGCGGGAATAGCGTCCAGGGCGCGGCGCGGTGGACTCACCGCCTGGATCATCAGCCTCCCCCGACGCCTCAGTCCCTTGCCGATCGACGACATACGCGGGTCTCGCACCGTGCCACCTCTCTCTAGCGCCGTGCCTCCGCATGTCACGGGCCGCAGGCGAACTCCAGATGTCCGAAGGGCGAACCGCCGGGGTCACGGACACCGAAATTCGGCTCATGACCTGGCGCTTCACCGCTTCCTTAAAACTTCCTAGGAGTTCCCGTCCGGGGGGAGCGCTCTACGTGAGGTACGCCAGGCCGGGATGGACGGCCGTGTAGCCGTCGACCAGCCGCCGGGCCACGCCCACCGAGTCGACCAGCGGATGCAGCGCGAAGGCCTTGACGGCCGAGGCGCGGGAGCCGGACGCGGCGGCCGACAGCACCTCGCGCTCGACCGCCTTCACCGCGCAGACCAGGCCGGTGGCGTGGTCCGGCAGCGGATCCACGGCCACCGGGTGCGCGCCGCCCGCGTCGACCAGGCACGGCACCTCGATCACCGCCTCGGAGTCGAGCACCGGGAGGGTGTGGCGGTTGCGGACGTTGAGGATCAGCGTCGTGCGCTCGTTCCGGGCGATGGCCCGCATCAGCGCGAGCGCCACCTTCTCGTAGCCGCCGGACAGGTCGTCGGCGTCGCGCTCGCCGGCGCCGGCCGTCTCCCGGTTCTCCGCCATGTAGGTGGCCTCGCGCTCGGCGCGGGTGGCGTTCCAGGCGCGCAGCGCGGAGGCGCCGGGGTCGCGCGTCTGCGCGTAGAAGCGGGCCTGCTGGTCACGGAGGAAGGCGCCCCGCGTCTGCTCGGCCTCCTGGTAGGCGCGGACGGTTTCCCGGTTGAAGTAGTAGTAGTGCAGGTACTCGTTGGGGATCGCGCCCAGCGACCTCAGCCATTCGGCGCCGAACAGCTTGCCCTCCTCGAAGGAGCCGAGCAGAGCGGGGTCGGCGAGCAGGCGCGGCAGTTCGTCGCGGCCGGCGACGCGCAGGCCGCGTACCCAGCCGAGGTGGTTGAGGCCGGCATAGTCGATCCACGCCTCGGCCGGGTCGCGCACGCCGAGTACGCGGGCGATACGGCGGCCGAGGCCGACCGGCGAGTCGCAGATGCCGATGACGCGGTCGCCGAGGTGGCGGGACATGGCCTCGGTGACCAGACCGGCCGGGTTCGTGAAGTTGATGACCCAGGCGTCGGGGGCGAGGAGGGCGACGCGGCGGGCGATGCCGTCCGCCACCGGCACGGTCCGCAGTCCGTAGGCGATGCCGCCCGCGCCCACCGTCTCCTGGCCGAGAACACCCTCCGCGAGCGCCACCCGCTCGTCGTGGGCGCGGCCCTCCAGGCCGCCGACGCGGATCGCGGAGAACACGAAGTCGGCGCCGCGCAGCGCCTCGTCGAGGTCGGTGGTCGCGGTGACCTCGGGCGCGTCGGGCACACCGGCGGCCTGCTCCGCCAGGACGCGGGTGACGGCGTGCAGCCGCCCGGCGTCCAGGTCGTGGAGCACGACGTGCGTGACCCGGCCCTCGGCGTGGTCGCCGAGGAGCGCCCCGTACACGAGCGGCACCCGGAAGCCGCCACCGCCCAGAATCGTCAGCCTCACGCCTGCACCTCTCCTGTCACGAGGGCCCACGGGACGGGTCGACGTCGTGGTTCTGCCAGCACCTGATGCACAGTACCCGTCCCCTTCGTCATCCCCACGCGGCTCCCTGCCCGGCGTCGACCACTCTCCCGGAGGGCTGCGGCGAGTACTCCACGCCATGGGCGGCGGCAACGGCACGCCGGCCGACCACTGGGCCGCCATCGAGGCCACCCCGGGTCTTCAGGGCGGCTTCATCTGGCAGTTCTGGGACCACGGCATTCTCCAGCGAGTGAGCGACGGAAGACCGGCCGGGCGCGCTGGCGCCGGGCTGTACGAGCGTGGCGTCGCCGCGTCCGGCCACCGCCGGGCGTACGGCGGACACTTCGGCGAGGTGCCCCAAGACGGCGCCTTCATCGCGGAGGGTGTGGTCCTTCCGGACCGGACGCCCGAGCCCGTGCTGTACGAGCACCGGGAGTTCGCGGCGCCGGTACGGCTGGAGTGCCTCCGGCACGAGGGCCCGGTGATCCGCAACCACCAGCACTTCCGTGGGCTGGACTGGCTGACCGCGCAGTGGCAGCTGTCCCTCGCCGACGGCCGGACACTGACCGCGCCGGCCGAACTTCCCGAGCTGCGCCCGGGCGAGACGGCGGCGGTGCCGCTGCCGTTCGCGCTGCCCGGGGACGCGGCCGAGGCCTGGCTGACACTGAACGTGACGACCGCGCGGGACGAGCCGTGGGCGCCGCGGGGCACGGTGGTGTGCCTGCCGCGGGTACGGCTGCGGGCGACCCCCGTGCAGCCCGCTCTGCCGGTGACCGGAGGCCCCGTCGAGCTCGACGCCGACGGCCTGCTGGTCCACCCCCTGCTGGTCGCCGCCCCCACGCTGTCGCTCCGGCGGGCACCGACCGGCAACGACGAGCCGGCCGGCATGGCGGACCGCCTGCGCGAGTGGGGGCTCGACACGCCCGCCCGCAAGCTGGTCGCCGTGCGCCGGGCGGCCGGGAGTGTCGGCGTGCTCGCCGAGTACGTCTGCGAGGGCGGGACCGTGCGGCACGAGCAGGTGTTCACGGCCGTCGAGGGCGGCATCCACGTCGAGGAGGCGGCGGAGCTGCCCGGCACACTGGACGACGTGGCGCGGGTCGGTTCGGTGTTCGAGACGGTGGCCGGGCTGAATCTGCTGGAGTGGTTCGGGCAGCAGCCCTGGGAGTCGTACCCGGACGGTGGCGCGGGTGCGCCGGTCGCCCGTCACTCGCTCCCCGTGGACGTGGACGAGTCGTCCACCCCCTGTCCGCGGCCGCAGGAGAGTGGCGGCCGGCCCTTCAGGCTGCCGGCGCCGGACCCCACCGGTCTCGCGGCGGAACTGAGGCGGCCCAGCCAGATCTCCGTCCACCGCCACCGTCCCGCGGACCTGGCTGCGGCCGCCCGCCACGACGCACTCGTCCCGCGCGCCGGCTGCGTCGTGCGCATCGACGCCGCCCACCGCGGCCTGGGTACCGCGTCCTGCGGGCCCGGCACCGCACCGGTGCATCTCGTCCCGGCGGGCACGCACCGCTGGGGCTGGACGCTGCGCGCGCTCTGACTCGCCTTCCCCGCTCGCCTCTCGGCTCCCCGCTCCCCCATCGGCTCACCTCCCATCCCGCCGCCCATCCCCCGCCCACGGAGCAGACGTGTGCACTTCGCCTGACCGGCAACAGGCCGAATACGCGCAGGCCGACTCCGGCCGGGGCGACTTCGCGCGCGCCGCCGCGCTGATCGCCGCCGCCGCGGGTGCCGGGCTCCCCGCCACTTCCGCGAGGCCGCCGGGCAGGACCGTTGGCGGCCGGATACGAGGAGCCGGCGCTTCCCGTTCGTCGTGGCGCCGGACACGCAGTAACTGTTCGAGGGGCCCAGCGCCGAGCCGAAGCCGGTCGAAGCCACCCCGCGGCACGCCGCGACGGACGTCGAGGGCTGCCCCGTCGTCCGCGACCCCAGCGCCCGCGCGGCCGGGCCGACCTCGCCGGGGCTGCCCTGGCTGCCCTGGCTGCCCTGGCTGCCCGGCGGCCATGTGTACGGGGGCAGTGCCGAGCAGCTCCCGAACAGGTGGCCCGGCGACGTCCCGATCGTCGAACCCGCCCTGCCCGTCTCCCAGTCCATGAACCACTGAGACTGACCTGAGGACCGTCATGACCGAGCAGCAGCTGCCCGAGTGGGCCGACCCGTCCGTCCCGCGCGCCGAACTCGACCCCCAGGGACTGTCCCGGCGCCAGCTCCTCGCCACCGCGGGCCTGTTCGGCACGACGTTCGCCCTGGGTACGGCTGCCCCCGCGGCCGCCGGTGAGCGCCGGCCGGGCGGCAGCGACCCGCGCCTGGCCTATCTCGTCGGCGACCACCACGTCCATTCCGTCTACAGCCACGACGCCAAGTACACGTTCTCCCAGCTGGCCGGGGCGGGCGCGAAGTACGGCCTGGACTGGATGGTGTTCACCGAGCACTCCAACGTCGGGCACGCCGACCTCGGCGCCGCGCTGGAGCACGAGGAGATCCGCAGGGCCCGCGCCGAGAACCCGCGCCGGCTGATCTTCCAGGGCCTGGAGTGGTACATCCCGGCCGCCGAGCACTGCACGGTCCTCACCGCCCCCGGCCCCCACGAGGTCGAGCTGCTCACCCGCTTCGAGCGCGCCTACGACGGCAAGCTGCTCGGCTGGACCGAGGGCACTCCCGGTCATGCCGACACGGCCCGTAACGAGGCACACGCGGTCAAGGCCATCCAATGGCTGGCCGAGCAGCGCCGCAGCGGGTACGTCGACGACGTCCTGGTGCTCGCCAACCACCCGATGCGCCTCGGCATCGACTCCCCGCACGAGATACGCGCCTGGCGGGACGCCGCCCCGGAGGTCATGATCGGCATGGAGGGCGCGCCCGGCGCCCAGGGCGCCGCCATCCCCGGGTGGCGCGGTGCGACCTCGATCCGCGGCGAGTACGAGAACAAGCCGTCCGCCCAGTCCTGGCCCGGCTACCCGGCCGGCGCCTATCTCACCTACGGCGGCTTCGACTGGGCGACCGCGACGGTCGGCGGCCTGTGGGACGCCATGCTCTCCGAGGGCAAGCTGTTCTCGGTCACCACCAACTCCGACGCCCACCGGGTCGTCTTCGACACCTGGAAGAACGGCGACTGGCAGCCCGGGCAGACCTTCGACAACACCGGCAGGCTGCCGGACCCGGTGAACACCGGCACCCCGCAGCCGGGCAGCGACTTCTGGCCCGGTCAGTTCAGCCGCACCCACGTCGGCGTGACCCGCTACGGCTACCGGGCGGTGATGGCGGGCCTGCGCGCCGGCCGGGTCTGGCTCGACCACGGGCATCTGCTCGACGGCCTGGAGGTGCGCCTGCGGCGCGACCGCGACCAGTCCCGGGGCGTGACGCTGGGCGGCCGGCTGCGGGTCCGCAAGGGCGAGCGGCTCACCCTGTACGTCACGGTGACCACGGCCTCGCGCCACAACCCGGCCGGGATCCTGCCCCAGTTGGCGCACGTCGACGTCGTCCGGGGCGCGGTGCGCGGCCCGGCCGCCGACCGGGACAGCTGGCGCGCGCCCGGCACCCGGGTCGTGCACACCAGGGAGGTGGGCGGCCGCAAGGGGACGTACACCCTGCGCATTCCGCTCACCGCCGGGGACGAGTCGTTCTACGTCCGGCTGCGCGGCAGCGACGGCAAGCGGCACGGCGCCGGTTACCTGGGGGCGTCCGTCGACCCGCACGGGCCGATCACCCACGCGCCGGGCGACGGTGACCCGTGGGCGGACACGTGGTTCTACTCCAACCCGATCTTCATCGACGTGACAGAGTCCCGATGAGACGTCAACCGCCGTGCTCCGTCGCGTAGCCGGCGGCTTTCGGACCGGGACCCAGGACTGACGGAGCCCGGTCCGGCGTACGCCGGCACTCTCGGAGACGGCCTGCGCCCTCGACGGGCAGGCCGCCGACGCAACCGAGACGCCTCGCCGATGTACGCCTCGAACACCGGGCCGACCCGCTGCCGCCCAGGCCGAGATGCCGAGCATGTCCGCGTTCATCGCTTGAACTCCGCTGCCCCGTAAGGACTTTCCCCCGCTGCACCTCTTGACGGCCGCGATGCCCGGGAGCACATTGTCCGCGCACCCCTTGTCTGAGAGCGCTCTCAAACACCCCCACTCCCGTACCGAGAGGCACCCCATGAGTGAAACCTCCGGCACTCCCCGCAGACGCGGACCCCACCGGCGGGCGCTCGTCGCCCTCCTGAGCACGCTGGGTCTCGCCGGGCTCGCCGCCACGGCCGTGACGCCGAGCGCGACCGCCGCCGCCCCGCCGCCCCCGTCGGGCTGGACGCAGGTCTTCGCCGACGACTTCGACGGGGCCGCAGGCTCCGGCGTCAACACCGCCAACTGGCAGTACGCCACCGGGAAGGGCTACCCGGGCGGCCCCTCCAACTGGGGCACCGGCGAGATCGAGACGATGACGTCCAGCACCAGCAACGTCTCCCTCGACGGCAGCGGCAACCTCCGTATCACCCCGCGCCGCGACGCGGCCGGCAACTGGACGTCGGGCCGCATCGAGACCAACCGCACCGACTTCCAGCCCCCGGCAGGGGGCAAACTGCGCGTCGAGGCGCGCATCCAGATGCCCAACGTCACCGGCGCCGCCGCCCGCGGCTACTGGCCGGCCTTCTGGATGCTGGGCGCCCCGTTCCGCGGCAACTACTGGAACTGGCCGGGCGTCGGGGAGCTGGACATCCTGGAGAACGTCCAGGGCCTCAACACCGTCTGGGCGACGATGCACTGCGGCACCTCACCCGGCGGCCCGTGCAACGAGACCACCGGCATCGGCGGTTCGGCCCCCTGCCCCGGCTCCACCTGCCAGTCCGGCTTCCACACGTACCGCATGGAGTGGGACCGCTCCAGCAGCGTCGAGGAGATCCGCTTCTTCGTCGACAGCACACACTTCCACACCGTGCGGGAGAACCAGGTCGACGCGGCCACCTGGACGAACGCCACGGACCACGGCTTCTTCATCATCCTCAACGTGGCGATGGGCGGCGGCTTCGTGGACGCCTTCGGGGGCGGCCCCGACGCGGCCACGGTGCCGGGCCACCCGATGGTCGTCGACTACGTCCAGGTGCTGTCCCAGGGGGGCGGCACAACACCTCCCCCGACCGGCAACCGCGACGCCTACGGCACCATCCAGGCCGAGTCCCACGACGGGCAGTCCGGCACGATGACGGAGGGGACCTCCGACACGGGCGGCGGGCAGAACATCGGCGCGCTGGCCAATGGCGACTGGGCGCTGTACCGGGGCGTCAACTTCGGCTCCTCACCGGCCAGGCAGTTCAGCGCCCGGGTCGCGAGCGGCGCCGGCTCCGGTGTGAGCGGGCTGGTCGAGGTCCGCCTGGACAGCCGCAGCAGCGCGCCCGTCGGCAGCTTCGCGGTCGGCAACACCGGCGGCTGGCAGTCCTGGCGCACGGTTCCCGCGAACATCTCCGCCGTGACGGGCACCCACGACGTCTATCTGACCTTCACCAGCGGCCAGCCGGCCGACTTCGTGAACGTGAACTGGTTCACCTTCGGCCGCTGACGGCGGCACCAGGAAGGGGCCGGGGCGGCGACGTCCCGGCCCGCGGCCGTGCCTGGCCGCCGCTGAGCCCGCCAAGGGCTGGCGCAGCTCCGCCCGGAAGGCCGCCGGCGTCCGGTCCGTGTGCTGCTGGAAGAACTTGGAGAAGTTGGCCGCGTCCGGGAAGCCGACCGCCGCGCCGACGCGGCCTATGGGCAGGTCGGTGTGGGCGAGGAGGCGCTTGGCCTCCAGGACGACGCGTCTGTCGATGAACGCCTTGGGCGTGTCGCCGGTGGCGGCGCCGACCGCGCGGACGAGGGTGCGGCGGGAGTAACCGAGGGCGTCGGCGTAGGCGCTGACACTGTGGTTGGTGGCGAAGTCCCGCTCGACCGCCTCCCGGAAGAGCGTGAACGTGGTGTCCGTCTGCTGCGCCGCCGCTGCCGCCGAGCCGGCCGCCAGATGGGACAGCCGCAGCAGGAACGCGCTGAGGGAGTGGCGCAGGACCGCCGTGTGCAGGCTCAGGGGGAGCGTCGCCGCGTCCTCGTACTCACGTTGCAGATGGGCGAGGGAGGCGCACAGGGCCGCGAGCTGGGTGGCGTCGGGGCGCAGCAGGGGCGGGAGGTCGTAGCGGTACAGGCCGGTGGCCTCGACCGTGGCCCTCGGAAGGAAGCCGGGCTGCATGGTGAGGACCGTTCCGCGGTACTCGCTCGTGGCCGTGAAGCGGTGCACCTGCCCCGGGCGGATCCACAGCACGTCGCCGGCCTTCGCCTCGTACTCGGTGAAGTCGACCATGTGCCGTACGGGTCCGCCGCCGAAGACCATCACGGCATGGAAGTCGATGCGGTGGATGCGATCCAGTGGAACGTCCGAGTGCCAGTCCCGGCCGGG
This sequence comes from Streptomyces sp. NPDC052023, assembly GCF_044548465.1. Taxonomy (NCBI): domain Bacteria; kingdom Bacillati; phylum Actinomycetota; class Actinomycetes; order Kitasatosporales; family Streptomycetaceae; genus Streptomyces; species Streptomyces sp. NPDC052023. The sequence goes on along the minus strand of NZ_JBIUBW010000024.1, from coordinate 6,275 downwards.
GTCCATCGTGCCGACCTGCATGCCGACGCCGCAGACGGTCTGCTCGACCGGGAAGGCGAACGTCCGGATGCCCTCCCCCGCACCACCACCTTGGATAGATCTGTCCGCCATGTCCTTCTCGTGTCACCTCGTCGCCGTGGGCGTGTCCCACTTTCACCACAGGCTGACACACCCCAACCTTCCCGCCAAAAAGTCAGACTTTTAAGGTCGAACGCGTCCTACCAGCTGGAACGCTGGTTTCGATGACCTTTTGAAGAGGACGGCTTACAGATGAGCACGCAGACACCCGACGGGCCCGGCGGCTTCGAGTGGACCGACCTCGACCGGCGGGCCGTCGACACCGCACGTCTGCTGGCGGCCGATGCCGTGCAGCAGGTGGGCAACGGCCACCCCGGAACCGCGATGAGCCTCGCCCCGGCGGCGTACACCATCTTTCAGAAAGTGATGCGGCACGACCCGGCCGACCCGGAGTGGCCCGGCCGCGACCGCTTCGTCCTCTCCCCGGGGCACACCTCGCTCACCCTCTACACCCAGCTCCACCTCGCCGGGTACGAACTGGGGATCGACGACCTGAAGGCCTTCCGCACCCACGGCTCCAGGACCCCCGGCCACCCGGAGTACGGGCACACCGCCGGCGTCGAGACCACCACCGGGCCGCTCGGGCAGGGTGCCGCCAACGCCGTCGGCATGGCCATGGCCGCCCGCTACGAGCGCGGCCTGTTCGACCCGGACGCGCCCGAGGGCACCTCCCCCTTCGACCACACCATCTGGGCGATCGTGTCCGACGGCGACCTTCAGGAGGGCGTCAGCGCCGAGGCCTCGTCGCTGGCGGGCCATCAGAAGCTGGGCAACCTCGTCTTCCTCTACGACGACAACCACATCTCCATCGAGGGCGACACCGCGACCGCGTTCTCCGAGGACGTGATCGAGCGCTACCGGGCCTACGGCTGGCACACCCAGCGGGTCGAGCCCGCCCCGAACGGCGACATCGACGTCCAGGCGCTGTACGCGGCGCTGCGGGCGGCGCGGGCCGAGACCGGGCGTCCCTCCCTCGTCGCGATGCGCACGATCATCGCCTGGCCCGCTCCGAACGCGCAGAACACCGAGGCATCGCACGGCTCTGCGCTGGGCGCGGACGAGGTCGCCGCCACCAAGCGGGTGCTGGGCTTCGACCCCGAGCGCAGCTTCGAGGTCGCCGGGGAGGTGCTCGCCCACACCCGCCGGGCTCTCGAGCGGGGTGCCGAGGCACACGCCGCGTGGGACCGGCGGATCGCGGCCTGGCGGGAGGCCGAGCCGGAGCGGGCCGCCGAGTTCGACCGCGTCAGCAAGGGCGAGCTGCCCGTGGGCTGGGAGCAGAAGCTGCCCGTCTTCGAGACGGGCCGCCCGGTCGCTACGCGTGCCGCGTCGGGCAAGGTGCTCCAGGCGCTCGGCCCGGTGATCCCCGAGCTGTGGGGCGGCTCGGCCGACCTGGCCGGCTCGAACAACACCACCATCGACAAGGCCTCGTCCTTCCTGCCGCGGGGCAATCCGCTGCCGGAGGCCGACCCGTACGGCCGTACGATCCACTTCGGCATCCGCGAGTTCTCGATGGCGGCGGCGATGAACGGCATCGCCCTGCACGGCAACACCCGCGTCTACGGCGGCACGTTCCTGGTCTTCTCCGACTACATGCGCAACGCCGTACGCATGTCGGCGCTGATGCAACTGCCGGTGACCTACGTGTGGACCCACGACTCCATCGGCCTCGGCGAGGACGGGCCGACGCACCAGCCCGTCGAGCACCTCGCCGCCCTGCGCGCGATCCCGGGGCTGAACGTCGTCCGTCCGGCCGACGCCAACGAGACGGCCGTCGCCTGGGCCGAGATCCTGCGCCGGCACACCACGAACCCGGCACCGCACGGCCTCGCCCTCACCCGGCAGGCGGTACCGGTGTACGAGAGGAACGAGGACGCGGCGCGCGGCGGTTATGTGCTGTTCGAGGCCGAGGGAGGCACGCCCCAGGTCGTCCTCATCGCCACCGGCTCCGAGGTGCAGCTGGCCGTCGAGGCGCGCGAGCGGCTCCAGGAGGCCGGTGTGCCGGCCCGGGTGGTCTCGATGCCGTCCGTGGAGTGGTTCGAGGAGCAGCCGCGCGAGTACCGCGAGCAGGTGCTTCCGCCGTCCGTGAAGGCGCGTGTCGCTGTCGAGGCGGGGGTGGGCCTGACGTGGTACCGCTTCGTAGGTGACGCAGGACGCATCGTCTCCCTCGAACACTTCGGCGCCTCGGCCGACGCCAGGACCCTGTTCGCCGAGTTCGGCTTCACCGCCGAGAACGTCGTCGCAGCAGCCAGGGAATCGCTCGCTGCCGCGCGTGGTTGATCCGATCGCAAGAAAGAAGATGATCACTGTGACCGAAGCATCCGCCACCGCGGGAGCACTCAAGCGCCTGTCCGACGAGGGCGTGTCGATCTGGCTGGACGACCTCTCGCGCGAGCGGATCACGTCCGGAAACCTCGCCGAACTCGTCGCCACCAGCCACGTCGTGGGCGTCACCACCAACCCGTCCATCTTCCAGGCCGCCATCGGCTCCGGCGAGGGGTACGAGGAGCAGCTCGCCGACCTCGCCGTGCGGGGCGTCACGGTCGACGAGGCGGTGCGCATGATGACCACCGCCGACGTCCGGGCCGCCGCCGACATCCTGCGGCCGGTGTACGAGGCCACCGGCGGCCGGGACGGCCGGGTCTCCATCGAGGTCGACCCGCGCCTCGCGCACGACACCCGCGCCACCGTCGCCGAGGCCCGGCAGCTCGCCTGGCTCGTCGACCGGCCCAACGTGATGATCAAGATCCCGGCGACGAAGGCCGGCCTCCCGGCGATCACCGAGGTGATCGGCGCCGGGATCAGCGTCAACGTCACGCTGATCTTCTCGCTGGAGCGGTACCGGGAGGTCATGGACGCCTACCAGGCCGGCCTGGAGAAGGCGCGGGCGGCGGGGATCGACCTGGCCGGCATCCACTCCGTCGCGTCCTTCTTCGTCTCCCGCGTCGACAGCGAGATCGACAAGCGCCTGACCGTGCTGGGCACGAAGGAGGCGCTGGCGCTGAAGGGGCGGGCGGCGCTCGCCAACGCGCGGCTCGCCTACGCGGCGTACGAGGAGGTCTTCTCGGCAGGCCGGTGGACCGTCCTGGCCGGGTCGCGGGCGAACAGGCAGCGCCCGCTGTGGGCCTCCACCGGTGTGAAGGACCCGGCATACAAGGACACCCTGTATGTGGAGGACCTGGTCGCACCCGGCACGGTCAACACCATGCCGGAGGCCACGCTGCGTGCCACCGCCGACCACGGCCACATCCACGGCGACACCGTGAGCGGCGGCTACGCGCAGGCGCGGGCCGACCTGGCGGCCGTGGAGCGGCTGGGGATCTCCTACGACGAGGTGGTGCGGCAGCTGGAGGACGAGGGGGTCGCCAAGTTCGAGGTGGCCTGGCAGGAGCTGCTGGATGCCGTGACGAAGTCGCTGACCGGTAAGGGAGTTGACGGGGAATGAGCACCGAACCGAACACTGGGGAGCATGTCGCCGGGGAGGCGTCCGCGCCGGCCGGCCCGTCCCCCGACTGGAGCAACCCGCTGCGCGACGCGCGGGACCGTCGCCTGCCCCGGATCGCCGGCCCCTCGGGGCTGGTCATCTTCGGCGTCACGGGTGACCTGTCCCGCAAGAAGCTGATGCCGGCCGTCTACGACCTGGCCAACCGGGGCCTGCTGCCGCCGGGCTTCTCGCTCGTCGGATTCGCCCGCCGGGACTGGGCGGACCAGGACTTCGCGGAGGTCGTGCACGACGCGGTACGCGAGCACGCGCGGACGCCGTTCCGTGAGGAGGTCTGGCAGCAGCTGGCCGAGGGCATGCGGTTCGTGCCGGGCGACTTCGACGACGACGACGCGTTCAAGCAGCTGCGCTCGGCCGTCGACGAGCTGGACGCCTCCCGGGGCACCAGCGGCAACTACGCCTTCTACCTCTCCGTGCCGCCGAAGTTCTTCCCCAAGGTCGTCCAGCAGCTGAAGAAGCACGGGCTGGCGGACGCTCCGCAGGGCTCGTGGCGGCGGGCGGTGATCGAGAAGCCGTTCGGCCACGACCTGAAGTCGGCCCGGGAACTCAACACGATCGTGCACGACGTGTTCGACCCGGAGCAGGTCTTCCGGATCGACCACTACCTGGGCAAGGAGACCGTCCAGAACATCCTGGCGCTGCGCTTCGCCAACCAGATGTTCGAGCCGATCTGGAACCGGTCCTTCGTCGACCATGTGCAGATCACGATGGCCGAGGACATCGGCATCGGCGGCCGGGCCGGCTACTACGACGGCATCGGCTCGGCGCGTGACGTGATCCAGAACCACCTCCTGCAGCTGATGGCCCTCACCGCGATGGAGGAACCCGCCTCCTTCGACGCGTCCTCGCTGCTGATGGAGAAGCTGAAGGTGCTCAAGGCGGTGAAGCTGCCCGAGGACCTCGGCCGGCACACCGTGCGCGCCCAGTACACGGCGGCCTGGCAGGGCGGCGAGAAGGTGCGCGGCTATCTGGAGGAGGAGGGCATCGACGCGGCGTCCACCACGGACACCTATGCCGCGATCAAGCTCAACGTCGACAACCGCCGCTGGGCGGGCGTCCCCTTCTACCTGCGCACCGGCAAGCGCCTCGGCCGCCGGGTCACGGAGATCGCGGTGGTCTTCCAGCGGGCGCCGCACTCCCCCTTCGACTCCACGGCCACCGAGGAGCTCGGCAAGAACGCGATCGTGATCCGCGTCCAGCCGGACGAGGGCATGACGGTCCGGTTCGGCTCGAAGGTGCCGGGCACGTCGATGGAGATCCGGGACGTGACGATGGACTTCGCCTACGGCGAGTCCTTCACCGAGTCGAGTCCCGAGGCGTACGAGCGGCTCATCCTCGACGTCCTCCTGGGTGACGCCAATTTGTTCCCCCGTCACCAGGAAGTGGAAGAGTCCTGGAAGATCCTCGACCCGATCGAGGGGTACTGGGCCGCACACGGCAGCCCCGCGCGCTACGTCGCGGGCAGCTGGGGTCCCGCGGAAGCCGACGAGATGCTCGCACGAGACGGACGGAGCTGGCGCAGGCCATGAAGATCGACCTGACCGACACCACGGCAAGCAAGATCAACAAGGCGCTGGTGCAGGGTCGCCGTGCCATCGGCACACCGGCCGTGGGCATGGTCCTGACGATGGTCATCGTCACGGACGAGGAGAACGCCTACGACGCCATCAAGGCGGCCGAGGAGGCCTCGCACGAGCACCCCTCGCGCACCCTGGTCGTCATCAAACGGCACGCCCGCTCCCCGCGCGACCGCACGCAGTCCCGGCTGGACGCCGAGGTGCGCGTCGGCTCCGAGGCGGGCACCGGCGAGACGGTCGTGCTGCGTACCTACGGCGAGGTGTCCGACCACGCCGACTCCGTGGTGCTGCCGCTGCTCCTGCCGGACGCGCCGGTCGTCGTGTGGTGGCCGGTGGACGCGCCCGAGAGGCCCGCCAAGGACCCGCTCGGCGCCCTCGCCCAGCGCCGGATCACCGACATGTACGCCGTCGAGGCCCCGCTGGCCGCGCTGGACGCCCGTGCCCGGTCCTACGCGCCCGGCGACACCGACCTCGCCTGGACCCGCCTCACCCCCTGGCGCTCGATGCTGGCGGCGGCCCTGGACCAGGCCCGGCTGCGGATCACCTCGGCGGCCGTGGAGAGCGAGGCCGACAACCCCAGCGCCGAGCTGCTGGCCCGCTGGCTGGAGGCCCGTCTGCACGTCGCCGTCGACCGGGTGGAGACCGCGGGCCCCGTGGTGACCGGCGTCCGGCTGGGCACGGAAAGCGGTGAGATCGTCATCGACCGGCCCGAGGGCCCGCTGGCCACGCTGTCCCTGCCGGGCCAGCCGCCGCGCACCCTGGCGCTGAAGGTGCGCCCCACGTCCGAACTGATCGCCGAGGAGCTCCGGCGCCTCGACGCCGACGAGATGTACGCCGTCGCCCTGCAGGGCGAGGGCATCACCAAGGAGAAGCTCTCTCATGTCTGACACCCCTCTGCTGACGCGGCGGCCCGAGTGGACGGCGCTGGAGGATCACCGCGCCGAGTGGAAGGCCCACCTGCGGGAGCTGTTCGAGTCCGATCCCGGCCGTGCGGAGCGGTACGTCGTCACCGTCGGCGATCTTCGTATCGACTACTCCAAGCACCTCGTCACCGACGAGACGCTGGCCCTGCTCCAGGAGCTGGCGGCCGCGACGGATGTCTTCGGGCTGCGGGACGCGAT
>NZ_JBIUBW010000023.1:63312-129753 GCF_044548465.1 Streptomyces sp. NPDC052023 | reverse complement strand
GCATCGCCCGCCTGCACAACCTCACGCTGGCCGGGTGACGCAAAAATCACCAGGCCACCAGGCACGTCAAAGATCATTTACGGGACAGCCCTTAGGGCGGGCAAGTCGTTGCAGGGTGTGGTGGATGCGACCACGGCGTATCTGAATGGTGATCAGGAGATGGCGGCGGAGGCGCAGCGTAATACGTTGAAGGCGCCGAAGCTTGATATGCCGGGGGCGGGTGCGGCGTGATTCAGCCGGAGCAGATTCCTCAGTTCACGGGTGATCTGGCGCAGTTGGAGCTGGATTATGCGGCGTTGAAGACGGACGCGGGCAGCATCCGGGACACCGGTTCGGATGTGCATTCGCAGTTCCAGGGGTTGTCGGCGTTTTACCAGGCGCCGGAGGCTGAGCAGTTGTTCGCGACGACGAAGCCGGTGAAGGACCGTGCGGATGGTTTCGCGGATGGTCTGGAGAAGGTGTCGGGGGCGTTGTCGTCGTATGCGGCGGAGGTGCGGCCGCTGGTGGCGAAGCTGAAGGAGTTGAAGGCGAAGGCGGTCACGTTCGTCGGGTCGGTGAAGGACGACGACGAGTGGGAGTACGACGAGGACAAGGTCGGCGAGCACAATCAGCTGCGTGATGACATCACCGCGACGGTGGCGGCGTTCTGGGCGGCGGAGCGGACGTGCCACAACCGGATCACCGCGTTGTGGGGCGGTACGCAGATGGTTGCGGGGGATGGTTCGGAGCGTAAGGACCAGTACGGGTTCTCCGCGGAGGACATGAAGAACGCGAAGCTTCCCTGGGGTGACCCGGTGGAGGAGAAGCATCACTGGTACGAGGTCGGCCACTGGGTGAAGTCGTTCGTGTGGGACGGCCTGATCGTGGACGGTATCTGGGGCACGATCAAGGGTCTGGGGACGCTGGTCGGGTTCGGCGGCTGGGACGCGATGGGCCAGGCCTGGAAGGGTCTGGCGCAGTTGGCGACGGGTCTTGCGTTGTCGTCGATTCCGGGTGTGGGTGCCCTGTTCTGGACCCTCCCGGACGACAAACTCCCGTCGTGGATCAAGGATTCGCGGACGGCGATGAAGGAGACGGGCAAGGCGCTGGTGGCGTGGGACCAGTGGGGCAAGAACCCGGCCCGGGCGGCGGGGGCGGTCACCTTCAACGTGCTCACCACCGTGTTCACGGGTGGTGCGGGGGGTGCGGTGTCGGGTGCGGGCAAGGCGGGCGCGGTCGCGAAGGTGCTGGGCACCACCGCGAAGGTCATCGACCCGATGACCTACATCGCCAAGGGCGCCGGCGCCGGCCTGTCCAAGATCGGTGACATCAGTGCGGCGCTGAAGGGCGTCGGCAACATCGAGATCCCCCGCCTGCCCGAGGGCGCGATCACGCTGCCCGAAGGCACGGTCCGCCTGCCCGAGGGCGCGGTGCGCCTGCCGGAGGGTGCGGCGATCCCGGCGGGCGGCATCAGGATCCCCGAGGGCGGCGCGGTCACGCTGCCCGAGGGCACCCCGCTCCCGGCCGGCGCGGTCGACCTGGGCAACGGCGCGGTCCGCCTGCCCGAGGGCACTCCCGTCCCGGCGGGCGCGGTCGAGTTGCCCGAGGGTGCGGTCAAGCTCCCCGACAACACGCCCGTGCTGCCTGAGGGCTCGGTCAAGCTGCCCACCGAGGACGGTGCTCCGGCCCGTTACTACGACCCCGAGGGCAACATCCTCGACGAGAGCGGCAACGTCGTCCGGGAAGCCGCCGACGGCCCCGGCGACATCGTCGACCAGCCCGGCATGCCCCACGACGGAGCCGACCTCCCCCGCGTCGACAGCCCGGTCCGCGAACCCGCCATGGCCGGCGCCGTCCACGCCGCCGACAACACACCCCAACACCTCCACCTCGGCAGCGACCTCACCGACCTCGGCGACCTCGGCCGCACCCCCGACAACCTCCCCGGCAACACCGCCGACAACCTCCCAGGCGGCCACGCCGACAACCTGCCGACCAACAGCGCCGACAACCTGCCGACCAACAGCGCCGACAACCTCCCCAGAGGAACGGCGAATGAGCACGGTGTCGACCCCTCTGCCCGTCACGACCACGTGACCGACCACGTGAACGGTGGCGGTGGAGGGCAGGGCGAACCCATGCACCAGGGTCACGTTCCTGATGACCAAGCACCACGAACGCCCAGTCACGAAGGGGGTACGGAGGGCGTCGGCGGGGGCACCACTGGTGGGGGCGTGGAGCCGCCGCGGGCCAACGAGCCCCTCCCAGAACTCACGCCGGAAGAAAAGGCAGCCCACTGGGGGCACTTGGAAGACGTTGAACGACGGAGTCCTGACGACTTCGATGAGCTGCAGCGTGATCCTGACAAAAACGGCGGCATCTCAGAACCGTCGAAGGACGAAGCCCGGGTGGGACTGGACCTGCGAGAGCAGGCGAGACTGCCCGAAGACATCCAGCGCCCTTCGACTGCCGACCGCGGAGAGTTCTATTCACCCAGCACGGGACAGTACTACGACATCAAGGGCGTTCACTCGGATTGGCCACCTTTCAACAATGTCCGGGACAAGTCACAGCCCTTCCGCGGCGCCTATGACCCCGCCAATAATGGTCGTTGGGTGAGTAAGCTGTCCGAGCAAATCGTCGCGAAGGGTCGCACTGTTATCCTGGACGTCAGAAATGCAAACCAGGCAGCGATTGACGATATCAAGTCCATTGTCGAAAAGAACGGCTGGGAAGACAATGTCATCTGGTACCCGTAAGGGGTGGGCTCCGGCTCGCTTTCCCACGGACGACGTAGCGACCCAGCGTCTTCGGGAGTGGCTCGACGCAGATGAGGGCGGCCTGGATGCCGTCGGTCTGGACCTGAGCGGGGCAGATTTCACGCGCGCAGATTTCTCGGAATCCTGGTTCACCGACGCCAGGTTGAGGAATGTGACGCTGATCGGAGCGGAGCTGTACCGATCGGATGCGCAGGGTGCCGACCTGACCGGGGCAGACCTTACGGAGGCTTCCCTGGTGCGTGTGAATCTCGACGATGCGGTCCTGCGGCATGCGAAGCTCGACGGGGCCAACTTGGTGAAGGCATCGCTCTATGATGTTGATGCCTTTGGCGCGAGTTGCCGGGGAACCCAATTCATGGGAGCGTCGCTGCTCAATGTCGACTTCCGTTCCGCCGATCTCAGTAGATCCGTCTTCGATGAAAATTCATTCCAGGTGATACTGGATGAGAACACGAGGATGGATGGCGTTTCCGGGTCGATCTTCGGTCCGGCAGTCTTCATGGAGGAGAGCGGGAGCCGCAACCTGTCAGGTCCTGAACTGCAGGAGTGGATCAGGTGCCACGGTGGAGCGGTTCAGGTCATCAGCACAGCCCAACGGGGTTGACGCTGCGGCGGACTGCGGGTTCTTGGGGCTGGGGACACGACAACAGGCGTATGACCTCGGCCTGCAACAGTCTTTGCCGGTCGATGTCGGCGCGCGTGGGGACGCCCACCGGGCGCAGCAAATCTGGTCTTGTTCACTACAGAAGTGTGGCTCCCGCAATGAAAGCCGTGCAGCGAATCGACATCGACGACCCCGACGTGGACATGGACGACTCGGAGCGGCTGTATCACCGTGGAGAACCGTTCACCGGGGAGGTGACCGAGCATCTCGGCGAGAGTCTCGTCAGTCTCGACACCTATGCCGACGGTTACAAGAACGGGCCTTCGCGTGAGTGGTACAAGGACGGCACCCTGCGTTCGGAGGGAACGGTGCGGGACGGGCTGCCCGTGGGCGAGTTCAAGGAATGGCATCCGAACGGCGTGCTCGCGGCCAGGCAGGTGTTCGCCGAGAACGGGATGACGCTCCTGGAGGACGCCACCTGGGACGAACAGGGCCGACCGACCAGGACCTGGCGCCAGGGCGAGGAAGGTACGCGGCCATAGGAACACCCCGGCTCCCCCTGGACGCCGTAGGCCTGGACGTGACCGGCGCGGGCCTGACGGGGCGAGGGAGTTCATGACGAGGGAGCTTCAGAAGTTCGTCAAGGTGTACGTGAGCTTGGAGCAGGCCTACGACACCACCTGTCGGCTGCGTGCGCCCCTGCACTCCTACAGCGAGCGGTACGTGCGCGGGGTTCGGTGCGGCTTGGAGGATGTGCTCCGCGCGAGAGAACTGACCGTCGGCGATTACGAGGGCCTCACGGATATCGCCTTCGATGACGAGAACACCCTCTACGCGTACTTGACGGAGATGTACCGGTACCTCTTCGAGGCCGGCGGGAGTCAACCGCTTCCGCCCGACTGAGCAGGTGCCGCAGCCGCCCGGAGCCTTCTTTCCCGGCCCTCGCCCCCCGCTGTCACACCCCGCCGGTACCGTCGGGTCATGTCCAACCAGGCGCCCCCGGCACCCGCACCCGCACCCGGCGAGCGGCGGCTCGCCGTGCTCGAAGGCGTCCTTGAGCGGATCACGTACGCCAACGAGGAGAACGGCTACACGGTCGCCCGCGTCGACACGGGCCGGGGCGGCGGGGACCTCCTCACGGTCGTCGGCGCGCTGCTCGGCGCGCAGGTGGGGGAGTCGCTGCGGATGGAGGGGAGATGGGGCTCCCACCCGCAGTACGGCAAGCAGTTCACCGTCGAGAACTACACGACCGTCCTCCCGGCCACCGTCCAGGGCATCCGCCGCTACCTCGGTTCGGGACTCGTCAAGGGCATCGGCCCGGTCTTCGCCGACCGCATCACCCAGCACTTCGGCCTGGACACCCTGAAGATCATCGAGGAGGAGCCGAAGCGGCTGATCGAGGTTCCCGGCCTCGGCCCCAAGCGGACGAAGAAGATCGCCGACGCCTGGGAGGAGCAGAAGTCGATCAAGGAGGTCATGCTCTTCCTCCAGACCGTCGAGGTCTCCACCTCCATCGCCGTGCGGATCTACAAGAAGTACGGCGACGCATCCATCTCCGTCGTGAAGAACCAGCCGTACCGCCTGGCCGCCGACGTCTGGGGCATCGGCTTCCTCACCGCCGACAAGATCGCCCAGTCCGTGGGCATCCCGCACGACAGCCCCGAGCGGGTCAAGGCCGGTCTCCAGTACGCCCTTTCACAGTCGGCGGACCAGGGCCACTGCTACCTCCCTCAGGAGCGGCTCATCGCCGACGCCGTCAAGCTCCTCCAGGTCGACACCGGCCTGGTCATCGAGTGCCTCGCCGAACTCGCCGCGCCCCCCGAGGACGGCGAGGAGCCAGGTGTCGTACGGGAGAGGGTCCCCGGCCCCGACGGCGGTGAAGCCGTGACCGCCGTCTACCTCGTCCCCTTCCACCGCGCCGAGCTCTCCCTCTCCGCCCAGCTCCTGCGCCTGCTGCGCACCGACCAGGACCGCATGCCCGGCTTCCACGACGTCGCCTGGGACAAGGCGCTGACGTGGCTGAAGGGCCGTACCGGCGCCGACCTCGCCCCCGAGCAGGAGGCCGCCGTCAAGCTGGCGCTGACGAAGAAGGTCGCCGTCCTGACCGGCGGTCCCGGCTGCGGCAAGTCCTTCACGGTGCGGTCGGTCGTGGAGCTGGCCCGCGCCAGGAAGGCCAAGGTCGTCCTGGCCGCCCCGACCGGCCGTGCCGCCAAGCGGCTCGCCGAGCTCACCGGCACCGAGGCCTCCACCGTCCACCGGCTTTTGGAGCTCAAACCCGGCGGGGACGCCGCCTACGACAAGGACCGGCCGCTGGACGCCGACCTGGTGGTCGTCGACGAGGCCTCCATGCTGGACCTCCTCCTCGCGAACAAGCTCGTCAAGGCCGTGCCGCCGGGCGCGCACCTCCTCTTCGTCGGTGACGTCGACCAGCTCCCCAGCGTCGGCGCGGGTGAGGTGCTGCGGGACCTCCTCGCCGACGGCAGCCCGATCCCCGCCGTGCGGCTCACCCGTGTCTTCCGGCAGGCCCAGCAGTCCGGCGTGGTCACCAACGCCCACCGGATCAATGCCGGACAGCACCCCGTCACCGACGGCATGAAGGACTTCTTCCTCTTCGTCGAGGACGACACGGAGGAGGCCGGGCGGCTCACCGTGGACGTCGCGGCCCGTCGTATTCCGGCCAGGTTCGGGCTCGACCCCCGCCGGGACGTCCAGGTCCTCGCCCCCATGCACCGGGGGCCGGCCGGTGCCGGGACGCTCAACGGGCTCCTGCAGCAGGCCGTCACTCCGGGCCGCCCGGATGTGCCGGAAAAGCGGTTCGGCGGGCGGGTGTTCCGTGTCGGGGACAAGGTGACCCAGATCAGGAACAATTACGAGAAAGGGAAGAACGGTGTCTTCAATGGCACCGTGGGCGTGGTCACCTCGCTCGACCCGGTCGACCAGCGCCTCACGGTGCTGACGGACGAGGACGAGGAGGTGCCGTACGAGTTCGACGAGCTGGACGAACTGGCGCACGCCTACGCCGTGACCATCCACCGCTCGCAGGGGAGCGAGTACCCGGCGGTGGTCATCCCGGTGACCACGGGCGCCTGGATGATGCTCCAACGCAACCTGCTCTACACCGCGGTCACCCGGGCCAAGCGGCTCGTCGTGCTCGTCGGCTCCCGCAAGGCCATCGGCCAGGCGGTGCGCACGGTGTCGGCGGGACGCCGTTGCACGGCGCTCGACTTCAGGCTCGGACCCCGGCCTCAGGAGCCTTGATCCCACGCTCCGCCGAAAAATGATCGATCAAACGAGTCGCAAAGGTCACAGAGCACTTCCGGTTGGGGTGTCAACCGGGCAGGATGGCAGGTTGGCGGCACTGAGTGCCGCCGATAAGCCCAATGGTCGACCCCGAGTGCACTCTCCTGAGCCAAATGGGGGATGGTAGAGACAGTCAGGGCACCTCGAAGATGAGGCACTACGTCGGTGAGGGAAGACGTGAGCGACAACTCTGTAGTACTGCGGTACGACGGCAGCGAATACACCTACCCGGTGATCGACAGCACCGTCGGGGACAAGGGCTTCGACATCGGAAAGCTCCGCGCCCAGACCGGTCTCGTGACCTTGGACAGCGGTTACGGAAACACCGCCGCCTACAAATCCGCCATCACCTATCTGGACGGTGAGGCCGGCATCCTCCGGTACCGCGGCTACCCGATCGAGCAGCTGGCCGAGCGCTCCACCTTCCTGGAGGTGGCGTACCTGCTGATCAACGGTGAGCTGCCGACCGTCGACCAGCTCACCAGCTTCAAGGACGAGATCACGCGGCACACCCTGCTGCACGAGGACGTCAAGAACTTCTACAAGGGCTTCCCCCGTGACGCCCACCCGATGGCCATGCTGTCGTCGGTCGTCTCGGCGCTGTCCACCTTCTACCAGGACAGCCACAACCCGTTCGACGAGCGGCAGCGCAACCTCTCCACCATTCGTCTGCTCGCCAAGCTCCCGACGATCGCGGCGTACGCGTACAAGAAGTCGATCGGTCACCCGTTCGTCTACCCGCGCAACGACCTCGGCTACGTCGAGAACTTCCTGCGCATGACCTTCTCGGTGCCGGCCCAGGAGTACGAGCTCGACCCGATCGTCGTGGCCGCGCTGGACAAGCTGCTGATCCTGCACGCGGACCACGAGCAGAACTGTTCGACCTCCACGGTCCGCCTGGTCGGCTCCTCGCAGGCGAACATGTTCGCCTCGATCTCCGCCGGCATCAACGCGCTGTGGGGCCCGCTGCACGGTGGCGCCAACCAGTCGGTGCTGGAGATGCTGGAGGGTATCCGCGACTCCGGCGGCGACGTCGACACCTTCATCCGCAAGGTGAAGAACAAGGAGGACGGCGTCCGCCTGATGGGCTTCGGCCACCGGGTCTACAAGAACTTCGACCCGCGCGCCAAGATCATCAAGGCCGCCGCGCACGATGTGCTGTCCGCGCTCGGCAAGTCCGACGAGCTGCTCGACATCGCGCTGAAGCTCGAGGAGCACGCGCTCTCCGACGACTACTTCACCGAGCGCAAGCTCTACCCGAACGTGGACTTCTACACGGGTCTGATCTACCGCGCCATGGGCTTCCCGACCGAGATGTTCACGGTCCTGTTCGCCCTCGGCCGGCTGCCGGGCTGGATCGCCCAGTGGCACGAGATGATCAAGGAGCCGGGCTCCCGCATCGGCCGCCCGCGCCAGATCTACACGGGCGTCGTCGAGCGCGACTTCGTTCCGGTCGAGGAGCGCTGATTCCCCGCGGCCGCCTGACGCACAGCAGGCGGCCGCACCCAGCGGTGCACGCTCCTGGTGGTACGCGCTCCCGGTCGTACGCGCTCGCAGCGGTGCACGCCGCGCCGGATGTACAGAGCGCAAAACAGAAGGCGCCCTGGTGCGCCGGTCCCCCCACGGGCCGACGACCAGGGCGCCTTCCCGTGTCCCGGTGCGGATTCCCCCCACGGGATCCGGCCGGGCGTCTGTGAAGAACCAGCGCCTGAATCGCTGTTACTGCGTCTCGCTGTACTGCCGTAGTGCTGCCGTACCGCTGCGGTCTGCCGGGACAGCGCACGCTGGGAGGGCCGCTCAAAGCTTCCCGGTGTACGTGCCCCGGCAACGCATCTCTGAGGAAGTCCCCCAAGACATCCCCAGATGCCAGGTGACGCCCCCCAAGACGCCCTCTGACATCGCCAACTTAGACCTTCGAACCCCTTCGATGGTTACGTTCGCATCACTGTGATCTGCGTCTCTTGCATATGTCCCGTTAGCTACGCAAGCGGCCCGATACGGAGAACGGGGCTCAAGCGTAAGGAAGATGCGCGAGCCTTGTGAAGAGCTTATGTGAGGCACGCGCCGGACTGAAGGGGGATCCTGTCTTTTCAGTGGAAGTCCCGGCTCACCGGAACGCCCGCAGCCGCAAACTGTTCGTCACGACGAACACGGACGACAGGGCCATCGCCGCCCCCGCGATCATCGGGTTCAGCAGTCCCGCCGCGGCCAGGGGCAGCGCGGCGACGTTGTAGCCGAACGCCCACAGCAGATTGCCCTTGATCGTCGCGAGGGTCCGGCGTGACAGCCGGATCGCGTCCGCCGCGACCCGGAGGTCCCCGCGCACGAGGGTCAGGTCGCCCGCCTCGATCGCCGCGTCGGTGCCCGTGCCCATCGCGAGCCCCAGATCGGCGGTGGCGAGCGCGGCCGCGTCGTTCACGCCGTCACCCACCATGGCGACCTTCCGGCCTTCGGCCTGCAACCGCCGCACCACCTTCACCTTGTCCTCGGGCAGCACCTCGGCGATCACCTGGTCGATGCCGACGGCCTCCGCCACCGTCTCGGCCACCCGCCGGTTGTCCCCGGTCAGCAGCACCGGCGTGAGCCCCAGGTCGCGCAACTCGCGCACCGCCTGAGCGCTGGACTCCTTGACGGTGTCCGCGACCGCCAGCACCCCCCGCGCGATTCCGTCCCAGCCGACCACGACGGCCGTACGGCCGCTGCTCTCGGCCTTGTCACGGGCGCGCGCCAGCTCCTGCGGCAACTTCTCGAACAGGCGCCCCACGGCCACCTCGACGCCCTGCACATACCCGCGGACGCCGCGTCCGGGCACGTTCTCGAACCGCTCGGCCGACGGCAGCTCCCCGACCCGCTCGGCGGCACCGGCGGCCACGGCCCTGGCGACCGGGTGCTCGGAGGCGTGCTCCAGGGCGCCCGCCAGGCGCAGCACCTCCCGCTCGTCGGTGCCCTCGGCGACGTACACCTCCTGGAGGGTCATCCGGCCGGTGGTCACCGTGCCCGTCTTGTCCAGGACGACGGTGTCGACCCGGCGCGTGGACTCCAGGACCTCCGGGCCCTTGATCAGGATGCCGAGCTGAGCGCCGCGGCCCGTGCCGACCATCAGGGCGGTCGGCGTGGCCAGGCCCAGGGCGCACGGGCAGGCGATGATCAGGACGGCGACGGCCGCGGTGAAGGCGGCGGTGCTGTCGCCGGTCGCGCCGAGCCACACGCCGAAGGTGGCGGTCGCGAGCAGCAGCACGACGGGGACGAAGAACCCGGCGACCTGGTCCGCGAGCCGCTGCACCTCCGCCTTGCCGTTCTGGGCCTCCTCGACCAGGTGGGCCATCCGCGCGAGCTGGGTCTCGCCGCCGATCCGGGTGGCCTCGACGACCAGCCGGCCCTCGGCGTTCACGGTCGCGCCGGCCACCGCGTCCCCGGCCGACACGTCCACCGGCACGGACTCGCCGGTCAGCATCGAGACGTCGACCGCGGAGGAGCCCTCCACGACCGTGCCGTCGGTCGCGATCTTCTCGCCGGGGCGTACGACGAACCGGTCGCCCACGGCCAGATCGGCGACGGGCACCCGCACCTCGCGCCCGTCGCGCAGCATCGTGACGTCCTTCGCGCCGAGCTCCATCAGGGCCCGCAGCGCGGCGCCCGCGCGGCGCTTCGAGCGGGCTTCCAGATAGCGGCCGAGGAGGAGGAAGGCGGTGACTCCGGCGGCCACTTCGAGGTAGATCGCCGAGGCGCCGTCCGTGCGGGAGACGGTGAGTTCGAAGGGGTGGCGCATGCCCGGCATGCCCGCGTGCCCGAAGAACAGCGCCCACAGGGACCAGCCGAACGCGGCCAGCGTGCCGACCGAGACGAGGGTGTCCATGGTGGCCGCGGCGTGCCGCGCGTTGGTCCAGGCGGCCTTGTGGAAGGGCAGGGCGCCCCAGACGACGACGGGCGCTGCGAGGGTGAGTGACAACCACTGCCAGTTGTCGAACTGGAGGGCGGGGACCATCGCGAGGAGGATGACGGGGGCGGCGAGGAGAACGGAAACGATCAGACGCTGCCGCAGGGAGGTCAGCTCGGGGTCCCGGGGCGTCTCCTCCCGCGGTTCCGGCCGAGGCGGTGCGGGCTCCTCCGCGGTGTAGCCGGTCTTCTCGACGGTGGCTATCAGGTCGGCGACCTCGGTCCCGGCCGGGTAGCTGATCCGGGCCTTCTCCGTCGCGTAGTTCACCGTGGCACTGACGCCGTCCATCCGATTGAGCTTCTTCTCGACGCGGGCCGCGCAGGAGGCGCAGGTCATCCCGCCGATCAGCAGCTCGACCTCGGAGGGCGGCGTGCCTATGGAGGTCCGTGCGGTCGCTTCTATGGAGGTCCGCGTGGTGGTGCTGGTCATGTCCGACTCCGACTCCAGACGACGGACCGGACCGTACGCGGCCGACGCGGCGGTCGGCTCCTTCCGGTACGGCCCGGTGCGGGAAGCGTGCTTCAGGCGCGGCCGACCAGCTCGAAGCCGGCCTCGTCGACGGCCGCGCGGACGGCCTCCTCGTCCAGCGCGGCCGCGGAGACGACCGTGACCTCACCGCTGGCCGCGACGGCCTTCACCGAGTTCACACCGGGCAGCTGGGCGATCTCGCCGGAGACGGCGCCCTCACAGTGCCCGCAGCTCATCCCGCTCACCTTGTAGACGGCGGTGACGGAACCCGGGGTGTCGGTCTGCGCGGTCATGTCGTACTCCTCGTCGAGGCAGGTGGGACGGACGGGGCCAGGAAGGCTCCCCGGTACACTCAAGACTATACCCCTAGGGGGTACTTCTCCAGGAGGGGTCGCGGCGAGTCAGCGAACGCGCCCAGGCGCCGCCGAGCAGCGCCACGACGGCCAGTCCGCCCAGGGAGAGCACGGTGAACAGATGCTGCTGCTCCTCGGTGGGGTGCGGGATGTAGCCCTCCGCGAACAGCGGCCGGCCGGGTCCGGTGGTCAGCCGCACGACCAGCCACACGGCGACACCGTGGGTCGAGTCCCACAGGGTGTGCAGCAGCGTCACGCCCAGCCATGCCCCGGTCACCGCGCCGGTGAGGCGGAAGCGTCCGTCCGGGTGACGGCAGGCCACCAGGACGCCCCCGGCGATCGCCGTCCACAGACCGTGCCCGAGGGACGCCGGCAACCCGCGCAGGATCTCGGTCTCCAGCAGCGCTCCCAGCTCGACGCCCCTGGTGGCGACGGTCGCCTGGAACGCGTACCCGGCGCCTTCCATGGCCGCGAAGCCGAAGCCGACGGCCGCGCCCAGCACGAGCCCGGCACGCAGGCCGCGGATCCGGGTCTGCCGGCGCAGCAGGAACACCAGCGCGGCCAGCTTCATCGCCTCCTCGGCAAGGCTGACGCCGGCGAACGTCCGCAGGGACGGGTGCAGCAGGTGGTCCACCGTCAGCGAGGCGCCCAGCACCCCGAGTGTCCCGCCGGTCAGGAAACAGCCGAGGATCACGTTGACGCCCAGGTCACGGCCGTGCCGCTGATACGCCCACAGGACGAAGGCCACGGGCACCAGGAAGCTGCCGAGCAGGATGAGCGCGGGCAGCAGAGCGGCGTTCCCGGTCCCGTAGGTGACGGCTGCGGCCAGTGTCCAGAGCGCCAGTCCGCTCCACAGGAAGCGCCGCCACAGCTCGGTACGGGCCCGGGGGTGCGACGGGGGAGGCTGCTGCGGATGGGGGATGCGGGCCCGGGGCGCGCCGGGTGGCGGGGGGTGGGTCACGGCGGGTCCCTCGTGCTCCGGAGGTACTCCTGATGGAGTGATTTGTCCGAACCCTAAGCGGGTGCGGCGTTCGGCGCAGTCCGGCCGGGAGGAGTGAGGGGTGCTCAGGGGGCGGCGGCCGGCACGGCCTGGACACGAGGGTGCCGTCGGGTCCCGAATAGGGCGGGGCGAAACGAGGCCCCAACGAGACGAAGGGGAGGGGCGACGGATGCGCGCTGTGGTGTTCGAGCGGTTCGGGGGACCCGCCGAGGTGCGGGAGGTGCCGGATCCGCGGCCCGCGGAACACGGCGTCGTGGTACGGGTCGAGGCCACCGGGCTGTGCCGCAGCGACTGGCACGGCTGGCAGGGCCACGACCCGGACATCGTGCTGCCCCACGTGCCCGGTCACGAACTCGCCGGTGTCGTCGAGGCGGTGGGCGCCCGGGTGAGCGGATGGCGGCCCGGCGACCGGGTCACGGTGCCGTTCGTGTGCGCCTGCGGCACCTGCCCGTCCTGCGCGGCCGGCGACCAGCAGGTGTGCGAGCGCCAGACGCAGCCCGGCTTCACGCACTGGGGCTCGTTCGCCCAGTACGTGGCGCTGGACCACGCGGAGGTGAACCTCGTCGCCGTCCCGGACGGCATGAGCTTCGCGACGGCGGCATCACTGGGCTGCCGGTTCGCGACGGCGTTCCGCGCGGTCGTGCAGCAGGGCCGGGTGGCGGCGGGGGAGTGGGTGGCCGTGCACGGGTGCGGGGGAGTCGGCCTGTCGGCGGTGATGATCGCGGCGGCTTCGGGAGCGAGGGTCGTCGCGGTCGACGTGTCGTCGCGGGCGCTGGAGCTGGCGCGGAACTTCGGCGCGTCGCAGTGCGTGGACGCGTCGCGCACCGAGGACACGGCGACCGTGATCCGGGACCTCACCGGCGGCGGCGCCCACCTCTCCCTCGACGCCCTCGGATCGCCGGCCACCTGCGCCGCCTCCGTCAACGGCCTGCGCCGCCGGGGCCGCCACGTCCAGGTCGGCCTGCTGCCCTCCCCGACGGGCACCACGCCCGTGCCCCTGGCCCGCGCGATCGCCCTGGAGCTGGAACTGCTCGGCAGCCACGGCATGGCGGCCCACGGCTACCCGCCGATGCTGGAGTCGGTCCGGGCGGGCACCCTGCGCCCCGACCTCCTGGTGACCGCGACGATCCCCCTGGACGAGGCCCCACCCGCGCTCGCGGCACTGGGCGGCGCACCGGGTGCGGGGGTGACGGTCGTCGAACCCTGGAGCTGACCCCCCGTCCCCGGGAGGCCACGGGACCGAACTCAGCCGCCCGGTCCCCCGGAACTCACCTGTCCGGGCCCCCGGAGCCGGCTGCCGGAAGCCCCCGCGACTCAGCCGCCCGAACCCCCGAAGCCGGCCTCAGCGCCCTTGATCGCGCCCGAGCCGGCCCCCACACCTCCTGAAGCCTCCGCAACCTCGACCTCGGCAAAGCCCCGATGGACGGCCCACTCCCGGTCGAGAACGGCCATCAGCACCTCGTCCACCCACTCCCCGTCCCGCCGGGCGGACTCCCGCCGTACGCCCTCGACCACGAAGCCGACCTTGCGGTAGACGCGCAGGGCGCGGTGGTTGTCGCCGTACGCCTCCAGGTGGACGCGATGCAGCCCCAGTTGCTCGAAGCCGTGACCGACGATGAGCCGGACGGCCTCCGTTCCCAGGCCTCTGCCCCGGCCGCCGGGTCCGATGAGGGTGCGGAAGTTGCAGCTGCGGGTGTGGGGGTCCCACTCGTTGAGGACGACCTCGCCGACGACTTCGCCGGTGACCCGGTCCGTGACGGCGAGGTCGAGCCGGTCGGGCTGTTCCGACCGGGTGGCGTACCAGGAACGCACGCTCTCCCGCGTGAGTTGGGTGGCCGGATCGAAGGTGAAGCGGATCACCTCGGGATCGCTCAGAATCTCCCAGAGGGTGTCCCCGTCGGCCTCCGTGAACGGCCGCAGCACGGTCCTCCCCCCGGTGAGTACGGGCTTGTCGGAGAAGTTCATGCGCATGACTGTGCCCCACGCGGACGTGGGGCACCACGGATATTCCGCCGGGCCGGCGGCTCACCTGCGGTCCGTCACTCCGCCCGCCGGCCGCGGTTCCCGGGCCGGGACGCCACCCAGGCGCGGACGGTGTCCGCGTACCAGTAGGGCTTGCCGCCCTCCACGTGGTCGGGCGGGGGCAGCAGCCCGTGCTTGCGATACGACCGCACGGTGTCCGGCTGCACTTTGATGTGGGCCGCGATCTCCTTGTACGACCAGAGCCTTCGGTCGGTCATGGGTGCACCTCCCTGCGCGCGCCGCGGCGGCGGCCGGGGGCGGCCGTCCGGGGGAGCCGGGCGCTGCGCTGGCGATCAATCACCAAGCCTGTGCCCGCCCAACGACGGAGAGTGACGGCAGGAGTACGGCTGTGGTCCGGGTGTGACGCGCAGCCCGCGTACACCGGACATGCGTGACAAGGGAGTGGCGTTTGTGACAGACGTGAAGCAAAGGAGCGCGCGGCGATGCCGGGCGAGGCGCGTTGACAGGGCCGTCCCCCCGGCTTCCCGACCGGCAGGAGACAGCCACTGGTCCGAATGTCCGGACAAACTATTGACAGGCCTCCCGCACGGAGACTAGAAACCGGGAGAGAGCCGCCGACGGAGGCGAGACGGGGAACGCGAAGGGATCTCGATGGCGTACGACCTGATCACCATGGGGCGGATCGGCGTGGACCTCTACCCGCTGCAGACCGGCGTCCCGCTTTCACAGGTGACGTCCTTCGGGAAGTTCCTCGGCGGATCCGCGGCCAACGTCGCCGTGGCCGCCGCCCGTCTGGGCCGCCGTACCGCGGTGATCACCCGGACCGGCGACGACCCGTTCGGCACCTATCTGCACGAGGGGCTGCGCGGCTTCGGCGTCGACGACCGCTGGGTCACGCCCGTGCCCGGACTGCCGACCCCGGTGACCTTCTGCGAGGTCTTCCCGCCGGACGACTTCCCGCTCTACTTCTACCGGCAGCCCAAGGCCCCGGACCTGGAGATCGATGCCCATGAGCTCGACCTCGACGCCGTCCACGCGGCGCACATCTTCTGGGTCACCGGCACCGGCCTGAGCGAGGAGCCCAGCCGCACGGCGACGCTCGCGGCCCTCGCCCATCGCGACAGGTCCGGCACCACGGTCTTCGACCTCGACTGGCGCCCCATGTTCTGGCGGGACCCGGAGACGGCCCGCCCCTTCTACGCCGAGGCCCTGAAGCACGCGACCGTCGCCGTCGGCAATCTCGACGAGGTGGAGATCGCCACCGGCGTCCGCGAACCGCACGCGGCAGCGGCGGCGCTCCTCGACGCGGGCGTGTCCGTGGCCGTCGTCAAGCAGGGACCCAAGGGCGTCCTCGCCGTCAGCGGCGCGGGCGAGTCCGTCGAGGTCCCGCCGCTGCCGGTCGAGGTCCTCAACGGCCTCGGTGCCGGCGACGCCTTCGGCGGCTCGCTCTGCCACGGCCTGCTGGCCGGCTGGGACCTGGAGAAGACCATGCGGCACGCCAACGCCGCCGGCGCCATCGTCGCCTCCCGTCTGGAGTGCTCCTCCGCGATGCCCACCCAGGCAGAGGTGGCCGCGGCCCTCAGCGCGGGCGCCGTGCGCGCCGGCACCCCGGACCCCGCCGGCCGGACGGGAGCCTCCCGGTGACCGTCGACATCGCTGACCTCGTCCGCACCCGCACCCACCGGCCCGAGGCGATCGCCGAGGCCGCCGCCCGCCGCGTCCGCCGCCCGCTGGTCGACGCCGGCGGCCGCCTCATGATCGTCGCCGCCGACCACCCGGCCCGTGGCGCGCTCGGCGTCGGCGACCGCAAGATGGCCATGGCCAACCGCGGCGACCTGCTCGAGCGCCTCTGCCTCGCCCTCGGCCGTCCCGGCGTCGACGGGGTCCTCGCCACCGCCGACATCCTCGACGACCTGCTGCTGCTCGGCGCCCTCGACGGCAAGGTCGTCATGGGCTCCATGAACCGCGGCGGCCTCCAGGGCGCCCGCTTCGAGCTCGACGACCGCTTCACCGGCCACCGCCCCGAGGACATCCAGCGCCTCGGCTTCGACGCCGGCAAGCTGCTGCTGCGCATCGACTACGACGACCCGGGCTCGCTGACCACCCTGGAGTCCACCGCCCGGGCCATCGACGCCATGGCGGCCCGCAGACTGCCGGTCTTCGTCGAGCCGTTCATCAGCCGCCGCGACACCGGCGGCCGGCTGCGCAACGACCTGTCCGCCGACGCGGTGACCCGGTCCATCGCCATCGCCTCGGGTCTCGGCGGCAGTTCGGCGTACACCTGGCTGAAGGTCCCGGTCACCGAGAACCCCGACGACATGGCCCGGGTCATGGCGACCACGACCCTGCCCGCCGTGCTGCTCGGCGGCGACGTCGGGGACGACCAGGACAGCGCGTACGAGAAGTGGCGCGGCGCCCTCCAGCTCCCCACCGTGCGGGGGCTGGTGGCCGGCCGTTCGCTGCTGTACCCGGCGGACGGCGACGTGGCCGCCGCCGTGGACACCGCCGCAGGACTGCTGTGAGGGCCGCATGAGCAACGAGTTGTACGTCCCGAAGGGCGCCACCGCTGACGCGTACTACGCGCTCGACATCGACCCGAAGCGGGCCGGCTGGACCTACAGCAGCCTGCGTATCGTCGAGCTGGAGGCGGGTGGCACGCACACCTTCACCACCGGGGACAGCGAGTGGATCGTGCTGCCCCTGCAAGGCGGTTGCACGGTGCGCGAGGGCGACGCGGTGTTCCAGCTGCTGGGCCGGGAGAGCGTCTTCGCGTCGGTCTCCGACTTCGCGTACGTACCCCGGGACGCCCAGGCACAGATCACCTCCGGCGCGGGAGGCCGCTTCGCCCTGGCAGGAGCGAAGTGCGAGCGACGACTCCCCGCCCGCTACGGCCCCGCGCCGGAGGTCCCCGTCGAGGAACGCGGCAGCGGCAACTGCGCCCGCCGGGTACGCAACTTCGCCTCCGCGGGCGCCTTCGCGTGCGACAAGCTCATCGCCGTCGAGGTGATCACCCCGGGCGGGAACTGGTCGTCGTACCCGCCGCACAAGCACGACGAGGACCGGCCCGGCGAGGAGTCCGAGCTGGAGGAGATCTACTACTTCGAGATCGACGGCCCGAACGGCCTCGGCTACCAGCGCGTGTTCCCCTCCCGCGAGGGCGGCGCCGACGTGCTGGCCGAGGTCCGCACCGGTGACGCCGTCCTCGTCCCCGACGGCTGGCACGGGCCGTCCATCGCGCAGCCGGGCCACGACATGTACTACCTGAACGTCATGGCGGGACCCGGCCGGACCCGGGAGTGGCGGATCTGCTTCCACCCGGACCACACGGAGGGATATCGATGACCACCAGGCTCACGGTCGCACAGGCGCTCGTACGCTTCCTGTCCGCGCAGTACACCGAGCGGGACGGCGTACGGCGGCGGCTCATCAGCGCCACCTGGGGCATCTTCGGCCACGGCAACGTCGCCGGGATCGGCCAGGCGCTCGTCGAGTACGCGGACGAGATGCCCTACCTCCAGGGCCGCAACGAGCAGGCCATGGTGCACGCGGCGGTCGGCTACGCCCGCCAGTCCGGCCGCCTGTCCACGCACGCGGTGACCACCTCCATCGGCCCGGGCGCCACGAACCTGGTCACGGGTGCCGCCCTCGCCACCATCAACCACCTCCCGGTGCTGCTGCTGCCCGGCGACATCTTCGCCGGCCGCCCCGCCGACCCGGTTCTCCAGCAGCTCGAAGTGCCGTACGCGGGCGATGTGTCGGTCAACGACAGCCTGCGCCCGGTGTCGCGGTACTTCGACCGGGTCACCCGCCCGGAGGCGCTGATCCCGGCGGCGCTCCAGGCCGTGCGGGTGCTCACCGACCCGGTGGAGACGGGCGCGGTCACGCTCGCGCTTCCGCAGGACGTGCAGGCCGAGGCGTACGACTGGCCGGAGGACTTCTTCGCCGAGCGCACCTGGGCGGTACGCCGGCCGGGCGCCGACCCGGCCGAACTCGCCGAGGCCGTCCGCACGATCAGGGCCGCCGAGCGGCCGCTGCTGATCGCCGGCGGCGGCGTCCACCACAGCCGCGCCGAGGGCGCCCTGGCGGAGTTCGCCGAGGCCACCGGCATCCCGGTCGCCTCGACCCAGGCCGGCAAGGGGTCCCTGCGGTACGACCACCCGCAGGACGTCGGCGGCATCGGCCACACCGGCACCGCCACCGCAGCAGAACTGGCCCGCACGGCCGACCTGGTGATCGGCGTGGGCACCCGCTACACCGATTTCACCACCGCCTCCGGAACGCTCTTCGCCGACCCGGGCGTCCGCTTCCTCAACCTCAACATCGCC
The DNA here is from genome assembly GCF_044548465.1 of Streptomyces sp. NPDC052023. Lineage (NCBI taxonomy): Bacteria > Bacillati > Actinomycetota > Actinomycetes > Kitasatosporales > Streptomycetaceae > Streptomyces > Streptomyces sp. NPDC052023. The sequence goes on along the minus strand of NZ_JBIUBW010000023.1, from coordinate 111,024 downwards.
GCCTACGACGGCCACAAGCTCGCCGGATCGCCCCTGATCGCGGACGCGCGCAGCGGCCTGGCGGAGCTGACCGAGGCGCTCGCGCTGCACGCCCACCGGGTCCCGGAGGCGTACGTCACCCGCTACACCGAGGAGAAGGCGCGCTGGGAGCGGCGCGTCGACACCGCCTACGAGGCCGCCGACCCGGCAGGGCGGCCGACACAGCCGCAGGTCCTCGGCGCGCTGGACGCGCTGGTGGACGAGACGGACGTGATCATCAACGCCGCCGGATCGATGCCGGGCGACCTGCACAAACTGTGGCGGGCCCGGTCCAGCGACCAGTACCACCTGGAGTACGGCTACTCCTGCATGGGCTACGAGATCCCGGCCGCGATCGGCGTGAAGCTGGCCGCGCCGGACCGGCCGGTGTGGGCCCTGGTCGGCGACGGCACCTACCTGATGATGCCGACGGAGATCGTCACCGCCGTGCAGGAGGGCGTCGCGATCAAGGTGCTGCTGGTGCAGAACCACGGCTACGCGTCCATCGGCGGCCTCTCCGAGGCGACCGGCGCGGAACGCTTCGGAACCGCCTACCGCTACCGGGAGGGCGACGGCACCTTCTCCGGCGCCCCGCTCCCCGTGGACCTGGCCGCCAACGCCGAGAGCCTCGGCATGCGGGTGCTGCGCGCCCGGACCGTGGGCGACCTGCGCTCCGCGCTCGCCGAGGCGCGGGCCGCGGACACTCCCACATGTGTCTACGTCGAGACCGAAACGCCCGACACAGTGTCGGGCGCGCCCGAGGCGCAGGCCTGGTGGGATGTACCCGTGGCCGAAACCGCGACCCGACCGTCCGCGATCAAGGCCCGTGAGCTGTACGAACGGCACGTCTCGACCCGACGCCGCCATCTGTGAAGGAGTAACCGGTCATGACGAAGATCGTCAACCACTGGATCGGCGGCAGGACCGCCGAAGGCGCGTCGGGCACGTTCGGGCCGGTCACGGACCCGGCGACCGGCGCGGTCACCACGAAGGTCGCCTTCGCCTCGGCCGACGAGGTGGACGCCGCGGTCGCGGCCGCCAAGGAGGCCTTCCTGACCTGGGGCCAGTCCTCGCTGGCCCAGCGCACCTCGATCCTGTTCAAGTTCCGCGCCCTGCTGGACGCGCACCGCGACGAGATCGCCGAGCTGATCACCGCCGAGCACGGCAAGGTGCACTCCGACGCCCTCGGCGAAGTGGCCCGCGGCCTGGAGATCGTCGACCTGGCCTGCGGCATCAACGTGCAGCTCAAGGGCGAGCTGTCGACGCAGGTGGCCCACCGCGTCGACGTGGCCGCCATCCGCCAGCCGCTCGGCGTGGTCGCCGGCATCACGCCGTTCAACTTCCCGGCGATGGTCCCGATGTGGATGTTCCCGCTCGCCATCGCGACCGGCAACACCTTCGTGCTGAAGCCGTCCGAGAAGGACCCGTCGGCGTCGATCAGGATCGCCGAGCTGCTGGCCGAGGCCGGTCTGCCCGACGGCGTCTTCAACGTCGTGCACGGCGACAAGGTGGCCGTCGACCGCCTCCTGGAGCACCCCGACGTCAAGGCGGTGTCCTTCGTCGGCTCCACCCCCATCGCCCGCTACATCCACACCACGGCCTCCGCGCACGGCAAGCGCGTCCAGGCCCTCGGCGGTGCCAAGAACCACATGCTCGTCCTGCCCGACGCCGATCTGGACGCGGCGGCCGACGCGGCGGTCTCGGCGGCCTACGGTTCGGCGGGCGAGCGCTGCATGGCCATCTCGGCCGTGGTGGCGGTCGGCGCGATCGGCGACGTACTGGTGGACAAGATCCGCGAGCGCGCCGAGAAGATCAAGATCGGCCCCGGCAACGACCCGACGTCCGAGATGGGCCCGCTGATCACCAAGGTCCACCGCGACAAGGTGGCCTCCTACGTCGAGGGCGCGGCGGCCGAGGGCTGCGAGGTCGTGCTCGACGGCACCGGATACACCGTCGACGGCTTCGAGGACGGCCACTGGATCGGGATCTCCCTGCTCGACAAGGTGCCGACGTCCGCGAAGGCCTACCAGGACGAGATCTTCGGCCCGGTCCTGTGCGTGCTGCGCGCGGAGACGTACGAGGAGGGCATCGCCCTCATCAACGCCTCCCCGTTCGGCAACGGCACCGCGATCTTCACCCGGGACGGCGGCGCCGCCCGCCGCTTCCAGCTGGAGGTCGAGGCCGGCATGGTCGGCGTGAACGTGCCGATCCCGGTCCCCGTCGGCTACCACTCCTTCGGCGGCTGGAAGGACTCCCTCTTCGGCGACCACCACATCTACGGCAACGACGGCACGCACTTCTACACCCGCGGCAAGGTCGTCACCACCCGCTGGCCCGACCCGGCGGACGCCCCCGCGGGCGTGGACCTGGGCTTCCCGCGCAACCACTGACCCGCCCCGCCGCGTACCGCGCTCGCGGTACGCGGCACCGGCCCCGTACTCCCGTGGGAGGGCACGGGGTTCAGCCCCTGAGCTGTCCATGGCCGGCAGGTTCGCCGCGTACCGTTGACGCATGGATCTTCGCTCGCCCGGACTGCGGGGGCTGTTGCGGCGGCCACGACGGCTGATGGCCGCCGCGGCCGCCGTCGTGGTGCTCGCCGGTGCCGGTACGTGGACGGCAGTCGCCGACGACGAGGCGCCCGCGGTGCGCCGCGCCGACCGGGTGCTGCCCGGGGCCGGCGGGGTGCGCGTCGACACCTCGTACTTCACCACCGCGGACGCCGGCCGGCGCCCCGCCGTGCTCCTGGCGCACGGCTTCGGCGGCAGCAAGGACGACGTGCGGCAGCAGGCGGAGGACCTGGCCCGCGCCGGGTACGCGGTACTGACCTGGTCGGCACGTGGCTTCGGCGGCTCGACCGGCAGGATCGGCCTGAACGACCCCCGGGGCGAGGTCGCCGATGTGTCGAAGCTGCTCGACTGGCTGGCCACGCAGCCCCAGGTCGAGCTCGACAGGTCCGGCGACCCCCGCGTCGGCATGGCCGGCGGCTCCTACGGAGGCGCGATCTCGCTGCTGACCGCGGGGTACGACGACCGGGTGGACGCCATCGCCCCGGCGATCACCTACTGGAACCTGGCCGACGCCCTCTTCCCGAACGGCGTCTTCAAGAAGCTGTGGGCCGGCGTCTTCGTCAACTCCGGCGGTGGCTGCGCCAAGTTCGAGCCGCGGCTGTGCGAGATGTACGAGCGGGTCGCCGAGTCCGGCACCCCCGACACCGAGGCACGCGAACTGCTTCAGGAGCGCTCCCCGTCGGCGATCGGCAACCGCATCGACGTCCCCACGCTGCTGGTGCAGGGCCAGTCGGACTCGCTGTTCCCGCTGGACCAGGCCGACGCCGCGGCGCGGGCCATCCGGGCCAACGGCGCCCCCGTGGACGTCGACTGGATCGCCGGCGGCCACGACGGCGGCGACATGGAGACGAGCCGGACCCAGCAGCGCGTCACGGCGTGGTTCGACCGCTACCTCAAGGACGAGAAGGGCGCCGACACGGGCCCGGCCTTCCGCGTCACCCGCACCGGAGGCGTCGACTCCACCGACGGCGAGGCCCTGCTGCGGGGCGCGAGCGCGGACACCTACCCGGGCCTGGACAGCGGGCGGCGTCCGGTGACCCTGACCGGACGCGAGCAGACGTTCGACAACCCGCCCGGCGCCGGCCCGCCCGCCGTCTCCGCCCTGCCCGGACTCGGCGCCGGCGGCGGCCTCGCGCAGCTCTCCGCGCTCGGCGTCGGCATCTCGCTCGACTTCCCGGGCCAGCACGCGCGGTTCGAGTCGGCGCCGCTGACCGAGGACCTGCGCATCACCGGATCCCCGACGGCCACCGTCCACGTCCGCTCCAGCAGCGAGGACGCCGTCCTGTTCGCCAAGGTGTACGACGTCGGCCCCGACGGCCGTCAGCAGGTCCTCCCCTCCCAGCTGGTCACGCCCGTCCGCGTCGAGGGCGCGAAGGCCGGCAAGGACGTGACGCTCACCCTCCCCGCCGTCGACTACGAGGTCGGCAAGGGCCACCGGCTGCGCCTCGTCCTCGCCTCCACCGACCTGGCGTACGCCTCCCCGGCGGCCCCGGCGACGTACACCGTCGCCCTCGAGAGCGACCTGTCGGTGCCCACGGCCCCCGGCGTGACCGCGGCGGCCGCGCCGCTGCCCGCCTGGGTGTGGTGGCTGCCGCCGACCGGTGCCGTGATCGCGCTCGCGCTGCTGCTCTCCGCTCGCCGCCGTACCGCCACACCCGCACCGGACGCTTCGCTGTCCGAGGTCCCGCTCGTGATCACCGGCCTGAGCAAGCGGTACGCGAAGTCGGCGGACCGGTACGCGGTCAAGGACCTCTCCTTCCGCGTGGAGAAGGGCCAGGTGCTCGGCCTGCTCGGCCCGAACGGCGCGGGCAAGACCACCACCCTGCGCATGCTGATGGGACTGATCCGGCCGGACGGCGGCGAGATCCGCGTCTTCGGCCACGCCATCCGCCCCGGCGCGCCCGTGCTGTCTCGGGTCGGCGCCTTCGTGGAGGGCGCGGGCTTCCTGCCGCACCTGTCCGGCCGGGAGAACCTGGAGCTGTACTGGCGGGCGACCGGCCGCCCCGCCGGGGACGCCCACCTCGACGAGGCCCTGGAGATCGCCGGCCTCGGTGACGCGCTCGCCCGCGCGGTGCGCACCTACTCGCAGGGCATGCGCCAGCGGCTCGCCATCGCGCAGGCCATGCTGGGGCTGCCGGACCTGCTCATCCTGGACGAGCCGACCAACGGCCTCGACCCGCCCCAGATCCGCGAGATGCGCGAGGTGATGATCCGTTACGCGGCCGCCGGCCGCACGGTGATCGTCTCCAGCCACCTCCTGTCGGAGGTCGAGCAGTCCTGCACGCATCTCGTGGTGATGGACCGGGGCCGGCTCGTGCAGGCGGGCCCCGTCGGCGAGATCGTCGGCTCCGGCGACACCCTCCTCGTCGGCACGGGCACCCCCGTGGAGGACCCGGTCGCCGAGAAGGTCGCCGCGCTGCCGGGCGTCGCCTCGGCCGTGGTCACCGGTGACGGGCTGCTGGTCAGGCTGGACACCGGCGGCAGCGCCTCGCGGCTGGTGGCCGAACTGGTCCGGCTGGAGGTGCCGGTCGCCTCGGTCGGCCCGCACCGCCGCCTGGAGGACGCGTTCCTCACCCTGATCGGAGGCTCCGCATGAGCACCCCCGCGCTCACCGACGTCGCGTCCGGCTACCGGGCGGGCCGCACCCTGCCCCTGCGGGTGGAGCTGGTCCGCCAGTTCAAGCGGCGCCGCACGCTGGTCATGTTCGCCGTCCTCGCCGTCCTGCCCTTCGTGCTGGTCGTCGCCTTCGCGATCGGCGGCGAGCCGGACGGCGGCGGCGACCGGATCACGCTGATGGACACGGCCACCGCGTCCGCGGCCAACTTCGCCGCCGTGAACCTGTTCGTGTCGGCGGGCTTCCTGCTGGTCATTCCGGTCGCCCTGTTCTGCGGGGACACCGTCGCCTCCGAGGCCGGCTGGTCCTCGCTGCGCTATCTGCTCGCGGCTCCCGTGCCACGGGCCCGGCTGCTGTGGTCCAAGCTCGTCGTCGGGCTCGGCCTGAGCCTGGCCGCCATGGTGCTGCTGCCCGTGGTCGCGCTGGCCGTCGGCGTCGCCGCCTACGGCTGGGGTCCGTTGCAGATCCCCACCGGGGGCGCGCTGGACGCGGGCACGGCCGCGCAACGGCTGGTGGTGGTCGTGGCGTACGTCTTCGTGTCCCAGCTGGTCACCGCGGGACTGGCGTTCTGGCTGTCCACCCGCACGGACGCGCCGCTCGGCGCGGTCGGCGGCGCGGTGGGCCTGACCATCGTCGGCAACGTCCTCGACGCCGTCACCGCCCTCGGCGACTGGCGCCACTTCCTGCCCGCGCACTGGCAGTTCGCCTGGGCGGACGCCGTGCAGCCCGAGCCGCAGTGGTTCGGCATGATCCAGGGCACCGCGATTTCCGTAACGTACGCCTTGGTGCTGTTCGCGCTGGCCTTCCGTGGTTTCGCCCGCAAGGACGTGGTGTCCTAGGTCTCCGGAAGATCACCCACCGGTCTCGGCGGCCCCGCTCCGTAGCCCCTTCGAGACGTAAGCGCAACGCTTCGTCACGCACATTCCGGCCCCCTGTGCCGTCACAGTCACTGACGTCGGCATCCGACGGCGGTCAACGGACACAGGGGGTACGCGAGATGAAGCGGTACCGGATACGACGGCTCGGCGGGGCGCTGCTCGCCCTCACCACGGCCGGCGGCCTGCTCCTCACCGGCTGCGCCGGGAGCGGTGACAGCGACAGAAGCGGCGTGGACCGGGCGGAACGGGCCGACGGCTTCCCGGCCCCCGCCCCGCCCGCCCCGGACTCCGGCGAGGTGAGCGGTGAGCAGCGCGAGGACGGCGCGGACGGCGAGTTCGCACCGGAACCCGACTACCTCTCCACCTTCGCCCTCGACGTCGACACCGCCTCGTACGGCTACGCCCGCCGCACCCTCGCGGAGGGCGGCCGGCCGCACCCGTCCACGATCCGCCCCGAGGAGTTCGTCAACAGCTTCCGCCAGGACTACGAACGCCCCGACGGCAACGGCTTCTCGGTGACCGTCGACGGCGCCCGTACCGGCGCGCGGGACTGGTCCCTGGTCCGCGTCGGCCTGGCCACGCGCCCGGCCGGGGACGACGGCGAACGCCCGCCCGCCGCCCTCACCTTCGTCCTCGACGTCTCCGGCTCGATGTCCGAGCCCGGCCGGCTGGACCTCGCCAAGGAGTCCCTCGGCGTGATGACCGACCGGCTGCGCGACGACGACTCGGTCGCGCTGGTCACCTTCAGCGACGAGGCCGAGACCGTCCTGCCGATGACCCGGCTCGGCGGCAACCGCGGCAGGATCCACGACGCCGTCTCCGGCCTGGAGGTCCAGCAGTCCACCAACCTCGGCGCGGGGGTCGAGACCGGGTACGCGACCGCCGTCGAAGGCCTGCGCGAGGGCGCGACCAACCGCGTCGTCCTCGTCTCCGACGCCCTCGCCAACACCGGCGACACCGACGCCGACACGATCCTCGCGAACATCGGCGGTGCCCGTCGCGAGCACGGCATCACCCTCTTCGGCGTGGGCGTGGGCAGCGACTACGGCGACGAGCTCATGGAACGCCTCGCCGACCGGGGCGACGGCCACACGACCTACGTCTCGACGGCGGAGGAGGCCCGTGAGGTCTTCTGCGAGGAACTCCCGCAGCATGTCGACCTCACCGCCCGCGACGCCAAGGCACAGGTCGCCTTCGACCCGGCTACCGTCGACCGGTTCCGCCTGATCGGGTACGAGAACCGCGAGGTCGCCGACGAGGACTTCCGTAACGACCGCGTCGACGGCGGCGAGGTGGGCCCCGGCCACACGGTCACCGCCCTGTACGCCGTCCGCACCAGGCCGGGCGCGGAAGGCCACCTCGCCACGGCCACCGTCCGCTGGCTCGATCCCGCCACCCGCGCCCCGCACGAGGAGTCGGGCCGGCTCGAGACGGCGGCCCTGGACGACTCCGTGCGCGGCGCGTCCCCCCGCTTCCAGGTCGCGGCGGTGGCCGCCTACTTCGCCGACGCCCTGCGCCGCGAGGACACCCGCTACGCCCCGCTGCCCGGCGCACCGGGGATGCGCGAACTCGCCCGGCAGGCGGACGATCTGGCGCGGCGGACCGAGGACGAGGCGGTACGGGAGCTGGCGTCGGCCATCGAGCAGGCCGCGGCCATCGCGTACTGACACCGGCCGCCCGGCGGGCCGGAGCGCGACCGCTTGACCTTTCCTTACTTCCGGGTAAGTTGACCTTGCGTCAACACCGTGCACCGGCAACACGGGAGCCGCCATGGGCGTACGCAGGGATCTGAAGCGGGCCAAGCAGCGCACCGACCTGGCGGCCCGCGCCGAGGTCGAGCTGACCAGGGACGAGGCCGGCACCGTGCGGGAGGCGTACACCCCGCCGATGGCCGAGCCCCTCACCACCGGCAGCATCGCCGACATCCCGTACACGAACGCGGCCGAGGCCCCCGGCGCGGTGGTGCTGCGGCGCAGGACCGCGGACGGCGGCTGGGCCCCGGTCACCGCCGCGGCCTTCGCCCAGGAGGTCACCGCCGTCGCCAAGGGCCTGATCGCCGCCGGTCTCGAACCCGGCGGCCGGGTCGCCGTCATGTCCCGCACCCGGTACGAGTGGACGGTCCTGGACTTCGCCGTCTGGGCGGCCGGCGGCCGGACCGTCCCGGTCTACCCCACGTCCTCCGCGCCGCAGGTCGACTGGATCGTCCGTGACTCGGGCGCCCGGCACGTCGTCACCGAGACGGCCGGGAACGCCGCCACCGTCGTCTCCGGCACGGCGGGGCACACCCACCCGCCCCGCGTCTGGCAGCTCGACGCCGACGCCCTCACCGACCTCATCACCCTCGGCGAGCACCTCCCCGACGAGGAGGTCACCGAGCGCCGTACCGCCCTCACCCCCGGCACGGCCGCGACGATCTGCTACACCTCGGGCACCACCGGCCGGCCCAAGGGCTGCGTCCTCACCCACGCCAACCTGCACGCGGAGGCCGCGAACACCGTCGAGCTGCTCCACCCGGTCTTCAAGGCGGTCACCCGCCGGACCGCCTCGACGCTCCTCTTCCTCCCGCTCGCCCACATACTGGGCCGCACCCTCCAGATCGCCTGCCTGCTGGCCCGCATCGAGATCGGCCACTGCCCGAGCGTGAAGCCGGACGAACTCCGCCCGCTGCTGAAGGAGTTCCGGCCCACCTTCCTCGTCGGCGTCCCGTACCTGTTCGAGAAGATCCACGACACCGCCCGCGCCACCGCCGAGAAGATCGGCCGCGGGGCCTCCTTCGACCGTGCCGACCGCACGGCCGTCCGCTTCGCTCAGGCGCACCTGAGGAAGTTCCTGGGCACCGGCAAGGGCCCCGGCCCGGGCCTCTACGCCGCCTGGGCGCTGTACGACCTGCTGGTCTACCGCCGTATCCGCAAGGAACTCGGCGGCCGGCTGCGCTACGCCATCAGCGGCGGCTCCCCCCTCGACCGCGACCTCACCCTCTTCTTCCACGCCGCCGGAATCGTCGTCTACGAGGGCTACGGCCTGACCGAGACCACCGCCGCCGCGACCATCGTCCCGCCCCTCGAACCCCGCCCCGGCACGGTCGGCCCGCCGGTCCCCGGCACCGCCGTCCGGATCGCGGCCGACGGCGAGGTGCTGATCAGGGGCGGCATCGTCTTCGAGGCCTACTGGAACAACCCGCAGGCCACCGACGCGGTCCTCAGCGGCGGCTGGTTCGCCACCGGCGATCTCGGCTCCCTCGACCAGGACGGCTGTCTCACCATCACGGGCCGCAAGAAGGACATCCTCGTCACCTCCGGCGGCAAGAACGTCTCCCCGTCGATCCTGGAGGACCGCCTGCGCAGCCGCTCACCGATCGGCCAGTGCCTGGTCGTCGGCGACAACCGCCCCTACGTCGGTGCCCTGATCACCCTCGACCCCGACGCCGTCGCCCACTGGCTGGCCGTCCACAAGATGCCCCGGGACACTCCCCTGTCCGCGATCCGCCAGGACCCGCGCCTGCGCGCCGCCGTCCAGCGGGCCGTCGACCACGCCAACGAGGCCGTCTCCCGCGCCGAGTCGATCCGTGCCTTCACCCTGGTCGAGGGCGAGTTCACCGAGGAGAACGGCATGCTGACCCCCTCCCTGAAGGTCAAACGGCACGCCGTGACGACCGCGTACGCGAAGGAGATCGAGGCGCTGTACGCGCCCGGCGGCTGACACACCCCGCACACGGGGGCAGGCATACGAAGAGGGCGGGCCGCCGGGATGCTCGGCGGCCCGCCCTCAGGACGATGTCACTCGCCGTTGGCCGACAGGACCGACACGTCCTCCAGCAGGTGCGCCAGCGCGCCGTCGCGCTTGGCGTTGGTGGAGTTCTCCGCACACTGCTGCTGCGTGTGGTCCGACAGGATCGGGATGTCCTGGATCGGGACGGCGCCCAGGGCGCCTACGCCGACGGGCAGGTCGTTCACGGCGAGGCAGGGCTTGTTGAAGGAGCCCTGGATCAGCGCCATCTGCGGGCTCATGTTCCCGTGCGTGGCCGAGTTGCCGAAGCTCTGCAGCGCGGCGTTGCCGTTCGCGGCGGTCGGGCCGCTGTCGTCACCGACCGCAAGCGCCTGCGGGGCCGCGGCAGCGGAGGCGCCCATGACGGAAGCTGCGATCGCAGCGGTGGCAAAAACCTTCTTGATCATGGCCAGTCCTTTCTTAGGAAACCCCGTCCCCGGAGCGTTCTGGACAACTGTGCTCGCCCTGCGCGGTTTCTCCCGATCACCCTCTCGGTCGACACCTGAGCTCTTTGTGTGTTCGTCGTTCCCGGTGATTATCAGGCGTTTGGACGGATGGGCCGGGCCAACCGGGTGAACGGCCGCAACCAATCATCCGGGCCTGGGTTGATGAGGCCGTAGGACATGCGTCGCTACGAGGAAAGGAACGCGAAGTGCTCAAGAAGGCAATGGTCGCCGCGGCGGCCGCCGCTTCCGTCATCGGTATGTCGGTTGCGGCCGCTCCCCACGCGCTTGCCGTCGGGGACGACTCCGGGCCGTCCGTGGCCAACGGAAACGGCGCGTCGTCGTCGTTCGGCAACTCGGCGACCAAGGGCGACATGAGCCCCCAGCTCTCGCTGGTCGACGGGTCGCTCAACAAGCCCTGCCTCGCCGTGCAGGACGTCCCCGTCGGCGTCGCGGGCGCCATCGGTCTGGTGGCCCAGGACATCCCGGTCCTGTCCGACCACACGCAGCAGCAGTGCGCGGACAACTCCACGAACACCAAGCGTGACGCCGCGCTGAGCCACATCCTGGAGGACCTGTCGGTCCTTTCGGCGAACGGCGACTGAGCCGTCCTTCGCGCAGCCCGGGCGGTCCGCTGATTCCCCCAGCGGACCGCCCGGCGGCGTACTGGAAAGAAGTTATTTACCGAGCAATCGAGTGAATTCAGTGGTGTTACCCGTTCCATAGTTTCTTCGGCTGTCAATTTCTCGTTTGCAGGCTGCAGGTCATGGTGCGAGCCGTACAAGCTGTGCTCGCTCGGTCTCGGCCGTCCAAAAGGCATGACCGCAGAGAAGGGAAAGTTCATGAAGAAGAGCGCTGCTCTCGTCGCGGGCGCGATCATGGCTCTCGGGATGGCCGCCCCGGCCTTCGCCGACTCCGGCGCCGAGGGTGCTGCCGTCGGTTCCCCGGGTGTGCTGTCCGGCAACGTGGTCCAGGTTCCCGTGCACGTTCCGGTCAACGTGTGCGGCAACACCATCAACGTGATCGCGGCGCTGAACCCGGCGTTCGGCAACTACTGCAAGAACGACTGACGGCGTAACGCACCAGCCGCTCGGCTGCGCCACGGCCGGCCTTGGACGACTTCACTCTTCGCCAAGGCCGGCCTTTCCCTCTCCTCCGAGCAGGAAGACAACGAGATTGCGAAAGAGCCTGGGTAAGGGAGTGGTCGCGGCGGCTGCCGCGACGAGCATGCTGTCCCTGTGCGGCAGCGCCGCCCTCGCCGACTCGACGGCGGGCGGGGCGGCCAAGAGTTCGCCGGGTGTGGCCTCGAGCAGCACCCTCGAGGCCCCGGTCGACCTACCGGTCAACACCTGCGGTGACGCCGCCGACGGGGCCGCCGGTCTGAACCCGGCCTTCGGCGGCTCCTGCGACGAGGAAGCGGACTCGTCCGGGACGGCCGGGGCGTTCGATCACGAGAAGTTCTCCGAGGACCTCCAGCAGGACGTCTACGCGGATGCCGCTCCCGCCGAGAACCGCTCCATGGACCGCACCGTGGCCGAGGAGGCCGAGGAGGCCGAGGTGGCCGAGACCGGGCAGGGCGCCGGCTCGACCTCCGGCAGCGCCACCGACACGTCCGGGAGCACGGCCCTCGACATGGCGCAGGACACGGCCACCGCGGCGTCCGGGAGCAAGACTCCCGGCACGGCGGACGACACGGCCACGGACATGCCGGCGAGCACGGCCACCGGCACGGCGGACGACACGGCCACGGACATGCCGGGGACCACGGCCACCGGCACGGCGGAGGACGCGGCCGCCGGGACGTCCGGGAGCACGGCCGACAACGCGTCAGAGGACATGCCGGGGGCGCCGGGTACCGACGGGACGTCCGACGGTTCCGGAGCAGGCCTGGGCAGCAGCCTCACCGACGACCTGCTCAGCGGTTACGGCTACGGCTCCGGTGACGCCGGCGGTTACGGCTACGGCTCCGGCTCCGGTGACGCCGGCGGTTACGGCTACGGCTACGGCGACGGTGCCGGCTACGGCTACGGCGAGGAAGGTGGATACGGCGACACCCCCACGACGCCGCCTCCGGCCACGACGCCGCCCCCGTCGACGCCGCCCCCGTCGACGCCGCCCCCGAGCCAGCCTCCGGTCAGCACACCGCCCCCGCCACCGACCCCGAGCGAGCCGCCGGCGCCCACGGGCACACCCCCCACCGACGGCGAGAACCCGGAGCACCCGCCGTCCCTGCCCGAAACCGGCACCGAGGCCGTACTGGCCGCCTCGGGCGCCGGGGCCGCGATGATCCTGGGCGGTGCGCTGCTCTTCCGGCGCGGCCGCGCCGGGCACCGCAGGTAGCACCACCCCTGGTGCCGGAGACCCCGGCCACCAGGTCCACGAAGTGCCGGCGCCCCGGGCGACGAACCACCGTCGCCCGGGGCGCCCGCACGACCGGGGGCCCTCAGCGGCTCCCCGCCTTCTCGTCCTTCTCGTCGCCGCCGAACCCCGAGGCTCCCAGGGAACCCGGCACCTCGACCGGGCCGGGCTCCACCGGGGGCGCCTGACGGACCAGCGGGACCCGCGGCGGGGCCACCACCGTGGCCCGGCGCCGCAGGCGCCCCCGCAGCCGGCGCAGCACGTGCCGGGACCACAGGGCGCTCATCGCGAGACCGGGGGCGAGGTCGTCGCGGGCGTGCCAGGCCAGCTCGCGGCCGCCGGCCGCCGGGCGCAGCGCGGTGAGCGGGGCGTAGTTCTCGACCACGAACGCCCGGCCCGGCCGCGGCGCGCCGTCCGGCAGTTGGCGGTGGGTCAGGTCCAGGTGCGCGGCGCGTACGACATCCAGTCCCGCGCTGTCGGTGAAGAGCCGGAACTGGGCTCCAGGACGCGGGTTGAAGTCGAGCAGGTGGTAGCGCCCGGTGGCGCCGCAGCGGCGGAAGTCGAGGTCCAGGATGCCGCGGTAGCCGAGCTCGCCCACGAGGCGCTCGGCGAGCGCCTGCACCTCGGGGTTGGGTGCCCACTCGCCGACTGCCGTCAGGCCCGCCGCGCGCGGCCAGGAGTGCAGTTTGCGGCCGGGACCGCCCGCACGGACGGCGCCGGAGCGGTCCGCGTATCCGTGGAAGAACCAGTCCCGGCCGGGGCCCGGCGGCAGGAACTCCTGCAGCAGCAGCGGGCTGCCCGCTTCCCCGGAACGCTCGTACAACTCCCGCGCCTCCTGGGTGGAGCGCACCAGTGCCGTGCTGCGCAGGCCGGTTCCGGTGCGCAGCAGCCACGGGCGGCTCCACTTCGCCACCACCGGCAGCCCGAGCCGCCAGGCGGCCGCGGCCGCCTGCTCGGCGCTGCCGGGCACCGTCGTGCGGGGGTGCGGCAGGCCCAGCGCCGCACAGACAGCGGCCAGTTCGGCCTTGTCGGCGACGCGTTCGGGCAGTCCGGCGGGCGGCGCGGGGAGCAGGTAGGCCGGCGCGAGGACCTTGTCCAGCCGCCCCACCGCGATGGCGCCGGCGTCGTCCATCGGGATCAGCACGGCCGGGCGCGCGATCCCCGCGGCGACCCGGAGCAGCGTGGCGGCGATGTCGTCGAGGGAGGCGTCCGGTCCCGGCGGCGGATGCAGTCGGCGTACGAAACGGGACGTCCGGACCGGGCTTCCCGCGCAGTCGGCGACCACGTGCACGTCCACCCCCGCCCGGCCGAGCGAGCGTACGGCGCCCAGGGTTCCGTGGTGAAAGGGATTCCGGTCGATCCGCAGCAGAACAGCGGGGACGCGGGTGTCGAACAGCGACACGGCGGTCATTCCTTCGATCGTTGACCCGTGCGGGCTAGCGGGGCACTCGCACGCCCCACGCGCACTGGCGGAATTCACACTGATATGACTGAGTGTCAGTAACTGGGACAGAAATCCATCGGAAAACACGTCACCGTCACAGTCCACCGAAAAGAACGTCAGCTGAGGGACAGCACACGAGAGTGGAGAGAGGAGCGGTCATGGCCGCAGAGCAGCGCCGGGGCCGGCCCCGGCGGCTGGCGTGCCTCGCGGCGACGGTCGTCGCGTCGGCCGTCCTGGCCGCCGGTCCCGGATTCGCCCTGGGCCTAGGGGTGACGGCGGTCGGCGACCCGCCGGCTCCCGCGCCCACGACACCCACGCGACCCGCGACACCGACGGCGGCCACGACGTCCGGGCCCGGAGCCGGCACCACCCCGGCGACGACGGCTCCGCCCGTCCCGGCCGCCTCCCAGTCGCCGGCCGCACCGCCGGCCGGGCCGGCCAGGCCGCCCGTGCGGGAGTTCCCCGCCTTCGGTGCCTATCTCCACTACGCCGAGCGCGGCGTGGCCCGGATCGCCGAGCTCAGCCGCTGGCTGGGCGGCGCCGACCTGCGCGTCGGGCACACCTATCTGCCGGGTGACCGGTGGAGCAACATCGAGGGCGCGCCCGACTTCCTGGAGTCGTGGGCCGACTGGCGCAACGCCGAGGACGACCGGATGTTCGTCCTGAACGTCCCCATGCTGGAGCGCAACGAGGAGGGAGTCCCCGACCACGAGGTCAGGGCACTGCTGCGGCGCGGTGCGGCCGGCCACTTCGATCACCACTTCCGCAGGCTCGCCGAGCGGCTCGTGGAGCTGAAGGTGCCGGACACGGTGATCGTGCTCGGCTGGGAGATGAACGGCATCACGTACACCCATCGCTGCGGGCCCGACCCACAGGCCTGGAAGCAGTACTGGAACAACATCGTCACCACCATGCGTGCGGTGCCGGGCCAGAAATTCCGGTTCGACTTCACCCCGACGCGCGGTCGCGACGCCATTCCCTGGCCCCGGTGCTATCCGGGGGACGACACGGTCGACATCGTGGGAATGGACGCGTACGACCAGCCGGCCGGACTGTCCTTCGACGAACAGGTGAAAGAGCCCTACGGACTCCAGGAACACGTGGAATTCGCGAAGGCACACCGCAAGGAGATCTCTTATCCCGAATGGGGCCTGTTCCGCAACGGTGACAACCCGGAGTACATGCGCCGCATGCTCGCCTGGATGGACAAGCACAAGCCGCTCTACAACACCCTGACCGACTACTGCCCGCACGGCGTCTGGCAGTGCGACGACAACCCGAGGTCCGCCGCGGTGTACCGGGCGCTGCTCACCGGCCGCACCGACGCACCGGCCCCGCAGCCGACGCCGACCCCGCAGCCCACACAGCCTGCTCCGACCACGCCGCCCACCACACCCCCGGCCAGCTGCTCGCCGCTGCACCTGGGCGACTGGGTGGAGCACTGGCTCGGCGGAAAGCTGTGCATGCGGCTCGACTGGTGGTCGCGCCCGCAGTGACCCGGAGCGCCGCCGGTGGCGGCAGGCCCGTTCAGGACCTGCCGCCACCGTCGCGCTCCTTCCGCCGGCGCAGCACCTGCTTGCCCCGGCGGCGCATTCCGGCATCGGACACCGCCGCCGCCAGCAGCGGTGCGGTGCGCCGCCGGGCGAGCAGCAGCCTCTGATTGACGACGGTCTCGGGACGCCAGTGATGCTTGTACGGCTCGTCGCCGCGCAGCAGGCTCAGCGTGCTGAGCCCTTCCGCGCAGGCCTGCTCGGCGCAGGCCTCCAGCAGCATCGCCGCCACGTCCACCTTGTGTTCCCGCAGCGTCGGGTGGGCGCCGTACAGATAGCCGCCGCTCAGCCACCGTGACATCAGCGTCAGATCGACGGTCACCACCTCGCCGTCCAGCCGGAACTCGGTGACCACCGCGTCCCCGGTGCGCACCATCTCCGCCACCGCCCGCACCAGGTGGTCGCGGAACCGCGGCCGCAGATGCTCCGACGTCACCTTCCGCCCCTGCCACTGCAACCGGTGCAGCTCCAGCAGCCGCCCCAGTGCCCGCTCCACCTCGTCCGGCTTGACGGCACTCCGCTCGACGCCCATCGCCCGCAGCCTGCGGAGCTTGGCGCGAGCCCGCTGCTGGGACTTGGACGGCAGCCGGGCGACGAGGTCCGCCATCGGTCCGGCGGGCAGCTCCAGGCACAGCGAGTCGCTCACCCGGTGCCGTGGCCCGTGCCACCGCTCGTACACCCGCTCGGCCGCGCCGCCCGGCCGGACCTCCCGCAGGTCGATCAGCGCGGTGCGGGCCGCCCTCGCGAGCCCCTCGGTGAGCGCGGCCAGCGCCCCCTCCCCGTGCTCGTCGTCCAGCAGCACGTCCCCGTAGTCGGAGATCGCCCCGCCCAGCAGCACCAGCGACGGCAGTGGACGTGTCACCCGCATCAGGGGGGCCGCCGCGACGAGTTCACCGCCCGCGTGCACCAGCACCAGCCGCAGCCGCCCGGGGCTGCCGTAGGACAGCCACCAGGAGTGCAGCCAGGCGTGGCTCTGGAACGGTGTCGCGCCCGGCGACCTGCCGTACAGCCGTCCCCAGACGGGGGCGAGCGCGGCGAAGGCGGGCTCCTCGGTGACGACTTCCGCGCGGTACGACGGCTTCACAGCGCCCCATGCGCGTCGACGGCGACGGACGGCCCCGGCACGGAGGCGGCCCGCGCCGAGTCGCCGGCGCCGGCGCCGCGGCGGGGCCGTACCAGCAGGGCGAGCCCCCCGAGCAGTCCGCCCGCGCTCGCGCCGACCATGCCGGTCACGGTCGCGGAGGGGGAGGACGGCTCGGTCGGCTTGGTGGCGCGGGCGAACTGCTGGAGTTCCACCTTGGTGGCGTCCGCGGTGTCGTCCGCGTGCCGGGTGAGGGCGCGGGCCACGGCGTTTGCCATGTCGGCGGAGAGACCGGGCCGGGAGGAGGTGGCGGTGATCGCGACCATCGGCGCGTCCGGCGAGGTCGCCGTCCGCACGCTGTCCTTCAGCGTCCGCACCGGTACGCCCGCCCACATCTGCGCGTCCCCGAGCACCGCGACCTGCGTGGCGACCCGGCCGTACGCCTGCGCGAAGCCCAGCGCCGAGGCCGGGTCCGAGTCCTCGGCCGGGACGGCGACGACGTAGCTGGTGGCCGTGTACGTCGGTGCCTTCAGCGCCCCGTACGCGCCGCCGAGCAGCCCCCCGGCGACCACGCCGGCCGCGATCAGGCTCCACGGCGGGAGCGTCCTGAAGCGGGCCGGCGGGCCGGCCGGGCGGTGCTGTCCATCGGGGTTCTCGGTCATCACGAACTGACTCCCTGGGGTGACGGTGACGAGGGCGCCGCCTCACGCGGGGCGGCGAGCGCGGTCGCGTAGACATCCATGAGCCGGGCCGCGCTGCGGGTGACGCTGTAGTGCCGGGCGGCCTCGGCGGCCGTGCGGGTCCGCGGTCCGGCCGCCCGGGCCTCGGCGACGGCACGGGCGAACTCCGTGGCGTCGCCGGTCACCCGGCGGGCGTGGGGCGCGGTGTGCGGGGGCAGGTCCTCGATCGCCGGGCAGGAGGCGTGGACGACGGGCAGACCCGCCGCCAGCGCCTCCACCACCGCGAGCCCGAACGCCTCCTCGGCGGACGGCGAGAGCAGCAGGTCCATCGCCGCGGTGAGGGACGGCAGGTCGGGTCCGGGTGAGCCGTCCGGGACGTAGGGACGTTCGCCGGTGAACAGCACGCGGCCGGCGACTCCCGCCTCGCGCGCGGTACGGCGCAGCACGTTCTCCTCGGGGCCGCCGCCGACCAGCAACAGCCAGCAGTCCTCGGGGAGCTGGGCCAGGGCCTGCACGGCGAGGCCGAAACGCTTGCCGGCGGTGAGCCGTCCGACGGCGCCGATCAGAAACGCGTTCTCGGGCAGGCCGAACCTCTGGCGGGTGCGCTGCCGCCGCACCGGGTCGAAGCGGAACCCGGCCAGGTCGATGCCGTTCGGCACGACCTCGATGCGGGCGGCCGGGACACCCCAGCGCTCCAGCCGGGCGGCGACCGTGGGGGAGACGGCGACCGTGGTACGGCCGAGGCGCTCACTGGCGAGGTAGAGCCCCCGCACGCCGGCCGTCAGCGGGCGGCCCTCCATCTGGGAGTCGCCCAGGGAGTGCTCCGTCGCGACGATCGCCCTGACCCCGGCGAGGCGGGCGGCGAGGCGGCCGTAGACGCAGGCGCGGTAGAGGTGCGTGTGCACCAGGTCGTAGCCGCCGGAGTGGATGAGGCGGGTGAGGCGCGGCAGGGCGCCGAGATCGCGGTTGCCGCCCATGCCGAGGTGGGTGACGCGGACGCCGTCGGCGATCAGGCCGTCGGCGACCGGGCCCGGGTTGGTGAGCGTCACGACGTCGCACGCGGCGGGCAGATGCCGCAGCAGCAACCGCAGCTGCTGCTCCGCGCCGCCGACGCCGAGGCCGGTGATGATGTGCAGGAC
Source organism: Streptomyces sp. NPDC052023 (assembly GCF_044548465.1). Classification (NCBI taxonomy): domain Bacteria; kingdom Bacillati; phylum Actinomycetota; class Actinomycetes; order Kitasatosporales; family Streptomycetaceae; genus Streptomyces; species Streptomyces sp. NPDC052023. The sequence goes on along the minus strand of NZ_JBIUBW010000023.1, from coordinate 92,487 downwards.
CCTCATCACACGCCCTCCACCGCGCGCCTGCGCAGCCCGTGCAGCCGGTACTTCAGCAGCAGGCGCACGGCGGTGTCGTTCTGCCCGATGTGCAGCCGGGGCAGGGCGTACCGGCCGGAGAGCGGGCCGGGGTCGATCGCGCAGGCGTATTCGTACCCGGCGTCCCGTACGGCGTCGGCGGCACGCCGGTCGACCGAGCCGTACGGGTAGCAGAAGCCGGCGACCGGAGCACCGGTCAACTCCTCGATCGCCACCCTGCTTTCGACGGTCTCCACGGTCAGCGTCACGTCGTCGGCCTTCGTCAGATCGACGTGCGTCAGCCCGTGCGAGCCGATCTCGACGCCCTGTGCGGCGGCGGACCGGATGCCGTCGGCGGTCAGCAGCGGCTTGCGCGGGCCCAGCGGGTCCCAGGCGTTGTTCCCGCCGAGCCGGCCCGGCAGGACGAACAGGGTGGCACCGCAGCCGTGCCGCCGCAGCACCGGAAGGGCCACGTCGACGAAGTCGGCGTACCCGTCGTCGAACGTCAGCCCGACCAGGCCCCGGTCCTCGCCCCGGGCGCGGGCGGCGAGCAGTTCGGCCACGGACACGCCGCGCAGCCCCCGCCGTCGCAGCCAGCCGAGCTGCCGGTCCAGGCGGTCCGGGGAGACGGTGATGCGGTAGGGGTCGTCCGAGCAGTTCCCCACGGAGTGATACATCGCCACCCAGGGGACCGGGGCCGGGGAGCGCACGGCACGCGTGCCGGTGTCAACGGGAACGGACATACGGAAGCCTCCGGGTCGCGGAACGTACGGAACGCAGTGCGGACACGACTCCCCGCTCGCCCAGCGCCCGGCCGAGCAGGACGAAGACGACGGTCACGGTGAGACAGCCGAGGACCAGCCCGGGCAGCGGCGCCTCGAACCTGCTCGCGACGAAGGCACCGGCGACGGTCGCGGCGAAGGCGGCGCCGAGCGGCCGGGCGAGGTCCGCGAGGACGTGGCGGAGGCGGAGGGAAACGACGTTGCGGGCGGCACGGGCGGTGCGGCCGTCCGTGCCGGGGCGCGCGCTCCTCGCGCGCGCCCCGCCGAGCAGCAGCGCCGCCGTCAGCGTGATCCCCGCCGCGTTCGCCGCGGCGATGCCGCTCACGCCCCACAGCCCGACCGTGCCCGCCCCGGCGGCGGCCGTCGCGGCGATGCCCGCCGTCATCGCGGCCAGCGGGTACCAGTTCGGGCGGCCGTCCGAGAAGTAGGTGCGCACCAGGGCGCCGACCAGGGTCTGGCCGAGCAGCCCGAGCGCGTACACACGCATGACCTCCGCCGTCGCCGCCGTGTCCCGCGCCGTGAACGCGCCCCGCTGGAAGAGGAGTTCGACGATCTGCGGGGCGCAGGCGACGACCGTGGCGGCGCCGAGCAGCACGATGCACGCGGCGAACGCCAGGTCCCGCTCGACCCGGTCGCGGGCCCGCTCGCCGTCGCCGTCGGCCAGCGCCCGCGCGACCACCGGGAAGGTGACCGTGCAGAGCATCAGGGACAGCGTCATCGGGATCTGCGCCACCTTCTGGGCGTAGTTCAGATGCGAGATGGCCCCGGGGTCGAGGTGCGAGGCGATGAACCGCTCGATCAGGACCTGCGACTGACGGCACAGCGCGAACAGCAGCACCGCGCAGACCAGCGCGAGCCCCACCGGGCGCTGCGGCTCACCGGCCTCTGCCGTCCCGCCGGCGCTCTTCGTACGCAACTGCCGCCACAGCGCGGGAAGCTGGACCGCCACCATCAGGCAGCCGCCCGCCGCGACCCCGGCCGCCGCCGAGCGCACCCCCCAGTGCCCGCCGAGTACGAGCATCGCCGTGATGATGCCCGTGTTGTAGGCGACGTAGATCGCCGCCGGCGCCAGGAAGCGGCGGTGCGCCCGCAGCGCGGCACTGCAGTACCCGGCGAGCCCGAAGCTGACCACGCAGGTCGCCGTGATCCGGGTGCAGTCGACCGCGAGCCCGGGGTCGGGCAGGCCGGGGGCGAGGGCGCCGACCAGGAAGGGGGCGCCGACGACGACCAGCCCTCCGGCGGTGATCAGGGCCAGGGAGAGCCGGGGCAGGGTGGCCGCGACCAGGGACCGCACGGGGTCGCCGGGCGCGCCCTGCGCCCGCCGGGACAGCGCCAGGCTGAACGCCGGGATCAGGACGAGGGCCAGCCCGTCCTCGATGAGCAGGGTGGCCGCGAACTCCGGCACCGTCCAGGCGACCAGGAAGGCGTCCGTCTCGCTGCCCGCCCCGAACAGCCGGGCCAGCGCCTGGTCCCGGCCGAGGCCCAGCAGCGACCCCGCGACGGAGAGCGCCGCGGTGAGCAGGGCCGCCCTGGCGAGGAAGCCGCGCGCCTCCGGGGCCTGTCCGCGGCCGGCGTCGGCGTGTGGCGCGTTGCGTGCGCCGGGCACGGTGGGCCGCGCGGTCCCCGGGGTCCGAGGGGGCGTCATGTTCATCGCGCCGGTGCCCCCTCCGGGCGCCGGGCGGCGCACCCGCCCACCACGTCCTGCGCCGGCGTCTCCTCGGTGCGCCCTCCGGCCAGCGCCCACCAGGCCGCCAGTCCGAAGCAGAGTGCCGTCAGCACGGTCGAGGGGCCGCCGATGTCGGCGTAGCCGAAGTCGGTCAACTGCCAGATCAGCAGCCCGCACGCCACCAGCGCGCAGTCGGGCGCACGCCCGCCCGGCCGCGCCTTCGCCCGGACGAGCCCCCGCACCGCGCACACCAGCAACGCGAGCCAGCTCCCGGCCAGCGCCAGCAGTCCGATCAGCCCCTGCTCGCTGAGGACCAGCAGATACATGTTGTGCGGGGACAGCAGCGGCTGCCTGCGGAAGGCCGCGCCCGCGCCCTCCGTGTCGCTGGCCGCGGACAGCGCCACCGAGGCATGGGTGTCGCGGTACTCGGGGAAGCCCTTCAGCCCCACACCGGTCAGCGGCTGTTCGCGCCACATGCCGGTGGCCGCCGCCCACATGGTGTACCGGTCGGTGACCGACTGGTCGGGCGCGGCGGTGACCTGCGTGATGCTCGCGATCCGCTCCTGGAGCAGCGCCGTACCGACCCCGAAGCCGCCGACCAGGACCACCGCGGCCGCCACCGTCACGGCGCCCGCCCGCAACGCCTGCCGCATCCCGGCCAGCGCCAGCTGCGCCGCGCAGGTCACGGCGGTCGCGATCCACGCGCCCCGGCTGAAGGACAGCGCGAGCGGCACCAGCAGCGCCAGCGCGCATCCGACGGCGACCAGCCGCTGCCGTACGGACGCCACGCCGAGCGCCAGCCCGACCGCGCACACCACCCCGAACGACACCACGCTCGCCATGCCCATGATGTCCTGCGGCCCGAAGGTGCCGACGGCCCGGATCGGCTGTCCCTGGTACGAGGCGCCCGTGCCGGTCACGTACTGGTGCACGCCGACCGCCCCCTGCCACCCCGCGAGGGCCACGAGCGACCAGGCCAGCAGCCGGAAGTCCGCCCGGTCGCGGACCAGCAGCAGCACGGCGGCGGGCACCAGCACGAACACCTGGAGATAGCGGCCCATCCCGCTGATCCCGGCCCCCGCTGAGACCGCCCCCGCCGCCGCCACCGCGAGCCCCACGACGGGCGCCCCGAGGACCACGGCGGCGGTACGGGACAGGGGGCGCCGCCGCTGCCGCAGCAGCCGTACGGCACAGAAGCCGACCACCAGCGCGGAGAGCGCGTCGGCCGGGGTGGCGCCCCCGTCGCCGCCCGGCGCGACCGGCAGCCCGACCAGGGCGACGAGGGCCACGAGGGGCAGGACGGGGGAGAGCGCCCGGGTCCGCACGGCGGGCAGAGCGAGACTCATCGGCGCTCAGCTCCCCGTCGCACGGACGAGCGCGGCCGCCGTGCGCAGCAGGATGCAGATGTCCTGCCACAGCGACCAGTTGTCGATGTACGCGTTGTCGAACCGGGCCCGGTCCTCGATCGAGGTGTCCCCACGCAACCCGTTGACCTGCGCGAGCCCGGTGATCCCGGCAGGCATCCGGTGGCGGGCCGCGTAGCCGGGATAGGCCTGGCTGAACTGGGCGACGAAGTAGGGGCGTTCGGGGCGCGGCCCGACCAGGCTCATGTCGCCGCGGAAGACGTTCCACAGCTGGAGCAGCTCGTCCAGCGAGGTGCGGCGCAGGAACCGGCAGAACCACGGCATGTCGTGCTCGTTGGCGACGCTCCACCGGGTCGCCGCCTCGTGCTCGTCGACCGGGCGGTGGGTGCGCAGCTTCAGCAGCGTGAAGGGCCGGCCGTCCTGGCCGATCCGCTCCTGCCGGAACACCACGCCCGGTCCCCCACCGATCCGCAACGCCAGCGCGCAGGCCAGCAGCAGCGGGCTGACCACCAGCAGCAGCGACCCGGACACCAGTACGTCCAGCGCCCGCTTGCCGGGGTCGGCGCGCCGCCCGGGGCCCAGCTCCAGCCGCCGGCAGGCGTACCCGGCGAGCTGCTCCCGGGCCTCGTAGGACGGCGAGTCCGCGTCCAGCTCCCACACCGCGCACCCCGACCCGGCGAGCCACCCCAGCAGCGGCCCGTGCTCGGTCCGCGCGGTGGGGTGGACGACCAGCACGTCCCGGACGCCGTTCTGGATGAGCGCCCGCTGGACCTCCTCGCCGGTCGTCAGCACCGGCAGCCCCTCGGTGCCGTCCGGGTGATCGGCGACGATCCCCACCGGCCGCACCCCGCACCGGGGGTGCCGCAGTACGGCGGCGGCGACCCGCTGCGCGGTGTCGACAGGCCCGACGACCAGCGCGGCGCGCGGCTGCCGCAGCAGCGCCAGACGTCGCCGCCAGTGCACCAGCGCACGACCCGCGCAGCCCGCGGTGGTGTGCAGGGCGATGCCGAGGACCAGCGCGCCGGCCGGCAGCGCCTGCTGCGGGGCGGAGGCGGCGACCAGCGCGGCGAGCGCCAGCCAGGCCACCGCGATCCGGCCGCACACCGTGGGCAGTTCGTCCAGCACGCCCTGCCCGCGCCGGGGCGGCCGGGGCGGACGCAGCAGCAGTGCCGCCGCGACCAGCAGGCCCACCAGGACCGGCCGGTTCAGCGTCAGCGCCGCCGGCGTGGCCGCGCAGAGATCGGCGAGCAGCAGCGGCACCGGCGAGTCGGGCCGGACCGCGCGCCGCGTGGCCCGGAAGCGGAACCCGGCGTCGCCCCTGCCGGGCGCGGGCACGACCGGGACGGCCGGGAATCCGTGGTCCCGTGTCTGGGCGCCGGGGGAGGGGACCGTGCTTTGCGCAGTGCTTTCCGCAGTCACGAGTGGATGGACTCCCTGTACTCGGTGGGCGCGGCGGGCGCCGCCGTCCCGCTGCCGAGGAGCGCGCGGTACACGTCCGCCATCGCCTCGGCGGCATGCTGTACGTCGTGTCCGGCCAGTACGTGCCGGCGGCCCCGGTCGCCGAGCGACTCGCCGAGCGGCGGGTCGAGCAGCAGCGCGGTGACCGCGTCGGCCAGCGCGGGCGGGTCCTCCGGCGGCACCAGGCAGTGCGGTACGAGTGCCGGCGGCAGGCTCTCCCGGGCGCCGGCCACGTCCGTGGTCACCACGGGCCGGCCGCAGGCCATCGCCTCCAGCGGGGCCAGCGCCATGCCCTCCCAGCGGGACGGCAGCACGACCAGGTCGGCCGCCTGGTACCAGGGCAAGGGGTCGGCGACCGCCCCCGCGAAGCGCACCTGCTCCGGCGCGCGCAGCCGTTCCCGGTCGGGCCCGTCGCCGACCAGCACCAGCCGTGCCCCCGGCACCCGGCGGACCACCGACGGCCACGCGGCGAGCAGGACGTCCTGCCCCTTCTGCCGGCACAGCCGCCCGACGCAGACCACCAGCGGAGCCCGCGGACCGGTGTCCGTAGCCGGCGAGTTCCGTACCGTGCCCGCGGCCGGACGGAAACGCCCGGTGTCGATCCCGTTCGGTACCACCGCCCACCGGGCGCCGATACCGGCCCGTAGCCCGGTGCGGCGCTCCGCCTCGCTCACGCACACCGTCCGGTGCGCCCAGCGCGTCCCGAACCGCTCCCACTTCAGCGCCAGCGCGGCCGTCGCCCCGCCGACCGCCTCGAACGACCAGGCGTGCGGCTGGAACACCGTGGGGATCCGTCCCCGTACCGCGATCCGCCCGGCCAGCCCGGCCTTCGCGCTGTGCGCGTGCACCAGGTCGGGCCGCACCTCGCCGACCAGCCGCGCCAGCCGGCTCACCTCGCCGGCGAGCGACGCCCCGGGCGCGCGTGTGGCGTGCCAGGACCGTACGTCGGCCCCCAGCCGCCGGAGCCTCTCGCTCAGCCCGCTGTCCGGGCAGGCGACCGAGACCCTGAGCCCGGCCGCGAGCTGGGCCCGCGTCAGGTCCGCGACCACACGGGCGACGCCGCCTTCGACGGGCTGCGTGACGTGGAGGACCCGTGGCCGGGGGTCGGTGGCTGGCTGGTGCATGACGCGGTTTCCTCGCTCACGGATGACGCTGGACGGCGGGTACGCGCCTCACGGCCGGATGTCGGCGGCGACGAAGAGCACACCGGCCCAGGCCGCGTCCCGCTGGGAAACGAGGCGGCAGGCCGACTGGTTATCGTTTGATCGGAACCCCGTCGGGAGATCGAACACGTCCGGGTCGTGCCCGACCGTGTTCGCGTACGACGGCACTCGCCCACCTGCCGCGCCGCTGATCGTTGGATTCAGCACGTCATCGGCGACGTCCGCGGTATCGGAGACCGCGGCCCCGGACACCGCGAGCGCATCACCGGTATGACCGCGGTCACCGTTGCGGGTGAACGGCCCGATGGTCGCGAGGTTGACGGGGGATGGGCCGAATGCGCCGTCGGCGGGGCGCGGGGCGGCCGTCCGGGCGCTGGGTGCCCGGGTCGCAGCCAGGGGGAGGACGCACACCGTCGCACGGCGCGGCAGCGAACCCGGGGAATTGCGCATGGCCGGCGGTGCCCTTTCGAAAGGCGGGCTACTGGGGTGCGTCGGACGGTCCGTCACTCTAGTCGCTAACGTGACGGACTATCAGAAATCAGACATGTGTGTCGGAATCGTGAACACGGCTCCCGGGCGGGATCACCTCTTTGGCGGCACAACTCCCGCGCGTGCCGCGCGTTGACACAGCGCCGGGCACCCGCCCGGATGTTTGTGTCAACCCCAAGGAGCACCTCTCCATGTCGCGTATCGCGAAGGGCCTGGTCCTGACCTCCGTCGCCGCCGCCACCGTGGCCGGCACCGCCGGCGTGGCCGCCGCCGACAGCGGCGCCCAGGCCGCCGCCGCCCACTCCCCGGGCGTGCTGTCGGGCAACGTCCTCCAGGCTCCCATCCACGTCCCGGTCAACGTCTGCGGCAACACGGTCGACGTCATCGGACTGCTGAACCCGGCGTTCGGCAACGAGTGCAAGAACGACTGACGTCGCCGCACATCCCCGGCCGGCCGCTCCTCCCGCGCGAGGGCGGCCGGTTCGCCATGTCGTGCCGTGCCCGGCCCCCGGCTCCATGGCCTGCCTCTAATGGGGGCAGGTCCCCGGTGGCCGGCGCGGGGTGCTCGATGTGCCGTTCACCAGCGGGGATACGGGGCGCGCGGTGGTCGCCCAGGGCGTCCGCACGGTTGCGAGGCGTAAGGGTCACTCGCACGGTGGATGAGACCCCGATGCACCATCGAAAGGAACGCTCATGCGTGGTCTGCCCGCACGGCGTCTCGCGTCCTCCGCCCTCAGCGCCGCCCTCGTCCTCGGCATCGCCGCGCCCGTGGCCGTGGCGGCGGACCACGACCCGGCCCGCTCGCACACCTCCACCCCGGTCCCGGGCGCGGACGAACTGCTCCCCCAGATCGAGTACCTGGCCGGCCTCGACACCGTGTTCACCCCGGTGGCCGACCTGCTCGACACCGTCCTGACGGCCGAGGGCGGTCAGCTGTCGGAGAGCCAGGCGGCCGAGCTGAACGCCTCGGTACAGGAGGCGATCGCGGAGTACCTGGCCGGGATGCCGGTACTGCCGTCGTCCGCGGCCTCGCCCACGCCGTCCGCCGAGCTGCCGCCGGCCCCCAGCGCTCCGGCCGCTCCCGCCACGCCCGCCGCCCCGTCGGAACCCGCGGCGCCCTCGGCTCCCGCCACGCCCGCCGCCCCGTCGGCCCCTGCCGCTCCGGTGACGAACCTGCCGGCCACGACCGTTCCCGCGACGACCCTGCCGGCCCTGGTCGACGACGACATCGACATGCCGTCCGCCGATGTCGGCATGCCGTCAGCCGACATCGACGAGGAGACGGTCACCGAGCTGGAGAAGCTGATCGACCAGCTGCTCGAATCGGCCACCTCCGGCACGGTGACCCAGGTGGTCCAGGCGGCCACGAGCGTGCTGGCCGGCCTCGTCGACGCTCTCACCGCCACGCTGCTGGGCGCCGGACTGACCGTCCCGGCGGTCCCGGCGGATCCGGCCGCCTCCTGACAACACCGTTGCGCAGGACGCGATTTCGGCAGCCATAACGGCTGTTATATGAGGAAGCGGAACGCCGTTTCCGCTCCTTCCGGGAATCGTTGGGCACGGCGTCAGAATGTCCCTCGGCGACGCGAGTTGCCGACGAAAGGAACACGATGAAGTCCCTGAAGGCTGCCGCTGTCGTTGCCGGGTCCCTGGTCGCCGCGAGTGCCGCCGTGCCCGCGTTCGCCGCCCACAATCCCGCCGACCTCACGCCCACCAGCCTCAACGGCGCCGTGAACACCATCACCAAGGGCCCCATCGACGTCATGCCGCTGAAGCACCAGTCGGACGCGCTCAACACCGAGAACAAGGAATCGGTGCTCAGCTCGGTGAAGGAGACGACCACCACGCTGAACAAGAGCGGGCTGCTGGGTGGGATGCCGGCGCGGCGCTGACGTCCGCGGGGTTCGCCGGGGGCGCCGCCGGACGCGCGCTCCCGGGACGGCGCTGCGCCGTGTCTCGTCGAAAGGGCCGATTCCGCTTACCGCCGGAATCGGCCCTTCGTGTCATCCCCGCGGGCGCGTCCCTCGTTCGGGTGGACACCGTGGGGGCTCTGGTCCGCACGGGTGAGAACCCGTCAGCCCGGCTCCGGCGCGTGGATAAGGTCGCGCGGTGACCACAACCCCCAGCGAAACCCGCCCCCTCCACCCCGCGGACCTGGGCACGCTCGTCATCATGCCGTGGACCGGAAAGCTCGAGGACGGCAAGGACCTGCCCTACCTCCTCGCCTGCTCCAGAGGGGACGCCCCCGACGGTCCCGAGGCCGCGAGCGCCGCCGTCGAGCGGCTGCTGAACGACGCCGGCCTGACCCTCGGCACCGATGTCGTCGACGGCGGCACCCGGCCGAGCCTCCCGGTCAGTCTGCTGGTCGTGGCGGGCCAGGCCGTCGTCACGATGCCGCGCCTGAACGCCCAGTGCATGGTGCCGCCGGAGTGGCTGGAGGCCGTGGCCAAGCGGGGCTACGCGTACCTGCTGTTCACGGCCCGCCCCTGGGCCGAGGCCCAGGTCGGCAAGGCCGTCACCCCGGACGCGCTGCGCGCGTTCGTCCTGTCCGAGGAGACCGCGCAGGCCTCCGTGCATCTGCTTCTGCCGGCGCGCAGCCTGCGCCAGTGATGGCGCGCGCCGGGCAGCACGCGCGGCGGGCCGGGGCCACGGGGGCGGGCCGGGGGTTCGCCCTGCTGCTGGTGGTCACGGGAGCGGCGGGACTGCTGGCCTCATGGGTCATCACCCTGGACAAGTTCAAGCTCCTGGAGGACCCCGGCTTCACGCCGGGCTGCAGCCTGAACCCGGTGGTCTCCTGCGGCAGCGTCATGGAGAGCGACCAGGCAGCGGCGTTCGGGTTCCCCAACCCGATGCTCGGCCTGGTCGCCTACGGCATCGTGATCTGTGTCGGCGTGAGCCTGCTGGCCGGCGCGGCCTTCCCCCGCTGGTACTGGCTGGCCTTCGGAGCGGGCTGCCTGTTCGGCGTGGGGTTCGTGACCTGGCTCCAGTACGAGTCGCTGTACCGGATCAACGCACTGTGCCTGTGGTGCGCGCTGGCATGGGCGGCGACCATCCCGCTGTTCTGGTACGTGACGTCGTACAACGTGCGCGGGGAATTCCTGCCCGCCCCGCGCTGGTTGCGGACGTTCTTCGACGAGTTCACCTGGCTGCTGGTGCTGCTGCACCTCGGAATTGTCGGAATGCTGATTCTGACGCGATGGTGGGACTTCTGGACGAGCTGACCCTCGTATTACTCCGGCAGTCGGGGGAAATGTGCGCTGGTGCGGTTTCCCGGCTCGTTACTCGGTACGCACGCACAGCTCGCCGAATTCCGAAAGGGACCGCATCCGAGATGAAGTCGACCACCCGAGGAACCCTCGCCGTAGTGCTCACGTGTGTGGCGGCCGCCGCGACCGGTGCCGCCACCGCGTCCCCCGCCGCGGCGGTGCCCGTCCCCGTGCCGCTGGAGGGTGCGGAAACCGCACTCGGCATGGAACTGCCTCAGATCGGCTTCCAGCTTCCGACGCCGAAGCCGGGTGTGCCCGACGGGCCGCGGTACGTCGAGGGCCGCCTCCTCCCCGAGCGGACGCTGCCGCAGGTGCCGGTCAACAGCGCGCTGCCCGGCGCGGACGTGCGCGCGCCGCTGCCGCGGCTCCTCGGTGACGACCACGACCACGTGGGCGTCTCCGCGCCCGCCTCCGACCTGCGCACCCTGTCCCCGGGCGTGGACGTGGACGCCCCGCTCACCGGCCCCAGCCGGGACCACTTCGGCATGCCGGAGCCGAAGCTGCCCGAGGTCGGCGTGCTGGCACCCGTGGCGCAGGCCATGCCGGGCGCCGAACTGGTGATGGGACCCGGCCTGTAGCGGCGTGACGGGGCGTCCCGGGCCCGGGCGGCGGAGTCCGGTCCCTGGGCCGTCCGGGGAGCGACGGTGACCGCCTGGGGTGCTGCGCGGTTACTCCGGTACGACAACCGAACCGGAGGAGGAGCCCAGGATGGTCGGCGGCGCAGTGGCTGTGGGTGCGGAGGGCAGCGGCACGACCGCGAGAGCGGGGTCGGCGCCCGTACGGGGATCACGGCAGGACCTCGGGTGGGGCACGCGGCGGGCCGTCGTACGGGGGCTGCTGGCGTCGGCCGCCGTCCTGGCCATCCCCGCGTGCGACCCCGGCGGCCTCGCCGGCGCGGCGCGGGACGAGACGTACCGCGGGCGGCGGATCCGGGTCAGCGGGAACCGGGTCACCGTGGACGGCCGGCCGCTGCACCTGATGCGCCGGGCCGACGGGACCTGGCTGAGCATGATCGACCACTACTGCTCGTACCCCACCCCCCTCGATGCGGCACGCGCGGCCGTCGACGAGCTGGGTCCGGAGGTGCGGTTGCCGCTGAGGGAGGGGGACCACCATGGCGTACACGCGTAAGGACGTCAGCACGCTGACGGCGGGTGAGAGGCGGCGGTTCGTCAACGCGCTGCTGGAGCTCAAACGCCGCGGCGAATACGACGAGTTCGTGCGGATGCACATCGCGTACTACGTCTCCGACGGCGAGAACGGCCTGCGTACGGCACACATGGCGCCGTCCTTCCTGCCCTGGCACCGCCAGTTCCTGCTGGAGCTGGAGCGGGCGCTGCAACGGCAGGACCCCTCGGTGACGGTGCCGTACTGGGACTGGACCCGCGACCGTGCGGCGACCTCGACGCCCTGGACGAACGACCTGCTGGGCGGCACCGGACGGCGGTCGGACCGGCAGGTGACCACCGGGCCGTTCGCGTACGCGGAGGGCCGCTGGAGCATCACCGAGAACGTCACGGACGTGCGGTTCCTGACCCGGGACCTCGGCAGGTCCCGGGATCCGATCGCGCTGCCGACGAAGAGCGACGTGGAGTGGGCGCTGAAGGACCCGGTCTACGACGTCCCGCCCTGGGACTCGACGGCCGGCAAGGGCTTCCGCAACAAGCTGGAGGGGTGGGGCACCGGGCGGGGCAGCGTCTCCTGGCGGAACCACAACCGGGTGCACCGATGGGTCGGCGGGGCGATGGTCGGCGGAGCCTCCGTCAACGACCCGGTCTTCTGGCTCCACCACGCCTACGTCGACCTGCTGTGGTCACGCTGGCAGGCGCGGCACCGGGTGCACCGGTACCTGCCCGCCGGCCCGCTCGGCCCGGGCGATCCGCAGCGCGGGCGCGTGGTGGCGCGACACCAGCCCCTGCCGCCCTGGAATGTGACACCGGATCAGCTGGAGGACCACGGGCGGTTCTACCGCTACGGCTGAGCCCGACCGGACACGGGCGAGCCCCGGCGCTCGGGGGTGCCGGGGCTCGTGAGGCACGCGTGGCACCTCGGGGCACTGCTCGATACCTCGTGGAGCACTGGCCGGTACCCGGGTGAGGTGCTGGTCAGTGCCCCCGAGGCGTACGGCTGTCTCAGTTGCCGTAGGCGGGGGCGGCCTTGTCCTTGGCGCCGCTCCCGCCGTTGTTCTCGCAGGTGTTGCCGAAGGCCGGGTTCAGCAGCCCGATCACGTTGACGGTGTTCCCGCAGACGTTGATCGGCACGTGGATCGGAATCTGGACGACGTTGCCCGACAGCACGCCGGGCGAGCCGACGGCCGCACCCTCGGCACCCGCGTCCGCCATGGCCAGACCGGCCCCGCCGAGGACCATGGCACCCGTGCCGAGGGCCACTCCGGCTGCCTTCGCGATGCGCGACATCACGTTCTCCTTATTGACTCGGTGAGTGCGGCAGCAGGACGTGCCGCCGACTCCCCGTTCAACGCGGCCGACCGGGCAGGGTAACGGTGATCATCTACGGATCACCCTTTTTGAACAGGCACTTCACCGTCGAACTGCCGCCGGGCCCGCTCCACCTCGGCCAGGTTCTCGGCCGACCAGCGGGAGAGCGCGGCGAAGACGGGGGCGAGGGTGCGGCCGAGTTCGCTGATCTCGTACTCCACCCGGGGCGGCACCTCCGGGTGATACGTGCGGATCACCAGCCCGTCACGCTCCATCTGGCGCAGGCGCTGGGTGAGGACCTTCGGCGTGATGGTGCCGACAGTGCGCTGGACCTCGACGAAGCGCTGACGGCCGTACTCGTTGAGCGTCCAGAGGATCGGTGTGGTCCACCGGCTGAAGACGATGTCCAGCACGGGGGAAATGGGGCAGGCGAGCTCCGGTTCGCTCCGCCGCCCGGGCTCACCGGCGACGCCTCCCATGGGGTCCTCCGTGGTGGTCACTGGGGTTCGGGGCACTAAGGGTCTTCAGGCTGTTCAGGGTATTCAAGGTATTCAGGCCGGGGTACTCAGGATACTCACTATCTTCTAGGTACCTACTATACGCAGGATGCTAGCTTCGGCGACGTACCGATCAACACGCTTTCGGACGTGGGGAGTCACTCATGATCGTCGTAACCGGAGCTTCAGGAAATGTCGGCCGCCCCCTGGTGAACGCTCTCGCGGCGGCGGGTAGCAGGACGACCGCCGTCACGCGGGGCCCGCTGCCGTACGCCCTGCCGCCCGGGGCCGTCCACCAACGCGCGGATCTTGCGGCTCCGTCGAGCCTGGGACCGGCTCTGGAGGGAGCGGAGGCGCTCTTCCTCCTCGTGGCCGGGGGCCTGCTCACGGGCGGGCCGGCCGCCGAGGACCTGCTGAAGACGGCGGAGTCGGCCGGTGTACGGCGGGTGGTCCTCCTCTCCTCCCAGGTGACGGGCACCCGCCCGGAGGCCGCCTCGCACGCCCGGCTGCGGGAGTTCGAGGAGGCGGTGCGCGCCTGGGGCCGGGAGTGGACGATCCTGCGCCCGGCGGGTTTCGCCTCGAACACTTTTGCCTGGGTCGAGACGGTCCGGGCCACCCGCACAGTGATCGCACCCTTCGGGGACGTGGCACTGCCGGTGGTGGACCCCGCGGACATCGCCGAGGTGGCGTCAGTGGCGCTCCGGGAGGACGGCCACACAGGCCGCGCCTACGAACTCACCGGCCCGGCCGGTGTCTCGCCACGCCGGCAGGCTCAGGACCTCGGGGACGCGGTGGGGGCGGAGGTCCACTTCGTGGAACTGACGCGCGAACAGGCCCGCGAGCAGATGCTCAAGTTCATGCCGCCGGCGGTGGTGGAAGGCACGCTCGACGTCCTGGGCGAACCACTGCCGGCGGAACGCCGGGTGAGCCCGGACGTCCAGACCGTCCTCGGACGCCCCGCGGGGTCGTTCGCGGGGTGGGTGGCGCGGCACGCGGGAGCCTTCGGCTGAGGGGCCGGGCGGGGCGGGGTGGGTCGCTGAGCCGGCGCTCGTCAGGCCCGCTGCGTTCCTCAGGCCCTAGGGCTCCTCACGCCCCTCGTGCCCCTCCGGGATTCTTCCCCGCCCTCTTCGTCACCCACTTCAGGCAGCACCAGCGGGCAACCGTGGCCACGGCGAGGGATGCGAGAACGGCTCCCCAGTCGATGACGTGCGGCAGCCCTGGGAAGAAGGCAAAGAACGCGAGAGTTCCGACCAGCCCCACGAGGAACACGGCACCCCCGACCCACCGCCGCGCTTCCCCTGCCTTGCCCGAGCTCTGCCCCTGTTCCTGCTCGATCATGAACGGCTCACTTCGTGATGTGGTGGCATTGACTCACACGCCGCACGCCGTTGACGTAGAGGCGGGCGCATGCTTTTCCATAACGAGGCAGGGTCTGCGGAGGGTTGGTCCGCATGGGGTCGATCTTGCACTCGCTGTGGGTCTTGCCGCGCGCTGTGCGGTAGGTGCGGTTACTGGTGTCGGCGTATGTGAAGTCGATACGCCAGTTGCAGAAACCACTGTTCAGAGCGGCTACGAAGGCACAGTCGACACCGGCGTTCTGGTAGGTGATCTTCCGGCCGCTGCCGCGGAGGACGTGGGTGAACATGCAGCCGGTCGGGACCTTCATGGTCATGCCGCCGACGCTGTACTGGAAGGTGCGCACGGGAGTTGATCCGATCGCCCCGGCGTGCGCGGCGGAAGTCGTGCCAAGGATGACGGCTCCTGCGGCGGCCAATGCTGTGACGAGGCGCCTGATGTTGTGCATGACCCGGGTGGCCCCTTCTGATGATCTCCTGATGAGTACCCGGGGTAACGCGTTCAGTGGATGCAGGTTTGCAGGTCTTCGGTTGATTCACTGTTCTGAGCGATCGCGGCAGTGTCGGCTGACCAGCAGGAACGTTCATGGCTGCCGGAACTTGCGGTGGCCATCCCTGGGGTGCTACGGGTCGGGAGACCTTGTCCTGTCAAGGCATCGACAGCCCTTGCGGACAGCAAAAAGCCCTCCCGGCGGGGAGGGCGGAGACTGGCGCCCCCGGCAGGACTCGAACCTGCGGCCAAGCGCTTAGAAGGCGCCTGCTCTATCCACTGAGCTACGGGGGCCGGGTGTGTGGCCTCTGTCGTGGGTGCCCGGGTGTGGGCCGATCCGTGACGTCGCCGGGGACAAGGATAGGGCTCCTGGATCCTTGACCCTGTTGCTTCGCCTCCGTGGCTCGATGTGGAGGTTCGGTGAAGCGGTCCTGATAATCGCAGGCAGGTACGAATCGTGCATCGCTTTTGGCGCCTCGCGCGCCGGGTGTTGTCCACTCGTTATGCCTGGACTGTGTCCGCGTCCCAGTCGTCCCTTCCGTCCCTTGTGTTCTATCGGCGCGCAGACATGCCCATATGCTTCAGATATCACGTAAAATTGGGCATTCTTCGCATGTGGTGACCTTGGACGTACGGCCTCAGCTGCTCGACGCACTTTCCGCGCTGCGCGACCGCGTCGCCGCCGCACGCTTCCCGCTTCCCCTGGCGGGCGCTCCACGCGCGCGTGCCAACCGCGACGAACTGCTCGCCCAGCTCGACGACTATTTGGTGCCCCGCCTGAGAGAGCCCGAAGCGCCATTGCTGGCCGTCGTGGGAGGCTCCACGGGCGCGGGCAAGTCGACCCTCGTCAACTCGCTCGTGGGCCGCAGAGTGAGCGAGGCGGGCGTTCTGCGGCCCACCACCCGGACCCCGGTACTGGTCTGCCACCCGGAGGACCATCACTGGTTCAGCGGCATGCGCGTGCTGCCCGAACTCGCGCGCGTGTGGGTGCCCCACAAAGAGGCCGACGACGAGCTGATGCTGCCCGGCGACAACCCCACGCGCGTGTTGCGCATCGAGACCGCCGAGACACTGCCACGCGGTGTCGCGCTTCTCGACGCGCCCGACATCGACTCCCTGGTCGCCGACAACCGCACCCTCGCCGCCGAGCTGATCTGCGCCGCCGACATCTGGGTCATGGTCACCACGGCCGCCCGGTACGCCGACGCCGTCCCGTGGCATCTGCTGCGCACGGCCAAGGAGTACGACGCCACCCTGGTCACCGTTCTCGACCGCGTCCCCCACCAGGTGGTCTCCGAGGTCTCCCGGCAGTACGCGGCCCTGCTCACGAAGGCCGGCCTCGGCGACGTACCCCGCTTCACCGTGCCCGAGCTGCCCGAGTCCGCCTGGGGCGGCGGCCTGCTCCCGGCCACCGCCGTGGCGCCGCTGCGCACCTGGCTCGTCCAGCAGGCCCAGGACCCCGCGACCCGCCGGCACACCATGGCCCGTACGGCTTTCGGCGTCCTTGCCTCGCTCAAGTCCCGGATGCCCGAACTGGCCAGCGCGGCAGCCGCCCAGTACGCCGCCGCCCTCCGGCTCACCTCCGCCGTCGACCTCGCCTACGAGAGCGAGCACGCGCGCGTGCGAGGGCGTCTGCAGTCCGGCGCCGTGCTCGCCGGGGACGCCCTGAAGCGCTGGCGGGCCTTTCCCCTCGACTGCAAGGCCGGCGAGCTTCTCGACGCGCTGGTGGAGAGCCTCAGCGCGCTCCTGCTGTGCGCCGTCACCGCCGCCGACGAGCGCGTCGACGAGTCGTGGCGGCGCGAACCGGCGGCGCGCGCTCCCGAGCTCGTGGAGCGGGAGGAGTCCCCGGAAAACGCCGAGCACCGCATCGGGATGGCGGTACGGCGGTGGCGGCGCGAGGTCGAGGAGTACGCGGAGGACGAGGTCCGCAAACTCGACCGAGGTGTAGCGCCGGATCCCGAGGTGATCGCCGCCCTCGTGGTCACCGCGTTGCTGGGTGGCCGACGGGCCCGTTCCGCCGGGGAGGGGCTCGCCGAGCGGCTCGGTGCGCACGGGGCGCTGCGGCTGCGCGACCGGGGCGGGCGGCTGCTCACCGACTGCGTGGACCGGGTCCTGCACAACGAACGCGAGCGCCGGCTCGCGCCCCTCGACGCCCTCGACGTCCATCCCGAACCGCAGGCCGAACTCATCGCCGCGTTGTCCGTACTGCAGAAGGAGAGGTGACCGGTGACTGCTGTCACTGACCAGGACCACACGGCACACGCCGATCCCGAGCAACCGGAAAGGCCGGAACGGATGGAATGGGCGGAGAAGGCGGAGGGGTCGGAGAGGCCAGAGATGCTGGAAGGTCAGGAGAAGCCAGAGGGGCGCGAGGGGCAAGAGGGCCAGGGTGAGGAGGAGCTGGACGACCTGGAGGGGCATGAGAGGCGGAAGGTGCAGGAGGGGATTGTGGGGCAGGGGAGGCTCGAGTGGTGGAAGGGGCTGGACAGGCCCGAGCTGCGGGACGGGGTCGTAGAGCGGTCAGAGGTGGTGTCCGAGGGGCCCAGGGGGTCAGAGGCATCGCAGGAGCCGGTGGGGGCTAAGGCGCCGGAGGACGTGGACGCTCACGCCGGCGCCGGCGGCGCCGAGGTGGAAGGCGAGGACGGGCGGCCGGACGAGTGGTCGTTCGAGCGTTCTGATCGGGGGGCTGATCAGGGGGCAGGGCGCGCTGACTCCCGCGGGCGTGACCTTGAGGGCGGTACGTCTGAGATCCGTGGCTTCGAGGGCTCGGCTCCTGAGTACGCGGCTCCTGAGTACGGGGCTCCTGAGGACGCGGCTTCCAAGAGCCACGCCCTCGAGAGTCCCGTTGAGGCCGGCCTTGAGCGGCCCGCTGAGAGTCCCGCCTTCGAGAGTCCCGCCGCTGAGAGGTGGGACGCCGGCGATCCGGACCCTGTGGAGGGTGATTCCGAAAACGTCGCCATTGGGGAGGATTCCGGAAAGGGCTCCCCGGAGGCGGACCTTTCCGAAAAGGCTCCCTCGGAGGAGAGCGCCGATTCCGGAAACGACGCAAAGGGTGCCACGGAGGAGGGCGGCTCGGAAAAGGACCTCTCCAGCGGCAAAAAGGACTCGTCCTGGAGGACGGATTGGGCAAGCGGCGCCTTTCGGCGGCCCTGGAAGGCGTTGCGCAAAACGGGTGAGCCCGCGACGGGGGAGCAGCGGGATGCCGTACCGGAGGAGAACGACGGGCACGCGCGCGTACGGGATCGTTTTCGCCGGGACAGCGAGGGGCGTCGTGAGGACGGGCCTCGCAGTGAGGGCCGTAAGGACCGGGGGCGTCGCGAGGATGGTCCAGGGCGGGATGGAACCCCGAGCCGCAACGGCACCACCCGTCACACCCCCGACCCTTCAGGCCGCGAAGGCACCACAGGCCGCGCCAAGTCCTCCCGCCGCCACGACGGCACCCCCGGTCGTGCCGGCACGTCGGGCCGCGACGACCGCACGCGCCTTGCCGGTGCTCCCACGCACGTCCGTCCCGTGCCGCGCATCGACACCACCCGCCGCGACGTACCCTCCCGTCGCAGGGATTCCGAGGGCGCCTGGGACGACGGGCTGATCGCGCGCCGGGTGACCGAGGCGACCGGCGGAGAGCAGGCCGCCGTGGTGGAGACCCGGCCGAGCGGGCCGCAGAGCGGGGCGCCGCTGGCGTACGACGGTCCGTTGCGGTCGCGGCTGGACGCCATGCGCGAACTGGTGGGGTTGTCGCGGACCCGGCTCGACAGCAAGACGCTCGCCGAGGCGGGCCGGGTGCTGGACGAGGCCGCGGCGCGGCGCAAGCTCTCCGGGCAGCACACCGTCGTCGCCATCGCGGGCGCGAGCGGGAGCGGGAAGTCGCAGTTGTTCAACACCCTCGCGGGGGTGGCCATTTCGGAGACCGGTGTACGCCGCCCCACCACGGCCGCGCCCATCGCGTGCAGTTGGAGCGACGGCGCGGCGACCCTCATCGACCGGCTCGGGATCCCGGGCCGGCTACGCCGGCGCCCCTTGCAGAGCCCGGAGGCGGAGGAACAACTGCGCGGGCTCGTCCTGGTGGACCTGCCCGACCTCGACTCCGCCGCCGTACAGCACCGTGAACAGGCCGAGCGGCTGCTGGACCTCGTGGACGCCGTCATCTGGGTGGTGGATCCGGAGAAGTACGCCGACGCCGTGCTCCATGAGCGCTATCTGCGGCCCATGGCCGGGCACGCGGAGGTCATGTTCGTGGTCCTCAACCAGGTCGACCGGCTCCCCGGGGAGGCGGCCGACCAGGTGCTCGACGATCTGCGGCGGCTGCTCGACGAGGACGGGATCGCTCTGGGCGAGTTCGGCGAACCGGGCGCGACCGTGCTCGCGCTCTCCGCGCTCACCGGTGAGGGCATCGGGGAACTCCGCGAGACACTCGGCCAGTTCGTGACGGAGCGGGGGGCCGCGGCCCGGCGTGTCTCCGCCGACCTCGACGCCGCCGCGGCACGGCTGTGGCCCGTCTACGCCACTCGGCGGCGTACGGGGCTCAGTGAGCAGGCGCGCGACGAGTTCTCGGCGCGGCTGGCGGACGCCGTGGGGGCCACCGCCGCCGGGGAGGCGGCCGAACGGGCCTGGCTGCGCAACGCCAACCGTGCGTGCGGGACGCCTTGGCTGCGGCTGTGGCGGTGGTGCCAGGACCGGACTGAACTTCCCACGGGCCGACTTCCCTTGCGCGCGCAGGCCGATGAGCAGGCCACCGCGCGGCAGCGGGTGGAGCAGGCGGTGCGTACGGTGGCCGACCGGGCGTCGGCGGGGCTGCCCGCGCCCTGGGCGCAGGCGGTGCGGGAGGCCGCGGCGCGCGGGTCCCAGGGCTTGCCCGAGGCGCTCGACGAGCTGGCGGCCCGGGCCGGGCTGCCCCCGGGGCGGCCGCCCCGGCCGGGCTGGTGGCCGGCGGCGGTGCTGGTACAGGCGGCCATGACGCTCCTTCAGGTCGTGGGCGGGCTGTGGCTGGTGGGGCAGATCGCCGGGGTGATGGCGCCGAATCTCGGGGTGCCGGTGCTGCTGATGCTGTCCGGGATCGTCGGCGGCCCGCTCGTGGAGTGGAGCTGCAAACTTGCGGCTCGGGGGCCTTCCCGGCGGTACGGGCAGGAAGCGGAGCGGCGACTGCGGGAGGCGGCGGCCGGGTGCGGGCGGGCGCGGGTGCTCGATCCGGTGGCGGCCGAACTGCTGCGGTACCGGGAGGTACGGGAGCAGTACGCGCGGGTTCTGGGGACGGGGGCGGGGGTCAGTTAGGGCGCCGGCTCGTCGATTCATGGCTCGCCGGGGCCGTCTCCCTGCTGTCCGCAGCCTGTCTGTCTGTCTGTCTGCCTGCGTGTACCTGTCTGTCTGTCGAAAAACCTCCCTCGCAGGGTGTCCCTCTAACGGGTTGCGGAGTTTTCCACAGGCCCGGTCGTCGTCCACAGCGCTCGGCGGGCTCGGCCCGGCGGAGGCAGTCTGGCTTCGCGGCGATCGCGAGGACGCGGTCGTCACGGCGATCGCCAGGAAGGGGTCGTCACGGCGGTGGCGGTCCGCGGACGAGCGCGGCCGCCGTCGGCAGACACAGCCGTACGGGACGGACCCGTGCGCGTGGCCGCCCGGCGCGAGTGGCCGGGCGGGGGAGGGATACGACGACCATGAACGAGACGATGGTGTGTGCGGTGGGGAACGTGGCGACGCAGCCGGTCTACCGGGAGTTGGCGGCGGGACCGTCGGCACGGTTCCGGCTGGCGGTGACGGCCCGGTACTGGGACCGGGAGAAGAACACGTGGACGGACGGGCACACCAACTTCTTCACGGTGTGGGCGAATCGGCAACTCGCCACCAACGCGGCGGCCTCCCTGGGCGTCGGCGATCCCGTCGTCGTGCAGGGCCGGTTGAAGGTCCGGACGGATGTGCGCGAGGGGCAGAGCTGGACCTCGGCCGACATCGACGCCGTGGCGATCGGCCACGATCTCGCGCGGGGCACCTCGGCGTTCCGGCGGGGAAGCGTCAAGAGCGAGGCGGTCGTCACCGGTGCACCGCAACAGCCCGAGCCCGTGTGGGAGACACCTCCGGGAGGGGAGAACGAGGATGGCACGGCCGACGCGGAGACCCAACGGCAGGCGGAGGTCGCGGCGGTGACGTGACGCCGGGTGGGCTGACGCCGCGGGTGTGTGCCGTTCTTGTGGCGCCGCGTGCGTGACCCCGCCGGCGCGACGCCGTCCCTGGACCCACCCTGGAAACGCCACCCTGCGGACGCCGCACGGGCTGCCCGAACTGCGGCTTATCGGCAAACCGGCACTGGGTCGAACCTCGGTGGATTTGTCGATAAGCCCTGTTCGTAGTGGGTCCGGGCGATAACGATTGCGAGTCGGATCCCCGGTCCGACGGGATCCCTGGGAAGCCTGGTGTGCCCGCATCCCTAGGATGCCGAACATGGCTCTTGTGGCTTGAGATTCTGCTGGTGGGACCGTACCCCCCACGTCAACGGGTCCTGCTCGAAGGGGAATTCTGTGTTTTCTTCGTTCTCCGCACTGTCCGTGTGCGGGCGAGGCGCAGCCCGCCTCGCCGCTGTGACGCTGGCGTCCGGACTGGCTGTCGGCGCCGCCCTCGTGGCGGCCGGCCCTGCCGCGGCAGGCACCTCGCCCGCGCAGCCGCAGGGCGGAGCGACCGCCACCATAGGCGGCCTGAAGACGTACGGAGCGGCGGTGGTGCACTCCGACGAGGGTGACCTGGAGATCTCAGCAGGCCTGTTCGAGATGTCCGTCGAGGGCGGCGGCATGCTGCAGACGTACTGCGTGGACATCCACAACCCCACGCAGAAGGACGCCAAGTACCACGAGACGCCTTGGAGCGGCACGTCCCTGGGGGCCAACGACGACTCCGGCCGCATCCGCTGGATCCTGCAGAACTCCTACCCGCAGGTGAACGACCTCGCGTCGCTGGCGAAGAAGGCGGGCGTGCGGGGCGGCCTCAGTGAGCAGGACGCTGCGGCCGGAACGCAGGTGGCCATCTGGCGGTACTCGGACGCCGTGGATGTGGAGGCCGTCGACCCCGAGGCCGAGAAGCTCGCGGACCACCTGGAGAAGAACGCCCGTGACGTGGCGGAACCGCAGGCGTCGCTGACACTCGACCCGCCGGCTCTCTCCGGCCACCCGGGCGGGCTGCTCGGCCCGGTGACCGTCGACACCAACGCGGAGAGCGCGACGGTGACCCCGCCGGCCGACGCCGCGGCGAGGGGTGTGCGGATCGTCGGCAGGGACGGCAAGGACGCCACCACCGTGAAGGACGGCAGCGAGTTGTTCTTCCTGGTGCCGGAGGACACCGCGGACGGCTCGGCAGAGCTGACCGTGCAGGCCTCCACGACCGTGCCGGTCGGCCGCGCCTTCGCCTCCGAGACCAGAAGCCAGACGCAGATCCTGGCCGGGTCCAGCGAGTCGACGGTGACGGCGACGGCGGGTGCGAACTGGGCGAAGAAGGGCGCGGCACCCGCACTGTCCGCGACGGAGAACTGCGCGGCGGGCGGAGTGGACATCACCGCGATCAACGAGGGCGACGAGGCGTTCACCTTCGAGCTGATGGACACCGAGTACTCCATCGCGCCCGGTGAGACCCGGACGGTGACCGTCCCGCTCCAGGAGGACCAGGCGTACGACTTCACCATCACCGGCCCCGGCGGCTACGAGAAGCGCTTCACCGGCGTCCTCGACTGCCGCACCCAGGCCGCCGAGGCGTCCGATGCCGGCGAATCGACCCAGATCCTCACCCAGCCGAGTCCGGCGACGATCGGCAGCACCTCGGCGGATGTCAACCTCGCCGCAACCGGCAGCTCCGGCACGACCCCGGCGATCGCGGGCGTGGCCATCGGCCTGGTGGTGATCGGCGGCGCGGCACTGGTCCTGGTCCGCAGGAAGCAGCAGCGCTGACCCGCCGGGCAGTTCTCGGCAGGGTCGTTCACACGGCGTCGCGGTCATCGGGGCGCCGGTCCGTAGGTCGGCACGGCGGGTTCATCCGCAGCAGTCGCACCCGGCGCGGCATCCACAGGCATCCGTCTCCGTGCTCGTCTTCGGTGAGGGGATGACGTCGGCTGGGCGGTCTGGGGACCAGTAGGGCAGTTCGAAGGGGAGCGGTTCGCCGATGTTCTCGACGGTGCCGCTGTCCGGCGACAGGCTGAGGGAACGGACCAGGCGGCCGTCTTCCCACACAGCGAAGGCCAGCCAGTCGACGGCGCTGTGCATCGCGTGCAGGACGAGCCGCCGGTCGGCGCTTGCCGCCACGAGGTGTTCGGGGAGCTGGGAGGGGGCGTCGATCATCACCCTCTGATCACCGATGACGTCCACGTCAGGCCAGCCGGCCGCGGACGCCGTCCCCCTCGGGGGTGGACGCCGTCCCACAGCGTCGAGCCCTCGCACTCCTCGATCTCCCAGCCCGGGTAGAGCCGCCGCACCACCATGGCCGCCCGATCACGGTCCGCCGCCCCCACGCGTCGCAGCAACCCCGGCATGTCGCCGTCGGCGTACACCAGCAGTCCCGTCTTGGCTACCACGGCCCCTCCCCAGACCTTTGCCCGTGATGGCGGACGCACCGTAGCGGCACGCACTGACAACGGAGGCGACTCATTTCGCCGGCCGAGCTGGGCCGTCTCTGGACCGTGCGAGGGCGATCGAGGCTGACAAGGACGACCGAAAGTGACAGCCGGGTGGGAGCCGCCACGCAAGAAGCCCCAGGTCAGAGCCTCTCTGCCGAACGCGTTTCCTCCGAGGGGTGGCGGTACGGCAAGATGGGGTGTATCTGCCCACTGCCAGATTCAAGCTGCCGGACGGTTTCTCTTGGCTGAGTTCATTTACACCATGCGCAAGGCGCGCAAAGCGCACGGCGACAAGGTGATCCTCGACGACGTCACCCTGAACTTCCTGCCGGGGGCGAAGATCGGCGTCGTCGGTCCGAACGGCGCCGGTAAGTCGACCGTGCTGAAGATCATGGCCGGGCTGGAGCAGCCCTCCAACGGTGACGCGTTCCTGTCGCCGGGCTACAGCGTCGGCATCCTGATGCAGGAGCCCACGCTCAACGAGGAGAAGACGGTCCTGGAGAACGTCCAGGAGGGTGTCGCCGAGATCAAGGGCAAGCTCGACCGGTTCAACGAGATCGCCGAGCAGATGGCGACCGACTACTCGGACGCGCTGCTCGACGAGATGGGCAAGCTCCAGGAGGAGCTGGACCACGCCAACGCGTGGGACCTCGACGCCCAGCTGGAGCAGGCCATGGACGCCCTGGGCTGCCCGCCCGGCGACTGGCCCGTCGTGAACCTCTCCGGTGGTGAGAAGCGCCGCGTCGCGCTCTGCAAGCTGCTGCTGGAGGCGCCCGACCTCCTGCTCCTCGACGAGCCCACCAACCACCTCGACGCCGAGTCCGTGAACTGGCTGGAGCAGCACCTCGCCAAGTACGCGGGCACCGTCGTGGCCATCACCCACGACCGGTACTTCCTGGACAACGTCGCCGAGTGGATCCTCGAACTCGACCGCGGCCGCGCCTACCCGTACGAGGGCAACTACTCCACGTACCTGGAGACCAAGCAGACCCGTCTGAAGGTCGAGGGGCAGAAGGACGCCAAGCGGGCGAAGCGGCTGAAGGAGGAGCTCGAATGGGTTCGCTCCAACGCCAAGGGTCGCCAGGCCAAGTCCAAGGCGCGTCTGGCCCGGTACGAAGAGATGGCCGCCGAGGCCGAGAAGATGCGGAAGCTGGACTTCGAGGAGATCCAGATCCCGCCGGGCCCGCGGCTCGGCAGCATCGTCGTCGAGGTCAACAACCTCAACAAGGCGTTCGGTGACAAGGTCCTCATCGACGACCTCAGCTTCACGCTGCCGCGCAACGGCATCGTCGGCGTCATCGGCCCGAACGGCGCCGGCAAGACCACGCTGTTCAAGATGATCCAGGGCCTCGAGCAGCCCGACTCCGGCACGATCAAGGTCGGCGACACCGTCAAGATCTCGTACGTCGACCAGAGCCGCGAGAACATCGACCCGAAGAAGACGCTGTGGGCCGTCGTCTCCGACGAGCTGGACTACATCAACGTCGGGCAGGTCGAGATGCCGTCGCGGGCGTATGTCTCCGCGTTCGGCTTCAAGGGCCCGGACCAGCAGAAGCCGGCCGGGGTGCTCTCCGGCGGTGAGCGAAACCGCCTCAACCTCGCGCTCACCCTCAAGCAGGGCGGCAACCTGCTGCTCCTCGACGAGCCCACCAACGACCTCGACGTCGAGACCCTCTCCAGCCTGGAGAACGCGCTGCTGGAGTTCCCCGGCTGCGCCGTGGTCGTCTCCCACGACCGGTGGTTCCTCGACCGTGTGGCGACCCACATCCTCGCCTACGAGGGTGAGTCCAAGTGGTTCTGGTTCGAGGGCAACTTCGAGTCGTACGAGAAGAACAAGATCGAGCGGCTCGGTCCGGACGCCGCCCGTCCGCACCGCGCCACCTACAAGAAGCTGACCCGGGGCTGATCTCTTGCGGCACATCTACCGCTGCCCGCTGCGCTGGGCGGACATGGACGCGTACGGCCACGTCAACAACGTGGTGTTCCTCCGGTACCTGGAGGAAGCCCGTATCGACTTCCTGTTCCGCCCGGACAAGGAGTTCAAGCAGGGGTCCGTGGTGGCGCGCCATGAGATCGACTACAAGCGGCAGCTCGTCCACCGGCACGCGCCGGTGGACATCGAGCTGTGGGTCACGGAGATCAGGGCCGCCTCCTTCACCCTCACCTACGAGGTGAAGGACGGCGAGCAGATCTACGTACGTGCCTCGACGGTGATCGTGCCGTTCGACTTCGAGGCGCAGCGGCCGCGCCGGATCACCGCGGAGGAACGCGAGTTCCTCGAGGAGTACATGGACGACGCGGAGGAGGCCGTCGCCGCATGACGGTGCTCCACCTCGCCGACGAGGGGGAGGCGGCGGACCTCGCGGCCTTCCTCTCCCGGCTGCTCCACTACGACCGTGGAGCCGCGGTGCGCCTGCAGGCCGCGGGTACCGCACTCGCCGTCTTCGGCCGGCCGCCCTCCTTCGAGGTGCTGGCGATCCGCGCGGTGCGGCTGGCCAAGCCGTACGAGGACGGGCTGGACGTCACCCTCGACGTGACGGTGTCCGCCGGTGAGCTGCTGGAGTCCGTGGACGAGAAGGCGGCGACGGCGGCCGTTCCGGGCGCGGTGACCGGGCCGCCGTGGGCGGGGGTGCTGCCGCCGCGTGGTGGCTGGCGGCCGGAGCGTGGTCTGCCGGGAGCCAGGAGCCTGCTGGCGATGGTCGCCGCCGTGGTGACCGAATTCCGGGCGCGTACGGAGGAACTGCCACCGGAAGGCCGTACCCGGGCCGAACTCGACCGGCTGGGCCGGGAGATCTGGTCCCGGACCGTCGGGAACACCCCCCTGCCCGTGCGGGCCGTGCATGCCGCCCAGTCGCTGGGATTCCTGCGGGCTGCGGCCGGGGCCGAGGAGCTGGCGCTGTTCTCCTCGGGTGCCTGGCTGCGGCTGCGCACCCCGTACGGGTCGATCGCGGTGCGGCGTGCCGGGCTCGGGATGCTGGGCGTCAGCGTGCGCTGACGCCGCCGGACCGGGTGAGGGCCCTCTCAGCCCGCGGTGTTCACCATCGAGGCCGCCGCGTACGTCAGGTACTTCCACAGCGTGTGCTCGTGTTCCTCGGACAGGCCCAGCTCGTCGACGGCCTCCCGCATGTGCTTCAGCCAGGCGTCGTGCGCGGCCCGGTCGACGGCGAAGGGCGCGTGCCGCATGCGCAGGCGCGGGTGGCCACGGTTCTCGCTGTACGTCGTCGGGCCACCCCAGTACTGGATCAGGAACTGCGTGAAGCGCTCCTCGGCAGGGCCCAGGTCCTCCTCGGGGTACATCGGCCGCAGGATCGGGTCCTCGGCGACTCCCTGGTAGAAGCGGTGGACCAGGCGGCGGAAGGTCTCCTCCCCGCCGACCTGCTCGTAGAAGGTCTGCTCCTGAAGCGTGCCGCGCCGAATCTCATTCACCCGTCCATGCTCTCAGACGTGGGGGACGAGGACTCAAGGCCTAGGACCAGCCACCCCGCGGGGCCGGACCAGCCACCCCGCGGGGCCCGGGTACTCGCCTCGCGGTCCGAAGCGCAGCACAGTGGACCTATGGGCGCGCACGCACTCGACAAGGATCTGGAGGCTGTCGCCGCCGCGGCCCGGGCCGCGCTGGTGCGGGAGATCGACGCGAGCGGAGCGTGGGCCGCGGACCCGGTCTGGCGGGAGGCCTTCGCCGCGGTGCCCCGGCACCTCTTCGTGCCGTACTACTACGTGGGCGCCCTCGGTGGCTACGAGCGGCGCTGGGGCGAGAGCCCCGACCCGGAGGCCCGGGAGCGCTGGGTGCGCGGTGCCTACGACGACACCCCGCTGGCGACCCGGCTGCGGGACGGGGAGCTGGTCTCGTCCAGCAGCCAGCCCTCGCTGATGGCGATGATGCTCACCGAGTTGCGGGTGGAGGACGGCGACCGGGTGCTGGAGATCGGCGCGGGCACCGGCTACAACGCGGCGCTGCTCGCCCACCGGCTCGGCGACGGGGCTCTCGTCACCACCGTCGATCTGGAGCCGGAGATCACCGAGTCGGCCCGCCGGCATCTGGACGCCGCCGGGTACCGCCCGGTGGTCGTCACCCGTGACGGGGCGCGCGGGGTGCCCGAACGCGCTCCCTTCGACCGGATCATCGCGACCTGCACGCTCGCGTCGATCCCGCCGGCCTGGCTCGCCCAGTGCCGTCCCGGCGGCCGGATCCTGACGCCGTTCGCCACCGGGCTGATCGCGCTGACCGTGCGGGACGCCGGGTACGCCGAGGGGCACTTCCTGCGCACGCCCGCCTACTTCGTCCCGCTGCGCGGCACCGGGCGGCCCGGGCAGGCGCCGGCGGGGCTGGGTGCGGTGCCGCGCCGGGGGCGGGAGCACGAGCTCTTCCGGTTCCTGCTCGCCCTCACCCGCGGCAGCCTCGATCCGCAGGAGGCGTACGCGATGTGGGAGCGCGAGGGACGGCCGGGGCGGGAGCGGTACGGCATCACCGTCGCCGGCGGACGCGAGTGGGCGTGGCTGGACGAGCCGGAGGGGCCGTACGCCTGGCCCCTCCCCGTCTGAACCGCCGCCCCGCCCGCTCCGTCAGCCGCGGCGGATCGTGATCGTCGTCCAGGCGCCCACGTGCACGCGGTCGCCGTCCTGGAGCTGCACGGGCACGAAGGGCTGGATCGGGTCCTCCGAGCCGTTGACCGTGGTGCCGTTGGTCGAGTTCTGGTCGACGACCGCCCAGCTGCCGTCCGGCTGCTGCACGAGCACCGCGTGCTGGTGCGAGACGCCCGGGTCCTCCGGCGGCACCGCCAGATCGATGTCCGGGGTGTCGCCGGTGGAGTGCCGGCGGCGGCCGATCGTGACCTGGTTTCCGGTGAGCGCCCGCTGCTGCTCCGGGGAGTACGCGGGCAGGTTCAGGCCCGCGGCCTCGGGGCCGGAGCGCTGCATCATCGCCATGAAGTACTCACGGTCGGGGCCGATGGTCGCCGTCCAGGTCGCCGGCCGCTGCGGGGCGGCGGGACCGGGCGGGGGTCCGGGCTGGGTACCGGGGTGCGGGTAGCCGTAGCCGCCCGGCTGTCCGGGACCGCCGGGCTGCCCCGGGACGCCCTGGCCGCCGGGGCCGGTGGAGGACGGTGGGGAGAGCACCCAGTCGTCGTCACCGCCGCCGAAGGACGGCCCACCCGGCTGTGGCCGGCCCGTCTCCTGCGGGAACGCGGGCGGGGCGGGCGGGCCGGACTGGTGGAAGGCCTGCGGGGCGCCCGGGTGCGTACCGGGACCGCCGGGCCCACCGGGACCGGCGTTCGGGGTCGGCCCCGGCGGTGGGGGCACCGGCCGTGACGGGTCGCCGCCGAAACCGGAGGGGCCGGGGGCCCCGGGGCGCTCACCACCGAATCCGGGCGGACCGGAGGGTCCGGGCCGCTCACCGAACGCGGAAGGGCCGGAGGAGCCGGGAGCGCCGGGCGCCTCTCCGAAGGCCGAGGGACCGGAGGGGCCGGGACCGCCGGGGCGCTCACCGAACGAGGGCGGCGGTCCGGAAGGACCGGGACCGCCGGGGCGCTCACCGAACGAGGGCGGCGGTCCGGAAGGACCGGGACCGCCGGGGCGCTCACCGAACGAGGGCGGCGGTCCGGAAGGA